>NZ_JBVINN010000024.1:0-133233 GCF_055579305.1 Kitasatospora sp. NPDC032757 | reverse complement strand
CCGTCGAACTGCGCACCCAGGCCGGCGACATCACCATCGGCGCCGCCCGCGCAACCACCGCCTCCCTCGACGCCGGCACCGCCCACGGCCGCATCAACAACGCCCTCAAGAACACCGACAACGACACCGCCGAACTCGCCATCCACGCGACCACCAGCTACGGCGACATCACCGCCCGCAGCCTCTGAACCCACCCCGGCGACCCGGCACCCGCAACCCGCAGTCCGCAGCCTGCAACCCGCACAAGGAGCACCCGCACCGTGGAACGGTCGCCGAGCACGGGCCGAAAGGGGGTCGTCCGGCCGGGCCGGCCGCCCAGCGACTGCCGCGGCGGGCGGGGGCGCCCGAGCGGGAACCGCCGGCGACCGCCACCTGTCGCGGTGACGGCCCGGTGGGACGGAGAGCAGGCGGGCTACCGCCGCGCGGTGCGGTGGAAGGTGCTGCGCGCCCAGAGGTAGCCGACGGCGGCCAGGGCGATGCACCAGGCGAGGGCAGCCATCGCGCTGCTGCCTATCTCCGTGCCCATCAGCAGGCCTCGCAGGGTCTCGATGACCGGGGTGAAGGGCTGGTACTCGGCGAACCACCGCAGTGCCGTGGGCATGGAGTCCGGCGGGACGATGGCACTGCCGATGAAGGGCAGGAACTGGAGCGGCATCGGGAGGTTGCTGGCGCTCTCCGGAGTCTTCGCGACCAAGCCGATGCCGGCGGCGAGCCAGGTCAGGGCCAGGATGACGAAGACGAGCAGGCCGGAGGCGGCGAGCCACTCCACCGGGGTCGCGTTGGGCCGGAAGCCCATCGCAAGGGCGGCGGCGAGCACGAGGACCATGCCGATCACCGTCTGGATGACGCTGCCGACCACGTGCCCGGTCAGGAAGGCCGAGGGCGAGACCGCCATCGTCCGGAAGCGGTTGACGATGCCCTCGGTCATGTCGACGCAGACGCCGACCGCCGTCACCAGTGCCCCGGACGTCGCCGCCATCAGCAGGATGCCGGGGGTGACGTAGTCGATGTAGTCGCCTCCGCCGATGCCGAGGCCGAGTGCTCCGCCGAACGCGTAGTTGAACAGCAGCAGCATCATCACGGGCATCATCACGACCGCGAAGGTCATCGACGGGTACCGCTGTGCGTGCTTGAGGTTGCGCCGCAGCATCGTCAGGGAGTCGCTGACGGCGTAGGTCGTCGTGGTGCTCATCGGGAGGCCCCCTCGGTCAGGGTGAGGAACACGTCGTCCAGGTCGGGGGTGTGCACGGTCAGTGACTCGGCCCGGACCCCGGCGTTGTCGAGCACGTCCAGGACCGCCTTCACCGTGACGACGGAGTTGTCGCCGGGGATGGAGAGGGCGAGAGCCTCCTCGTCGGCCGCGGCGTAGGTGAAGAGCGCGGCGGCCGAGGCGAGTTCGGCCGGACCGGCGAACCCCAGCCGCAGGTGGCCGCCCGGGATGAGCCGCTTCAGCTGCTCCGCCGTACCCTCGGCGACGATCCGGCCACCGTCCAGGACGGCTATCCGGTCGGCGAGTTGGTCGGCCTCCTCCAGGTACTGGGTGGTGAGGAAGACGGTGACGCCGTGGTCGGCGACCAGGCTCCGGATGATCTCCCACATCGTGCGCCGGCTGCGCGGGTCCAGGCCGGTGGTGGGCTCGTCCAGGAAGATGATCCGCGGGTCTCCGACCAGCGTCATGGCGAGGTCCAGCTTGCGTCTCATGCCGCCGGAGAAGGTGACGGCCGGCTTCGTCGCCACCTCCGTGAGGTCGAACCGCCGCAACAGTTCCTCCGCCCGCCTCCGCCCCTCCCGACGGCCGAGGTGGTTGAGGTCGGCCATCAGCAGCAGGTTCTCCTGGGCGGTGAGCAGGTTGTCCACCGCCGAGAACTGCCCGGTGACGCCGATCGCCGCGCGGACCGCGCCGGCCTCCCGGACGAGGTCGTGGCCGGCCACCCGTACGACGCCGTCGTCGGCCGGGATCAGGGTTGAGAGGATCTGCACGGCGGTGGTCTTGCCGGCGCCGTTCGGCCCGAGCAGGGCGAAGACCGTGCCCTCGGGGATGGTCAGATCGATGCCGCGGAGCACCGTCTTCCCGCCGTAGGACTTGGTCAGCCCGGTGGCGGTGATCGCCGACGCGGTGAGCGTGGCGGAGGCGGGCGTTAAGGTCATGACGGTCACGCTTCCTTGGGTGCCGAGGTGCCGAGGTGCCGAGGTGCTGAGGTGCCACGAGGTGCCACGAGGTGCCGAGAGCTGCCACGAGGCACCGGCGGCCGGAGATGGCGGATGGTCAGGAACGCCGGATCACGATGTCGCCGAGCTGCGTCCGGCCGCGGACCTCGACGGTCTCGTCGGCCCCGCCCGGGCCCTCCGTGGATGCGAGCGTGTTGCGGACGCTGCCGAGCCGGGTGTGGACGTCGAGCCAGGCGGCCGACGCTTCGCGGATGCCGATCTCCAAGTCCCCCACGGCGGTCTGCAGGGCCACCTGCCCGCGGACGACCTCGCCGATCCGGATGGCGCCGTGGGCCGACTTGATGTCGACGTCCGCGCCGGCGACGCCGACGCTGACCTGGCCGTTGGACGAGTTGACCTTGAGGTCGCCGCCGACCTCGCCGATGACCGTCTCGCCGTTGAGGTTCTTCACCGTCGCCGCGCCCAGGATGGCGCCGATCTCGACCCGGCCGGAGCCGGCGATCTCGGCGTCCCCGTCGGCGCGCTGGAGGCGGATGTCGCCGTGGTCGGTCTTCAGGCGGACGGTGGCCGCCTGCTCGACCTGGATCCGGCCGACCGAGGTCTTCAGCCGGCAGTCACCGAGCAGGCCCTCGCAGAGGAAGTCCGCGATGGGCGCGTCCCCGTTGATCTCGGATCCGGCCGGCAGCTCGATGGTGACGTCCACCGAGCCCGGCTTGCCGAAGAGGGAGCGCTTCTTCGGGCCCTTGACGACCAGGGCGCCGCCGGCGCAGCTGACCTTGGTCTGCGCCGCGGTCTTGACGTCCGCCTCCACGTCGGCGTCGGCCGGCCGCACCTCCACCACGGTGTCGGTGCGCTTCCCCGCGGTGATCCGCACGGAGAGGATGTCGAATTCGAGGGTGACGTTGATCGGGTCGGGGGTGTCGAAAGTAGGCATGGCTGTCCCGTCCTCTTGGCTCTGGTGGGTGTTCCCGCCCGTCGGGCGGGGTGACGTCGAGACTGGTGACGTGGGAAGGAGCGGAGCGAGAAGCGGCTACCGGACCCAGCCGGTGTAGCCCTGGCCCGTCGCCCGCCTGGTCCGGCCGACGGCGCGGGCGGGCTCGCCCGGCTCCAATGCGGCGGCGGCCGCCCGGACCAGCCAGGCGTTGACCGAGAGGCCCTCCTGCCCGGCGGCCTCCTCCACCCTGGTCTTGAGATGGGCGGGCAGACGGAAGTTGATCCGGGCGGTGTTGCTGTCATCCGCGTCCGGCGCCACGGATGGCGCCATCGATGCCGCCGGTGGCACCACCGGTGACGCCGGTGCCAGGAGCTCGCCGGACTCGTGGAACGGCTCCACCGAGGGCGGCACCGTCACCACGAACTCCGGATCGAGCCCGCGGAGCCGGACGTCCACCGAACCCGGGGCGAGGTCACGGGTGACCTCGCCCATCGCGGCGGAGAGGGCGTTGAGCAGGGTGAGCCGTGCGGCCGACTCCAGCGGCAGAGTCAGGCGCTCGGCCAGAGCGCGGGCTTCGTCCCCGCCCGCGCCCGCCGCTACCGCGAGCTCGTGCCGGAGATTGTCGACGTACGGCGTGAGGTCCATGGCCCACAGCATGGCACATCGATGGCACCATGAGAAGTGCCATTATGGCGCCATCACCCGAAGGGGTGGCGCCAGACGCGGAACCGCCCCTGCCGGGCGAACCCGGCAGGGGCGGTCACCACCACCCGGCCGGCCCGGAGCCGGCGCAGGAGGACGCAGGTCAGCCGCGGTCCCACCCGGCCAGGTAGGCGTCGATCTCGCCGACGATCCGGGCCTTGCCGGGCGCGTCCAGGAAGGACGCCTCGACGGCGTTGCGCGCCAGCGCGGCGACGCCCGCCTCGTCCAGGTCCAGCAGCCGGGCCGCCACCGCGTACTCGGTGTTGAGGTCGGTGCCGAACATCGGCGGGTCGTCGCTGTTGACGGTGACCAGCAGGCCCGAGTCGACCATCTGCTTGATCGGGTGCTCCTCGATCCGCTCCACCGCCCGGGTGGCGATGTTGGAGGTCGGGCAGACCTCCAGCGGGATCCGGTGCTCACCGAGGAAGTCCAGCAGCGCCGGGTCCTTCACGGCCTGCGTGCCGTGGCCGATGCGCTCGGCGCCGAGCACCCGCAGCGCGTCCCAGACCGTCTCCGGGCCGGTGGTCTCGCCGGCGTGCGGGACACTGCGCAGGCCGGCCGCGCGCGCCCGGTCGAAGTACGGCTTGAACTGCGGGCGCGGCACGCCGATCTCCGGGCCGCCGAGGCCGAAGCTGACCAGGCCTTCGGGGGCGAGGTCGACGGCGAGCCGGGCGGTCTCCTCTGCGGCGGCCAGGCCGGCCTCACCGGGGATGTCGAAGCACCAGCGGAGCACCACGCCGAGCTCCTTCTCGGCGTGCAGCCGGGCGTCCTCGATGGCCTCCATGAAGGCGACGTCGGGGATGCCCCGGCTGACCGAGGAGTACGGGGTGACGGTCAGCTCGGCGTACCGGATGTTCTGCCGGGCCATGTCCTCGGCGACGCCGTAGGTCAGCGCGCGGACGTCCTCGGCGTCGCGGATGAGGTCGACGACGCTGAGGTAGACCTCGATGAAGTGGGCGAAGTCGGTGAAGGTGAAGTACTCGGCGAGGGCCGCCGGGTCGGTCGGCACCCTGGCCTGGCCGCGGTGGCGGGCGGCCAGCTCGGCGACGACGCGCGGCGAGGCCGAGCCGACGTGGTGGACGTGCAGCTCCGCCTTGGGCATCCCAGCGATGAACGCCTCGATGCCCCGCCCCCCGGCACGGCCCCCGGCCGTGCTCCCGGTGGGGTTTCCGCTGGGGTTTCCGATCCGACTTCCGTCCGGCTGGACCACGGTGGTGCCCTTCTTCTCTACGTTTCTACGCGTTCTCTACGTTTCTACGCGCGTATCGAGCAGTGTCCGCCAGGATAAGCACACCCGGCCGACCCCGTCCCGCCCCGGCGCGACCCGGCTCACCCCCCGAGGGCGACCGCCACGGTGTGGATGATCAGTCCGGCCAGGGCGCCGACCACGGTGCCGTTGATCCGGATGAACTGGAGGTCGCGGCCGACGTTGGCCTCGATCTTGCGGGAGGCGTCGTCCGCGTCCCAGCCTGCCACCGTCTCGGAGATCAGCGAGGTGATCTCCGCCCGGTAGGTGTCGACCAGGTACTGGGCGGCGTCCTGGAGCCAGCGGTCCACCTTGGCCTGGAGCTTCGGGTCGGTCGCCAGGCGTGCGCCGAAGTCCCGCACGCCGGTGCGGATGCGCCGGCGCAGTTCGCTGTCCTCGTCCTCGGCGGCGTTCAGCACCAGGGTGCGGACGGCGGCCCAGGTGGAGGCGATCAGGTCCTGCACCTCGGAGCGGGCCAGCAGGTCGGACTTGGCCCGCTCGACCCGGGCGATGGTCTCCGGGTCGGTCTGCAGCTCGGTGGCGAAGTCGGCGAGGAAGCTGTCGACGGCGCCACGGGCCGGGTGCTCGGGGTCGTCGCGGATGTCGGAGACGAAGCGCATCAGCTCCTTGTAGACCCGCTCGCCAACCTGGTTGTCCAGGAACTTCGGCGTCCAGCCGGGGGTCTTCTGGGTGACCTTCCGGACCACCTCCTCGTGGTTCTCGGCCAGCCAGTCGTGCGCCCGGACGGCGACCAGGTCGACCACACCGTGGTGGCCGCCGTCGGCGACCACCTTGCCGAGCATCCGGCCCATCGGCTCGGCGACCGAGGTGGCGCCGGCCCGCCTGGTCACCGCCTCGCCGACGACCGCCTGCACGTCGTCGTCGCGCAGCACCGCGAGCACCCCGCGCAGCGCGGCCGAGGCCTCCTTGGTGACCCGCTCGGCACTGCCGGGGGCGGACAGCCACTCACCGAGCCGGCGGGCGATGCCGAGCGCGGCGAGCCGGCCGCGCACCACGTGGCCGGAGAGGAAGTTGTCGCCGACGAAGTCGCCGAGCGACCGGCCGAAGGCGTCCTTCTTGGTCGGGATGATCGCGGTGTGCGGGATCGGCAGGCCGAACGGACGGCGGAACAGCGCGGTCACCGCGAACCAGTCGGCCAGGGCGCCGACCATGCCCGCCTCCGCGGCCGCCGCCACGTAGCCGGCCCAGGCGCCGGCGCCGGCCGCCTTCGCCCAGGTGGCAAGGGCGAAGACCAGGGTCGCGAAGGCCAGCAGACCGGTCGCGATGGTCTTCATCCGGCGGACGCCGCGTCTCTTCTCCTCGTCGGCCGCGGTGAACCGGACGCCGGGGCCGGTCCCGCTGAAGGGTTCGTCGCTCACCCCGCCAGTCTGCCCGTTGCCCGGCGCGAGCGGAGGGCGCGCCGGGCAACGCACGCCGGGAGTCCGCCTCCAGGGGCCCCGGCCCATCGCAGGCACGCACGCCCTGACACTCAGGCAACACGCCCCCCGGCCCTGCCCTCGGCCTCATCGCGCACCCACCTGAGCGCCTCGGCCGAACGTACGCGCCCCGGCCGACGATCCTCCTGACCCCGTCCGCGCCGCCCCGCCGCCGTCCCGGCCGGCGGCCCGCGCTGCTGCCCCTGCCCACCCGGGAGCCGCCCGGCCCCGCCCGTATCGGGCCGGGGCCCGGCGCACCCGCCCGGGTCAGCCGATCGCGACCTCCGCGTACATCCGCGCGATCACGTCCTCGATCGCGGGCTCGCGGACCGAGAGGTCGACCAGCGGGAACCGGTCGGCGACGGCCGCGACGATCGGAGCGGCGCTCTGCTGGGCGGGGAAGGCCAGCCACTGCCGCGGTCCCTCGACCTTCACGACCCGCGCGCCGGGCACCTCGATCGGCGGCCGGGCCTCGGCGAGGTCGACCACCAGGATCCGTTCGCTCTCGCCCGCCGCGTGCAGGCCGTCCAGCCCGCCGTCGTAGACGACCCGGCCGTGGTCGATCACCATCACCCGGTCGCAGAGCTGCTCGATGTCGGTGAGGTCGTGCGTGGTGAGCAGCACGGTGGTGCCCTGCTCGCGGTTGGCCTCGCGCAGGAAGTCGCGGACCTTGCCCTTGCTGATCACGTCGAGCCCGATGGTGGGTTCGTCCAGGTAGAGCACCTGCGGGTCGTGCAGCAGCGCCGCCGCCAAGTCCCCGCGCATCCGCTGGCCGAGCGAGAGCTGGCGCACCGGCGTGTCCAACAGGGCGCCGAGGTCCAGCAGTTCGACGTAGCGTCGGAGGTTGGCGCGATATCGGTGGTCGGGGATCCGGTAGAGCCGGCGGGCGAGTTCGTAGGAGTCGCGCAGCGGCAGGTCCCACCAGAGCGTGGTGCGCTGCCCGAAGACGACGCCGATCCGGCGGGCCAGCGCGACGCGCTCCCGGGCCGGGTCGACGCCGGCGACGCGCAGCCGCCCGCCGGAGGGCACCAGGATGCCGGTGAGCATCTTGATGGTGGTGGACTTGCCGGCGCCGTTCGGGCCGATGTAGCCGACGCACTCGCCGGCCTCCACCGTGAAGCTCAGCCCGTCCACCGCGCGCACCTCGCGCTTCTCGCGCTTGATCCGGCCGGCCTTGGCGCGGACGGTGAAGGTGCGGCGGACGTCGTCGAGTTCGATCAGTGCCATGGGAGTTCTGCTTTCACGAGGGGGTGGGGGTCAGCTGCCGGTGCCGCGGTAGGCGCGCAGGCCGGCCCGCCAGGCGAGGCCGGCGACGGCGCAGCAGAGCACCGCGGCGACGGGCGAGGCGTACTGGAAGGCCGCCGGCAGGCCGAGCGGATCGGGCCGGCCGAGGATGCGCAGGGCGGGCAGCCAGTTGGCGAAGGCCAGCGGGACGCCGAAGACCACGCCGGCCACGAGCTCCTTGGCGAAGATCGTCGGCGGGTACTGCAGCAGGGTGGCGCCGCCGTAGGTGAGGGAGTTCTGCAGCTCACCGGCCTCGCCCCACCAGAACTGCACGGTGGCTCCGCCGATGAAGACCGCCGCGAAGATGGTGGTGCCGCAGACGAGCAGGACGGGCACCAGCAGCACCCGGTCCCACGTCCAGTCGACGTCCAGCGCCGCCAGCGACCAGACCAGCACCGCCGTCGCCTGCACGGGCCGCCCGAGCCGGCGGAGGGTGAAGCGTTCGGCGCAGAGCTGGGCCAGCGCGGGGGCGGGGCGGATCAGCATGGTGTCCAGGCTGCCGGCGCGGATCCGTTCGCCGAGCGCGTCGGCCGTGCCGACCAGCAGGTTGGCGGCGCCCAGCGCGAACGCCGACGTCCCGTACAGGAAGCCGAGTTCGGGCAGGGTCCAGCCGCCGAGGGCGTGGGTGTGCTGGAACATCAGCAGGATGACGACGAAGTCGAGGAAGGTGATGACCGTGCTCGCCACGGCCATCAGGGCGAAGGAGAGCCGGTAGGACATGGTGGAGCGGTTCCACATGGCGGCCACCAGCCACCAGGAGCGGACCGCCCAGCGGACCCGCGCGGCGACGGTCTCGGACCGGACGGCGGGCGCCTCGGTGCGGACGGGGAGCGCCCCGGTGCGGACGAGGTCAGCCACCCTGGACCACCACCTTGCGGGTCGCGAGCCGCTGGACGGCGTGCCCGGCTCCGAGCAGCAGGGCCGCCCAGAGCGCCTGGAGGCCGAGGATGCCGAGCAGGCCGGTGCCGGTGTGCCGCTCCAGGAAGACGTCCGTGGGGATCTGGATCATGGCCGCGAAGGGCAGCGCCCCCGCGAGCCCGCCGAGCCAGCCGGGGAAGAGGCCGATCGGCAGCAGCATCCCGGAGAAGAACATCGTCACCACCACCATGACCGAGCGGATCCCCTCCGCGTCCTGGAGCCAGAAGCCGGTCAGCGAGACCAGGAAGCGCAGCCCGAAGCTGACCACCACCGCGAGCAGGACGGACAGCAGGAACACGGCCCAGACCGCCGGGTGGTGCGGCAGCCGGGTGTCGAAGGCGAGGCAGCCGGCGACGGTCGGCAGCACGCCGCGGGCCAGCAACTGGAAGCCGGCCCGGCCGAGGTCGTTGGCCAGCCACCACCCCTGGAAGTCGACCGGCCGCTGGAGGTCGACCGCGATGTCCCCCTTGCGGAACCGCTCCTGGATGTCGTCCTGGAAGCCGCCGCCGAAGACCGCGACGGTGGCCAGCAGGGACTGGCTGATCCAGATGTAGGTGACGGCCTGGGAGGCGTCGTAGCCGCCGAGCCCGGGCCTGGCCTGCCACAGGGCGAGGAAGGTGTAGGCCAGGATGAAGCCGAACACGGTGTTGGTGACACCACCGGCCAGGGTGGCGGCCCGGTAGGTGGAGTAGCGGCGGAAGCCGCCGCGGACGACGGCGAGGTAGAGGCGGGCGGTGCCGCCGACGTCCGGAGGGGGCCTGAGCTGCGTCTCGACCGGCACAGCGCTGGGCATATTGTCTCCTTATCGACAAATACGGGCAGGCGGAAGTACCCCGGAACAGCGCACCGGGCACCGGCGCGGGAACACCGGCGCCCGAACACCGGCGCACGAACGCCGACGGCAGGCACCGGCGCATGCCGGACCGGCCCCGACCGGCCCCGCCCGGGGGTACCGGGCGAGCGGGCGGAGCTGTCCGAGCCGCGTACGCGAGAACTGGGTGCGCTATATGGTTTGCACCTTTCACCGTACCGCCGACGATCAGTGGACGCACCCGGTTTTTCCACCACCTGATCGCGGATCAAATAGCACATAATCGCGGCATGACCTTGAGGGCAGACCACCGCACCCGACGTCAGGCCAAACGGGCCGCCCGTCGCGAGGCGCGCCGCGCCAAGCCGTTCTGGCGCCGGCTCCTGCCCACCTGGCGGATCACGCTCGGCGCGCTCACCGCCGTCCTGCTCCTCGCCGTCGGCTCCTTCGCCGTGCTCTACCTCATCGTCCCCGTCCCCGACCCCAACGCCCACGCCGTCGCCCAGAACAACATCTACCTCTACGCCGACGGCACCACCGAGATCGCCCGCACCGGCGCCGTCAACCGCACCGACGTGACGATCACCCAGATCCCGCCGGACACCCAGCACGCCGTCGTCTCCGCCGAGGACCGCACCTTCTACCGGAACGGCGGCATCGACCTGAAGGGCATGGTCCGCGCCGGCTGGAACACCCTCACCGGCAAAGGCATGCAGGGCGGCTCCACCATCACCCAGCAGTACGTCAAGAACTACTACCTGACCCAGGACCAGACCATCGAGCGCAAGGGCCGCGAACTCTTCATCGCCCTCAAGGTCGACCAGCAGCGCAGCAAGAACGAGATCCTCACCGGCTACCTCAACAGCAGCTACTTCGGCCGCAACGCCTACGGCATCCAGAGCGCCGCCCGCGCCTACTACGGCGTCGACGTCTCCCAGCTCACCCTCCCCCAGGGCGCCTACCTCGCCGCCCTGCTCCAGGCCCCCAGCATCTACGACGTCAAGACCGCCACCCCCGCCAACCGCGAGAAGGCCGTGGCCCGCTGGAACTACGCCCTCGACGGCATGGTCCAACTCGGCTTCCTGACCGCCGTCGACCGCGCCTCCATCACCTTCCCCGAGCCGATCGACCCCCAGCCCGCCACCGGACTCGGCGGCCAGGCCGGCTACCTGGTCGGCGTAGCCGACGACTACCTCGTCTCCAGCGGCATCATCGACACCGCCACCCTCAAGGCCGGCGGCTGGCGGATCACCACCACGTTCGACAAGGACAAGCAGGACGCCTTCACCCACGCCGTCCAGCAGGAACTCACCGACGAACTCGAGCCCGCCAAACGGCCCACCACCGACACCGACGTCCGCGTCGCCGGCGCCTCGGTCGAACCCGCCACCGGGCGCGTCGTCGCCGTCTACGGCGGACCCGACTACGCGAAACAGCCCTACAACGACGCGCTGCGCCAGGACAACCAGATCGGCTCCACCTTCAAGCCCATCGACCTCGCCGCCGGCCTCAACTCCGGTCGCAGCAGCGGCGACGGCCGCCCGATCACCACCGAGACCCGCTACGACGGCACCAGCGAACGCCCCGTCACCGGCGGCCCCACCCCGTACGCCCCGCCCAACGAGGACGACATCGACTACGGCGACATCACCCTGCGCCAAGCCATGACGAAGTCCGTCAACTCGGTCTACGCGCAGGAAGGCGTCGACGCCGGGCTCGCCCACGTCCGGGAGACCGCCATCCGGCTGGGCATCCCCGACAACGTCCCCGGCATGGACCCGGCCAACACCTCGATGACCCTGGGCACCGCCACCCCCAGCGCCCTCAACCTGGCCGGCGCCTACGCCGCGTTCGCCAACCACGGCCAGGCGTACACCCCGTGGTCCGTCACCAAGCTCGAACGCGTCCACACCGGCGGCGCCATCGACGTCCCCAAGATGCCCGAGCACGTCCCGACCAGCGCGATCGACCGGGGCACCGCCGACGCCGTCACCGACGTCCTGCGCGACGTCGTCAGCCCGCGCGGCACCGGCGCCGCCGCCCTCGACCTCGGCCGCCCCGCCGCCGGCAAGACCGGCACCACCGACTCCAACCTCTCCGCCTGGTTCGCCGGCTTCACCCCCGAACTCACCACCACCGTCGGCCTCTTCCGGGAGAACCCGAAGACCCACGCCAAGGAACCGCTCTCCGGCACCGCCGGCTACACCCGGATCAACGGCGGTGCCTTCCCCACCGAGATCTGGACCGCGTACATGGCCGACGTCCTGGACGGCACCGACGTCCAGCACTTCGACCTGCAGCCGGGCCGCGGCAACAGCCGGCCGAGCACCCCGGCCACCACCGCAGCGGCCTCGCCGTCCCCCAGCGCGAGCGCCACCAGCGCACCGCCCAGCACCCCCGCCCCCTCAGCGCCCGTACCGGTACCGGTACCGGTACCGGACGTGCCCACCCCGAGCAGCCGGCCCACCGAGACCCGGCCCACCCCCACCCCCGAGGCACCCCACCCGACACCCACCCCCGAGCCACCGGTCACCACCCCGACCAGCCGGCCCTCCTCGGCCAGGCCCACCCCGCCGCCGACCCCGACCCCGACCGCACACCCGTCGGCCACCGGCCCGAGCCCGGGCCCGAATCCGGGCCCGAACCCGGCGGCCGCCACCCCACCCGCCCCGTGAGCCGAACCGCCGCCGCCGACCCGGACCGCGCGGGCGAACCGGACCACCGGCGAGCCCGACCGTGGGTACCCCGGGCCGCCGGTGAGCCGAACCGCCGCCGGTGAGGCGGACAGCTGCCGGTGAGCCGGGCCGCCGCCGAGCCGGGCCGCCGGTGAGCCGCTACGCCACCAACTCCCGCTCCAACGGCGTCCGGAACCGCGGCGTCACCCGCACCTCCCCCAACCAGCCCGACAACCGCGCCGCCTCCCCCGCGACCGCCGCCTCCGCCTCAGCCCCGACATCCGCGAACAGCCGCCACACCACCTCGCCGTCCGCACGCTGCGCCCAACCGCCCACCACCCGGCCGCACCACCAGACCGTCGGCCCCGCATTGCCCGCCCGGTCGAACAGCGCCGGGACGTCCTCCGGCCGCAGATACCACTCACGCCCACGCCAGCCCATCACCGTCGGGTCCAGCGCCGGCAGCAGCGCCGCCCACGGCTCCGGCTCCGCCACCGGCTCCACGTCCCCCGGCAGCACCAGACCCGCCACGCCCCCGGCCAGCGCCACGTCCACCGCGCCCACGTCCGCCAGCGCCTTACGGGTGTCCCCCAGCGTCCAGCCCGTCCACCACTTCACGTCCTCGACCGTGGCCGGCCCGTACGCCGCCAGCCAGCGCCGCACCACCTCCGCCTTGGCCTCCCGCACCGGCACGTCCGGCCACTGCGGCACCCGCGCCCACGGATAGCTGCTGCTCAGCCAGGACCCGCGCGGCCGGCACCGCCGCAGATGCCCGTCCGAGGCCAGCAGTCGCAGCAGCCGGCTCCCCACGCTCTGCTTCGCCTCGTACGGCTTGCCCGCCGACATCAGCATCGTCTCGCGCAACGCCGGTACGTCCGCGCCGAGTTCACTCGTCGTCGCCTCACCGCGCCGGTCCAGCGCGGCCAGCACCGCCAGCTCCGTCTCCGCGAGGCGCCGCTCGTCCCAGCCCTCGGCGAAGTCGCGCAGGTGCTTCAGCAGCGTCGCCCGCTCCTTGACCGCGATCGCCCGCGCCGTGGACGCACTCACGTACGGCGCGAACTCCTCCGTCACGGCGAAGATCGTCCGCCGCATCGACAGCAGTTTCACCAGCGAGACGTCCTCGTACAGCGCCCGCTCGACCTCGGCCGCCGACGGCTCCGCCAGCCGCGCGCACGCCGACAGGTAGACCGTCGCCGCATCGGTGGCGTGCAGCCCGACCACGGCGTCCGTCACCTGCTCGACCCGCGCCGCCCGCCCCGAAGGCGCCAGAAGATGCCGCCGGCCCACCCGGGCCCGGCGCTGCTCGTCACCGACCGGAGGCACACTGCTCGAACGCACACCGCTGCTCATGCCGGGACCCTACTGCCGGCCACCGACAGACCGGCCCCCGACATGACGCGGCGGGCCGCCACGCACCACGGCGTGACGGCCCGCCCCGGGCCGGTCAGGTCCTCACAGGTAGAGCCCGGTCGAGCCCTCCGTGTCGCCGAAGCGCATCGCGGCCACGGCGTGCAGGTCACGCTCGCGCAGCAGCACGTAGGTGGCGCCGCGGACCTCGACCTCCAGCTTGTCCTCCGGGTCGTACAGGACGCGGTCGCCCGGCTCCACCGAGCGGACGCTCTGGCCCACCGCGACGGCCTCCGCCCAGGTGCAGCGCTTGGACAGCTCCGCGGTCGCGGGGATGAGGATGCCGCCGGTCGAGCGGCGCTCGCCCTCGCTGCCCTCGGTCTTCACCAGGACGCGGTCGTGCAGCATCTTGATCGGCAGCTTCTCGCCCAGCCGGTCGTGGCGCGGCGAGTCGTGCTCCGGCGAGGCGGTCTGCGGGGTGGGTTCGTCGTTCGTACTCACGATCCCGAAGGTACCGCCCCCGGGCCCGCGGCGTGACGCTGGCCCGGAGTACGAGACCGCCGGGACGTACGAGACCGCCGTACGGACAGACGGAAGGCCGGGCACCACCGGCGCCCGGCCCCGACAACCCCGCCGTTCAGCCCTTGCGACGCTTGCGGGCGGACGCGACCAGCAGCACCAGGCCGACGCCGACCAGCGCGGCCGGGACGACCCGCTCCTTGCGCGGCTGCCCCTTCTCGTCCACGAACTGCGCCTTGGCCTTCTCCACCAGCCCGCTCGCCGCCACGTACGCCCGGCCGGCCTTCTCCTCCACGGAGGCCACCGCCTTCGCCTTGACCTGGGCCGAGATGGTGCTCGGGTGGACGCGCATGGCGAGCTCGTCCAGGGTCGCCGCCAGCTGGGTGCGGGTGCGGGAGATGTCCGCCTCGATCTGGGCGGTCGTCCGCGCCGACTTGTCCTTCGTGCTCGCCTCGCCCACTCGGGCCACCCCAATTCACTGATGTTGTCCTGTGCGACTGACCCAGTTTGTCAGTTGCCACGCAGGCCCGCGCGGCCCCACCCACCATCGGAGGTAGGTTTGCCGTGGTACGACCACCCGCCCACGCACCAGGAGAGTCCCCCGTGACTGAGCGTCTCCAGCCCGGCGACACCGCGCCCGCCTTCAGCCTGCCGGACGCCGACGGCAACCAGGTGTCCCTCGCCGACCACCTCGGCCGCAAGGTGATCGTCTACTTCTACCCCGCCGCGCTCACCCCGGGCTGCACCAAGCAGGCCTGCGACTTCACCGACAACCTGGAGGTCTTCGCCGGCGCGGGCTACGACGTCATCGGCATCTCGCCGGACAAGCCGGAGAAGCTCGGCAAGTTCCGCGAGGCCGAGGACCTCAAGGTGACCCTGCTCTCCGACCCGGACCACGCCGTCCTGGAGGCCTACGCCGCGTACGGCGAGAAGCAGAACTACGGCCGCACCTACCAGGGCGTGATCCGCTCCACCGTGATCGTGGACGAGCAGGGCAAGGTCGAGCGCGCCCTCTACAACGTGAAGGCCACCGGCCACGTCGCCAAGCTGCTGCGCGACCTCAAGGTCGAGAGCGCCTGAGCGAACTGCTCCGGCAGGCGCCACCGGGGCGCGGCGGTGCGGCACCGGCCCGCTGCCGCGCCCCGGTGCCGTCCGCGGAGGCTGCCCTCCCCCGGGGCCCGGCAACGGAGCGGTGGCGGCACACCCCCCGACCGGGTGCACCGCCACCGCCGTCTCTCACCTCAGCGGACCGCTGTCATCAGCAGGTCCCGAGGTCGCTCCAGACGCCCCACGAGCCGCTCGCGCCGGGGTCGTCGCCCTTGGTCCACCACTTGTTCTGGTAGTAGTGGCCCTTCCACGACACCTTGGTGGTCGTCGCGTAGGCGGTGCCCGCGTCCCAGCTCGGCGCACCCGCGCAGGTGCCCGAGGTCGGGGTCGCGGTAGGGGTCACCGTCGGCGTCACGGTCGGCGTGCCGGTCGGCGTCACGGTGGGCGTGACGGTCGGCGTCACCGTCGGTGTGACGGTCGGGGTCGCGGTCGGGGTCGCGGTCGGCGTGGCCGTCTGCGACGGGGTCGGCGTCGCGGTGCCGCCGTCGACGGCGCCCCGGCTCAGGTCACCCTTGAGGCCGTACAGCGTGCCCCCGACGTTGACCGTCCAGTTCGAGGGCGTCGACACCGGCAGGTAGTAGACGAAGTCCATGTCGATCGACGCGCCCGGTGCCAGCGACTGCCAGCCCGGCAGCTTCACCGACACCCGGTTGTAGGTGCCCTTGAGGCCGCCCACGTTGCCCGGCCCGGGGTTGTCCTGCTTGATGACGGTCAGCCCGAAGCCGGACTGGTCCTTCGCGTTGCCCGGGGCCGAGTTGCCGTAGTCGAACTGGAACTCGGTACCGCCCGGCAGGGTCACCGTCGAGTTGTTGACGATGTGGATCTTCGGGTTGATCGGGTAGTTCGAGTCACCCAGCGCGAAGTTGGTGAACGACACGTCGATCGGCAGGGTCTGCTGCGGCAGCGCGGTCGTCGAGCGGACCGCACCGTACGGCGAGGCCGCCTTGAACTTGTCGTACATCAGCGAGGTCAGCGTCGAGCCCGGCACGTACTGGCCCTTGCCGCCGTTGGCGGTCGCGTCCCACCTGTAGTCGCCCGCGAGTTCCCAGATCATCGCGCCGCCGGCGCCCTGGTTGACGATGTAGTCCGCCTTGGCGCCCACCGACTGCTCGTCCTCGGTGGAGAGGAAGACCTTCTTGGAGTCGTTCCACAGCCACGGCGCCACCAGCGAGGAGCTGTAGTTGCGGGCATAGGTGCCCTGCAGGGCGGTGTCGGTCACGCCGTACTCGGAGAGGTAGTCGGGCACGATGCCCTTCTCCAGGTTCTTCGCGTGCCACATCGGGTTCGAGCCGGCCGGGGACTCCTTGCCCGCGTCGTCCTTGTCGTTCCAGATGTTGTCGACACCGACCGCGCCGTCACCGCACGCCGTCAGCCCCGAACCCACCGGGCAGGTGGTCGCCGACGCGGTGCCCCAGAGGCCGTTGGTCCCGCCGGTCACGTTCTTGAACCCGCGCGTGTAGTACGGCAGGCCGACATTGATCCGGCCGCCCGGCATCGCACCGCGGAAGTAGTGGTACGACCAGTCCGCGTTCAGGTAGCCGATACCGCCGTACTGGCCGGTGCCGTACACGTTGGCCGCCGCCAGCTCGCCGTCCTTGCCGTCGTCGAACAGCGAGGCGTTCGGCCCGACGTACTTGTTCCAGGCGCCGTGCAGGTCGTACGACATGATGTTGACGTAGTCCAGGTACTGCGCCACCTGGAAGGTCTCCATGCCGCGCAGAAGGTAGCCGGACGACGGGGCCGCGACCGAGAGCAGGTAGTGCTTGCCGTCGGCGGCACCCGCCCGGTCCAGCTTCTCCCGCAGCGTCTTCATCAGCGCCGCGTAGCCCTTGGCGAGCGACGCGCGCCTGGAGTTGGCCAGCTGCCAGTCCAGCGGGTTGCCCGCGTCCTTCATCGAGGTCGGGTACTCGTAGTCGACGTCGACGCCGTTGAAGCCGTACTTCTTGATGAAGTCGACCGAGGAGTCGGCGAAGGTGTCGATGCCCGCCTGGTTGACGGAGCCGTCCGGGTTGACGGTCATCGAGTAGAAGCCGCCGGAGTCGACGCGCTTGCCGTCGTCGCCGAAGTACCCGCCGGTCTCGGTCCAACCACCCACCGAGATCATGGTCTTGACGTTCGGGTACTGCTTCTTGAACTTCGTCAGCAGGTTGAAGTGCCCCTTGTAGGGCAGCGACGGGTCCAGCTCGGCGCCGGGCACGCCCGGGAAGGAGATCCCGGTGGCCTCGTTCTTGTCGTCGTCGGTGCCGACGGAGATCTTGTTGTCACCGCCGACGTGCCCGAACGCGTAGTTCAGGTGGGTGACCTTGTCCCAGGGGACGTCGCTCACCAGGTAGGGCTGGGTCCCGTCCTTGCCGGTGCGCCAGCCGGTGAAGTAGCCGATGATGCGGCGCTGGTGGTCCGCACCCATCTTCTCGCGGCCCGCGGTGTCGTAGACGCTGCAGTACGGGACGTCCACCCCGGGAGTCCGGTACATGCCGTCGGGCCGACAGGCCGCGTTGTCGACGGTCGCGGACGCCTGCGAGGGTGCCGCGCCCAGCGTCGCCACCAGCAGGCCGGCCAGGCCGGCAGCCGCCAGCGAGGCCAGACCCGCCCGGGCGGCCGGGCTCTTGGAGTGACGGGCAGCGGTGGGACGCCGCTCCGCCGTGGATCGGATCAACACTCGGTCCTCCGGGAGAGAGTGTCGGCGCGTACCTGTGGGGGAGCACGCACGTGGGGGAATGCAGATTGGCGCTGAAGCTATGTGGTCTGAACCACATAGGTCAATAGGTCTGTACCAATTGGTCATCAATTCCCCAACAGCGCCGGTCGAACGGCCGATACCCGACCATCACCCACGGTCGGCCCGCGAGCCGCCCACCGGCCCGCCCCGGCCCACTCCCGACCCGCCCCGGTCGACCTCCGGCCGGCACCCGTTCAGTCGTCCGCATGCCGACGGCTGTGCCGGGCCACCCGGACCCGCGTCCCGCAGGCCGTCGAACACCACGCCCGGCGCGCATGCTGCTGCAGGAAGAACAGGATGCAACCCGGCGCCGGACACGCCCGCACCGACCCGCGCCGATCCCCCGTCAGCAACCCCACTCCCGCCTGCGCCACCCGCCCCAGCAGCACCACCCCGTACTCCCCCGCCGCCGAACGGCGCACCCCCTCCGCAGCCGCCCCCGGCGACAGCTCCACCCACCCCGGCGCCGCCCGCACCGCCGCGTTCACCACCGCGACGTCACCCTCCCCCGCCGGCCCGCCGGCCACCACCGCGGTCAGCACCGCGCGCAGCGCCCGCCGAAGCTCCAGGAACGCCGCCAGCTCCGCCCCGCCGAGCACCCCGGCCGGTGCGCTCGGGAGGTCCAGCCCGACCGCATGCCGCTCCACCCACAGCTCCAGGTCGGACGGCTCCACCAGCACGTCCACCAGATGACCGCGCAGGCCCCCGCGGACGAAGGTGCTGTTCACCAGATCCAGCGCGAGGTGCTCGCCGTCAACTGGCATCTCGTCCACCGCACCGCGCTCCACCATGGCCATTCCCTAACGGTAACGCGACTTGCCACATGTTAGGAAGCCGCGAATACTAACGATCGAATTTGTCCGTTGCCGTTAGGAGCAGCCCGGCCATGCCCCTCCCCAGCCAAGCCCCCGCCCGCCCCGCGACCACCAGCGTCCTCGCCTCCACCGCCACCGCCGTCACCGCCCTCCTCCTCCTGGTCGCCCTCGGCGCCCTCACCCACCAACCCCTCCTCATCCCCCCGCTCGCCGCCACCATGGCCCTCATGGCCGGCGCCCCCGACCTCCCCCTCGCCCAGCCCCGCAGCGTCATCGGCGGCCAGCTCCTCTCCGCCCTCACCGGCTACGGCGTCCTCGCCGTCACCACCCCCGCCTACTGGTCCGCCGCCATAGCCGGCGGCCTCGCCCTCGGCGTCATGGCCCTCACCCGCACCCCCCACTCCCCCGCGGCGGCCACCGCGTTCATCGTCACTCTCACCGCCCCCGCCGCCACCCGCTTCCTCCCCCTGCTCCTCCTCGCCACCCTCCTCCTCACCGGCACCGCCCTCATCGGCGCCCGCCTGACGGGCCGCAAGTACCCGAAGTACTGGTGGTGAGGCCGTAACCGAACGGGACGACGATCGTTCGCGCACATGGGGGACGGGCGCACACACAGGCCCGAAGGGGGACGACCATGCCGGTCAAGTACACCCGTGAGCTGCTCACGACACTCGCAGCGGAGTCGAACAGCGTCAACGACATCATGCGAAAGCTCGGCGTGCCGATGGCGGGCGGCACGCACAGCTACCTGAGCAAGCGGCTTCGGTTCTACGGGATCGACACCTCGCACTTCAACGAAGGCCGGCCGGACTACGGGCGCCGCCGGTACTCCCGGCAGCAGCTGGCCGAGGAAGCGGCCAACAGCGACAGCATCAACTCCGTCATGGCATACCTTGGAGTCACGCCCTACGACAGCCTGTACTCCTACCTCAAGAAGCGGCTGGCCGAATTCGGCATCGACACCTCGCACTTCACCTTCAGGGGCGACGGCCGCAACAGGATCGAGGCCCTCCCCAAGGACGCGCTGGCGCAGGCCGTGGCAACGCGCCGCAGCTTCCGCGGCGTCATTCTGGCCCTCGGGATGACCGACTGTGGCAGCTCCCGAACACTGGTCAGGGAGAGCATCGCCTTCCACCAGCGCGACACCGGTCACTTCACGGGGCAAGCACACAACAAGGGCCGGAAGACCGGGCCGCGGCGCAAGGCCGAGGAGCTGCTCGTGCAGCGTCCGCCGGGAAGCCACCGCGTGCCGGGCGACCGCCTCCGCGCCATGCTCGTACACATCGGGCACCCCGACATCTGCGAGATGTGCGGCGCCCCTCCGACCTGGCTCGGGCACGCCATGACCTTGGAGGTCGACCACATCAACGGCAACTGGCTCGACAACAGGCGGTAGAACCTCCGTCTCCTCTGCCCCAACTGCCACTCCATCACGCCCACCTACTGCGGGCGGAACAGGAGCCGGGACGCGCGCGCCGAGGGCATCGCGGCGTAGCGCGACCCTCGGCCGGGAAAGGTGCGGCCTGCGGCACAGTCAGCCGGTAGGCTAGAGCCGATGTGCGCCCGTACTCCAGCTGGCTAGAGAGGTGCGGTTTAGGTCCGCAGTGTCGTGGGTTCGAGTCCCACCGGGCGTACCGACTGAAATGGCCCGCCTGCCTTCAAATCGAAGGCAGGCGGGCCATCGTCGTTCCTGCCGCTCGTCAGCCCAGCAGTTCCTTCACCACCGGCACCAGCCCCCGGAAGGCCTTACCGCGGTGGCTGATGGCGTTCTTCTCGTCCGCCGACATCTCGGCGCACGTACGGCTCTCACCCACGGGCTGGAGGATCGGGTCGTAGCCGAAGCCGCCCTCACCGGCCGGCGCGGTCCGCAGGGTGCCGAGGAGGCGGCCCTCGACCACGCGCTCGGTGCCGTCCGGCAGTGCCAGCGCCGCCGCGCAGAAGAAGTGGGCGCCGCGGTGCTCCGCGTCGATGTCGGAGAGCTGGGCGAGGAGCAGGTCCAGGTTGGCGCGGTCGTCGCCATGCTTGCCGGCCCAGCGGGCGGAGAAGATGCCGGGGGCGCCGTTGAGGACGTCCACGCAGAGGCCGGAGTCGTCGGCGACGGCGGGCAGGCCGGTGGTCCGGGCGAGGGCGTGGGCCTTGAGGAGGGCGTTCTCGGCGAAGGTGACGCCGGTCTCGCGGACGTCGGGGATCTCGGGATAGGCGTCGGCGCCGACCAGTTCGACGTCCAGGCCGGCGTCGCCGAGGATGGCACGCAGTTCGGCGATCTTGTTCTGGTTGCGGGTGGCGAGGATCAGGCGGGTCGACATGAACCCACCCTAACCGGACGTCAGCCGGTGCAGACCTGGGTGAGGTTCCCCGCGGCGTCGCCGAGCGGCTTGAGGTCGGGGACCTGCTTGCCGTTGACCGCCTGCTGGACCTTGTCGACCTGGGTGTTGAGGTCGTTGATGGCCTTGACGACGTCGGTGTTCTTGGAGTTCTTGCCGAGCTGGTCGAGGTCGTTCTTCAGCTTCTGGAGCGCCTGTCCGGCGGCGGCCGCGTCGTTGCTCGCGTTGTTGTAGGCGTTGGTGACGTCGGCGATGTCGCCGGTGATGCGGACGGCGGTGTTGCCGCAGTCGAGCGCCTTCTGGGCGGCCGAGCAACTCACCACGCTGAGCGGGAGGATGGCGATCAGGCCGGCCACGGCGAGGGTGGCGGGGCGGGCGATGCTCTGGGGCATCCGGTCCTCCTGGGTGCGCGGGTTCCGTAAGGGGAGGACGCGCGGTGAGGGGTGCGCGGTTCCCGCATTCGGGTGCTGCGGGAACGGTAAGGGCTCCGGGCCCGGCCTGTACAGCGCCGGTGCCCGGAGCCCTCGGTTTTCGGAAGCGCGACCGGACCAGGTCTCAGGCCTCCAGGGCCTTGCGCTGGATCTCGTCGAGTTCGGCGCAGCCGAGGGTGCCGAGGTCGAGGAGGCGGTCCAGGAGGGCGCGGTCGAAGGGGGCGCCTTCCGCGGTGCCCTGGACCTCGACGAAGCGGCCGTCGGAGGTGCAGACGATGTTCATGTCGGTCTCGGCGCGGACGTCTTCCTCGTACCGGAGGTCGAGCATGGGGGTGCCGTCGATGATGCCGACGCTGACGGCGCTGACGCCGCCGGTGATGGGCTGGCCCTTGGCGCGGAGGATCTTCTTGTCCCGGGCCCAGGCGACGGCGTCGACGAGGGCGACGTAGGCGCCGGTGATGGCGGCGGTGCGGGTGCCGCCGTCGGCCTGGAGGACGTCGCAGTCGAGGACGATGGTGTTCTCGGCGAGGGCGCGGTGGTCGATGACGGCGCGCAGGGAGCGGCCGATGAGGCGGCTGATCTCGTGGGTGCGTCCGCCGATGCGGCCCTTGACGGCTTCGCGGTCGCCGCGGGTGTTGGTGGCGCGGGGGAGCATGGAGTACTCGGCGGTGACCCAGCCTTCGCCGCTGCCCTTGCGCCAGCGCGGGACGCCTTCGGTGACGCTGGCGGTGCACAGCACCTTGGTGTCGCCGTAGGAGATGAGGACGGAGCCTTCGGCGTGCTTGCTCCAGCCCCGCTCGATGGTGATGGGGCGGAGCTGTTCGGGGGTGCGGCCGTCGATGCGTGACATAGGAACCGAGCGTAGCCGCTTCTGCCGGGTGGTCCCGGTACGCCCCGACGGGTCCGGATCGGTGCCTGTGGGACCGGGTGGCGGGGTGCCGCCGGGGCTGCGGGTGTTGCCTGTCCGGGGTTGCGGGTGTTGCCCGTCCGGTGCGGCCGGGTTGCCCGGAAGTCCTCGGCCCGCCGCCCCTGGGCGGGGCCGGCGGGCCGGAGGGTGGTGAGCCGGGTGGGCTCAGCTCACATCATGTCTTCGATGTCGGCGGCGATCGGGTCGGCGTCGGTGCCGATGACGACCTGGATCGCGGTGCCCATCTTCACGACGCCGTGGGCGCCGGCGGCCTTGAGGGCGGCCTCGTCGACGAGGGAGGCGTCCTTGACCTCGGTGCGCAGGCGGGTGATGCAGCCTTCGACCTCTTCGATGTTGTCGATGCCGCCCAGACCGGCGACGATCTTCTCAGCCTTGCTGGCCATCTGTTGTTCTCCCTCTGTCTCGGCCCGTCGGCTGCTCTGCCGGGTGCCGTCCTGCGCTGTGCTCGGGTCCCCGGCCGAGGCTGGGGTGGGTGGCTGCCGGTGCTGACGCGGTTTCAGCGGCCGTCGCGCTGCACGGCAGCGCGACAAGCATCACCCGACCAGGACCGATCTGCCACGTTAGTCCACTTTTGGCCCATTCCGGCGCGCACGATCTGGATCTTCGTCCGAGAATGACGATCAGCGGGGCTTGCGCCCCGCCGCGCCCGGCCTGCGTCCCCAAGAGTGGTCTACACCAATATATGGGGTACTCCGATGAACGCGGGAAGGGCCCCCGGTGTTCCCGAGCCCCGCCCGACGGCCCAGGTGGCCAGCGGCCGGCAACTGCTCTCGGAGGGCGAAGGATGAGTTCGGCAGGCGCCACAGCCCCGCGGACCGTGTGGTGGCACAGCTTCTACGGCGGACTCCAGAAGATGGGCCGCTCGCTCCAGCTGCCGGTCGCGGTGCTGCCGGCGGCCGGCATCCTCAACCGGCTCGGACAGCCCGACGTCTTCGGCAAGGACGGGCTCGGCTGGGACAACATCGCGAAGGTCTTCGCGGCGGCGGGCGGCGCGCTGCTGGACTCCTCGCTCGGTCTTCCGATGCTGTTCTGCGTCGGCGTCGCGATCGGCATGGCGAAGAAGGCGGACGGCTCGACGGCGCTGGCGGCCGTGGTGGGGTTCCTCGTCTTCTACCAGGTGCTGCACGCCTTCCCCGAGGACTGCAAGGTGCCCACCGTCCTGGTCGGCAACCAGTGCGTGGACTACACCTCGGCGAAGGCCGCCGCCGCGACGTACCAGAACCCGGGCGTCCTGGGCGGCATCGTGATCGGCCTGATGTCGGCCTGGCTGTGGGTGCGCTTCCACCGCACCAAGCTGGTCGACTGGCTCGGCTTCTTCAACGGCCGCCGCCTGGTCCCGATGATCACCGCCCTGGTGGGCATGCTCGCCGCCTGCCTGGCCGTCTGGGCCTGGCCGCCGATCGACCGCGTGATGACCGACTTCAGCCAGGACCTGGTCGATCTGGGCTCAGGCGGCGCGGGGATCTTCGGCGTCGCCAACCGCGTGCTGCTGCTGATCGGCATGCACCAGCTGCTGAACACCTTCGTCTGGTTCCAGTTCGGCGAGTTCACCAAGCCGGACGGCGTGATCGTGCACGGCGACATCCCGCGCTTCCTGGCCGGCGACCCGACGGCCGGCCAGTTCCAGTCCGGCTTCTTCCCCATCATGATGTTCGCCCTGCCCGCCGCCGCGCTGGCCATCGCGCACTCCGCCAAGGTGCACCGCCGCAAGGAGATCTACGGACTGATGCTCTCGGTCGGCCTGACCTCCTTCATCACGGGTGTGACCGAGCCGATCGAGTACTCCTTCGCCTACGTCGCCCCGGTGCTGTACGCGGTGCACGCCCTGCTGACCGGTGCGTCGATGGCGATCACCTGGGGCCTGGGAGTGCACGACGGGTTCAGCTTCTCGGCCGGCCTGATCGACTACGTGATCAACTGGAGCCTGGCCACCAAGCCCTGGATGATCATCCCCATCGGGCTCTGCTTCGCCGCCGTGTACTACGCGCTGTTCCGGTTCATCATCGTGAAATTCGATATGAAAACACCCGGACGCGAGGACGAGAGTCAGGTCGAGGACGTGACTCGGGCATAAACCCAGCGTCACCACGAGCCCTCCGAAAAGGCCTTCGGACCATAGGCCCGAGGGCCTTTCGGCATATCCGGAACAGGCCGATGGTCCCGATACGGAAGTCCCGCCATCGGCGCGCCGGAAATTCGGCGACCCGGCCGGCCCGTGACCCGTCGCCCCGCCCCGGCACTGCGCGGGCGGGCTGGGTGGTAGCCGCTCGGCGCCCGCCCGCCGGCGCGGCTTCGGCGGGGGCGCCGGGTGGGGGAAAGATCGCCGCGGCGGCGCGGCGGGCCGGCCGGCAAATCCGCCGCAGCCGTTCCGCACGGGCGCCGCCACGGGTTTCTCGCGGCGAATGGGAGGGCGCGACGGAGTGCGGTGACAATCCCGGCGATGACCGGACGGCGGCCGGGGAGGTCGGATCCGCTCGCACCCTCCCCCGCCCGACCGCCCCGGCAGGCGGTCCGCACCCGGTCCCGCCCACTCCCGGGCCCGGCCGGGCCGCCCACGGACACCTCCGCCCGCCTCCGTCCGGTCTCCGCCGAACCGGCCACGGCCTGCGGCCGCCCCGCCGACCGACCCCCGCCGGACGGCCCGCTCTTTTTGTTGCGCAAATAGCCAAAATGCCAATCACGGCGGGTAATCATGATCGTCGATCCGCAAGTAGGTTTCGATTTCATAGCGCTTCTCACCAGCACCGCTTTCAGGGGTTCCCCCCCTTCTCCACCCGTGCTACAAAACTGGTCTACACCACGTGTGGTGTAGACCAGTTCGCGGTTCGGCCCCCTGTGCACCTACCCCCGACCGACCCGCCCTGCCGTTAGGAACCCACCCCCATGAGTCAGTCTGCGCAGGCACCGGCGCCCGCCGCGGCTCCGGCCACGCCAAGCCCCACCAAGAAGTTCGGCCAGAACCTGCTGCAGGGCCTGCAGAAGATCGGCCGCAGCCTCCAGCTGCCCATCGCCGTTCTCCCTGCCGCCGGTCTGCTGCTGCGCCTCGGCCAGGACGACGTGTTCGGCAAGGACGGCCTCGGCTGGAACAAGGTCGCCGCGGTGTTCGCCACCGCCGGTGACGCGGTCTTCGCCAACCTGCCGCTGCTGTTCGCGGTGGGCATCGCGATCGGCTTCGCCAAGAAGGCGGACGGCTCCACCGCGCTCGCCGCGCTCGTCGGCTTCCTGGTGTACAAGAACGTGCTGACCGCGTTCCCGGTCACGGAGGCCGTGGTCGCCGACGGCAAGTACACCGCCGCCACGTACCAGAACCCGGGCGTGCTCGGCGGCATCGTGATCGGTCTGCTCTCCGCCGTGCTGTGGCAGAAGTACCACCGCACCCGGCTGGTCGACTGGCTCGGTTTCTTCAACGGCCGCCGTCTCGTCCCGATCATCATGGCCTTCGTCGGCACCGCCGTCGGTGTCCTCTTCGCCCTGACCTGGGGCCCGGTCGGCGACGCCATCAAGAGCCTGAACGACACCCTGATCGGCGCCGGCGCGTTCGGTGCGGGCGCCTTCGGCCTGGTCAACCGCGGTCTGCTGCCCGTCGGCATGCACCAGTTCGTGAACTCCTACGCCTGGTTCCAGACCGGTGACTTCACCAAGCCCGACGGCACCGTCGTCCACGGTGACCTGACCCGCTTCTTCGCCGGCGACCCGACCGCCGGACAGTTCATG
The DNA here is from genome assembly GCF_055579305.1 of Kitasatospora sp. NPDC032757. Taxonomy (NCBI): domain Bacteria; kingdom Bacillati; phylum Actinomycetota; class Actinomycetes; order Kitasatosporales; family Streptomycetaceae; genus Kitasatospora; species Kitasatospora sp. NPDC032757. The sequence continues at coordinate 107,154 of NZ_JBVINN010000024.1, read as the reverse complement.
TCGGGCTTCTTCCCGATCATGATGTTCGCCCTGCCCGCCGCGGCGTTCGCCATCGCCCACACCGCCAAGCCGCACCGCCGCAAGGCCGTCACCGGCATGATGCTGTCGCTGGCGCTGACCTCCTTCGTCACCGGTGTCACCGAGCCGATCGAGTTCGCCTTCGTCTTCATCGCCCCGGCCCTGTACGTCATCCACGCGGTGCTGACCGCCGTCTCGATGGCCCTCACCTGGGCGCTCGGTGTGCACGACGGCTTCACCTTCTCCGGCGGCCTGATCGACTACGCCCTGGCCTGGAACAAGGCCACCGACCCGTGGATGATCATCCCGATCGGTATCGCGTTCGCCGCGCTCTACTACTTCCTCTTCCGCTTCGCGATCGTCAAGTTCAACCTCAAGACCCCCGGTCGCGAGGACGACGACGAGATCGAGGACGTCACCAAGGCCTGACGCCGAGGTACGACCCGCAGCACCCCCGGCCCCGCCCTGCCGCTCGCTCCCCCGAGCGGCAGGGCGGGGTCGTTCGCATGCCCCGCCCCTGTCGCGCCGTCCCTCGCCCCGTCCCTCCCTCCCCGTCCCATTCCCGGAGCCCCGCGGTGAGACGACGGTTGACGAACCGGCAGGGCCGCTGGTCAACTGAAGCGGTGAACGCCCGGCGCATCCTGGTCACCCGCAGCCACATCGACTTCGGTCGCGTGTGGTCGGCGGCGTGTTGCGCCTGACCTGACCGTTCCCCCGCCGCCGCCCGGCTGACGCCCCGCCGCGCCCCGGCCACGCTTCCCGTCGCACGTGACCGCCCGCCGCCCGGGCCGCCGCCGCGTGCCCGCCCGCACCGCGCTCACACCGCTCCCGTACGAGGAAAGTCAAGGCCTCGCCATGCCCCGCCAGTTGCACCTGTCCGCAGCCCTCGACAGCCCCGGCCGCTTCGACGCCGGGCACTTCGCCGCTCTCGCCCGCCTCGCCGAGCGGGCCGCACTGGACTTCGTCACCCTGGACGACTCCTACACCCCCGAACCGCAGCGGCTCGACGCACTCGCCACCTTCGCACGGCTCGCCCCGCGGACGCGCGGGCTCGGCCTGGTCCCGACCGTCACCACCACGCACACCGAGCCGTTCCACACCTCGATCGCCGTCAACACCCTGGACTGGGTGAGCGAGGGCCGGGCCGGCTGGCTGGTCGGGGTCTCCGACACCGAGGCGGAGGCCAGGGCCTTCGGCCGCAAGGACGTCGCCCCGGCCGACGTGCTCTGGGCCGAGGCCTCCGACGCCGCCGAGGTCGCCGCGCGGCTCTGGGACAGCTGGGAGGACGACGCGGAGATCCGCGACACCGCCACCGGCCGGTTCATCGACCGCGACAAGCTGCACTACGTCGACTTCGAGGGCCCGCACTTCTCCGTCCGCGGACCGTCCATCACCCCGCGCCCGCCGCAGGGCCGGCCGGTGGTCGCGGTGTCCGTCGCCGCGGCGGACCTCGCCCCGGACGCCTCCCCCGGCGGGCGTGCCCGGGTGGCGACGGCGATCCGCCACGCCGATGTCGTCCTGCTCGACGCCCCCGACCGGGCGACCCGGCTGACCGCCGCCACCGGACTGCGGCTGCGCTCGGGCGAGAGCCTGCGGATCCTCGCCCGGCTCGACGCCGCTCTCCCCGACGGGAGGGCCGTCGCCGCGCTGACCGCCGAGCTCGCCGAGGGGAGCGGCGGCGTCGACGGCTTCCACCTGGTGCCCGCCGACCCGGCCCGCGACCTGGCCGCCCTCGCCGACCGCGTCGTCCCGGCGCTGCGCGGGCGCGGGCTGTTCCGCGCCGGCTACACCGGTCGCACCCTGCGCGACCACCTCGGTCTGGCCCGCCCGGCCGGCCGCTACGCCCCCGCCGCCGAAGCGCCTGCCGCGCCGGCCGCCGCCACCGCTCTGACCAGCGCCTCCGAGGTGACCCGATGACGGACCGACCGCTCAAGCAGATCCACCTCGCCGCGCACTTCCCGGGCGTCAACAACACCACCGTGTGGACGGACCCGGCCTCGCGGAGCCAGATCGAGTTCGCCTCCTTCCGCCATCTCGCAGAGACCGCCGAGCGCGGGAAGTTCGACTTCCTCTTCCTCGCCGAGGGCCTGCGGCTGCGCGAGGTGAAGGGCCGGATCCACGACCTGGACGTGGTCGGCCGGCCCGAGTCGATCACCGTCCTGGGCGCCCTGGCCGCCGTCACCACCCACCTCGGCCTGGCCGCGACCGTCAACGCCACCTTCAACGAACCGCACGAGCTGGCCCGGCGGTTCGCCTCGCTGGACCACCTCTCCGGCGGCCGGGCGGCCTGGAACGTGGTCACCTCCTCGGACGCCTTCACCGGCGAGAACTTCCGCCGCGGCGGCTACCTCGACCGCGCCGACCGGTACACCCGCGCCGCCGAATTCGTCCGGCTGGCCCGGGAGTTCTGGGACGCCGGAGGCAAGACCGTCCGGCACCGGGGCCCGCAGTTCGACGTCGAGGGCCGGCTCTCGCTGCCCCGCCCGCCGCAGGGGCACCCGGTGGTCATCCAGGCCGGGGACTCCGACGAGGGGCGGGAGTTCGCCGCCGCCGCGGCCGACATCATCTTCAGCCGGCACTCCACCCCGGCCGCCGGCCGGGCCTTCCACGCCGACGTGAAGCGGCGGCTGGCCGCGTACGGGCGCAAGCCGGACGAGCTGAAGATCATGCCCGGCGTCACCTACGTGCTGGGCGACACCGACGCGGACGCCGCCGAGCGGGCAGGCGAGATCCGCCGGGCCCAGGTCGGGCCACTGACCACCATCGCCTACCTGGAGCAGGTCTGGGGCATCGACCTCTCCGACCACGACCCGGACGGCCCGCTGCCCACCGTCGACCCGGTGGTGGACAGCCCCCTCGTCCAGGGCCGGACCAGGATCGGCGACCCGCTGGAGACCGCCGCCGAGTGGCGTGCGGTGGCGGCCGCGAAGAAGCTCAGCAGCCGCGAGCTGGTGATCGAGGTGACCGGCCGGCAGTCCTTCATCGGCAGCGCCGGGACGATCGCCGCCCAGCTCGACGAGCACGTCCAGAGCGACGCGGCGGACGGCTTCATCCTCGTCCCGCACCTCACCCCGGGAGGGCTGGACGACTTCGTGGACCAGGTGGTGCCGCTGCTCCAGGAACGCGGGGTGTTCCGCACCGAGTACACCGGGACGACACTGCGCGACCACCTGGGCCTGCCGGTGCCCGGGCGGCGCTGAGGCGTACCGGCAGGAGGCCCGCCACGGACGCCGGGTCTCGGATCCGGCGCGCGGAACCGGCACTGGCCGACCCCGGTGGCCCGAACGGGTCGCCCCCTCCGCCCGGAGCCGGGCGGAGGGGGCGAGGGGGTACCGGGGTGTCAGGCGGAGCGGCGGCGGAGCAGCGCGAACGTGGCGGCGCCGGCACCGAGCAGCAGCGCGGAGGCGCCCGCGAACAGGCCGGTGTGGTCGCCCTCGGCGCCCGTGCTGGCCAGCCGCTCGGCCGGCTCGGGCGCAGCGGCCACGTTTCCGGACGAGCCGGGGGCGGCGGCCGGGGCACTCGGCGCGACCGCGGCGGCCGACGCGGCCGGGGCACTCGGCGCGACCGGCGCGACCGCGGCGGCCGGGGCGGCGGCGATGTCGGCGGCCGGCTTCGGCGCGGATGCGGGTGCGGTGCTCTTCGGCTTCGGCTCGGCCGGGGCGGCGGGGCCGGTGCCGCCCGCCTTCGCCCCGGTGTCCCGGGTGACCTGGACGGTCGCGCTGTCCGAGCACTCCGTGGTGCCGAGGAAGGGCCGGTCGAGCGGCTCGTTGACGAAGACGCAGGGCTGCAGCCGGGTCGGGCCGCTCGGCGTGCCGGCGGGGTAGCTCACCCGGACCCGCTTGGTCTCCGTGCTGTTGGGCGCGGCCGAGGAGTCGAGGCCGTCCAGGTAGAAGCCGACCTGCCCCGGGTCCGCCGCCCCGCGGGGCGCCGGGCGCAGCGCCGTCCAGCGGCCGTCGGTGCCGCGCACCTCGAGCTTGGCGTGCTTGTCGGTGAAGAGCACGTTGCCGAGGTTCACGTAGGCCGACGGGGTCGGGTTGCGCAGCACCGCGTCGAACTCGATGGGCGCGCCGCCGGCGACGGCCGTGTGCGGGACCCCGGTGATGGCGTTGGAGACCGTGCCGACCTTGATCTGGTGGGTGTCGGAGAGCGGCGGCTCGACCGAGTGGTCGAGCCACCAGCCCTTGACGCCGGTGCGGAAGCTGACGACCGGGCCGACGCCGCCGTTGCCGGCGCCGTCGTGGGGCTTGCCCATGGGCGCGCCGAGGCGCAGGCGGACGTCGGTTCCGCCCGGCGGGACGACGATCTTGCCCGCGACGCCCGAGAAGACGATCTTGTCCCCGTGGGTGCGGGACTCCAGCGCGATGTTCTCCCAGTCGCCGAGGGAGTTGACGAACCCGAGGCTGAGTGCGTCCCGCGGCGCCCCGAGGGAGGTCTCGACCGAGAGTTCCAGCGCGACGGCGAAGCCCTGGTCCCCCGGGTTGCCGATGGTCTCGGTGAACTCCACCGGCGCGCCGGCGGCGCCGATCACGGCCGGGGCGTGGACGGCGAGGCTGAGCGGCCCCGCGTCGGCGAACGCCGGCGTGGCGGTCACCGTGGCGCCGGCGACCAGCCCGGCGGTGACGACGACGGCCGGTACGACGCCGCGGATTCGGCGCAGGGCACGGTTGAGCTGCTTCTGACGCATGGCTGTTCCCCCCGGAACCTGCCCGGCCGGCGCGGACGCCTCCGGGCAGCACGATGTGGACGTACTGGTGACATGGGTGGTTGCCGGCCTGACAGGCCCGGCCGTTACGAGCGGCTTCCCCGCCGCTCACTTGGATAGACGTCCGGGGGGACGGGAGGTTGCGGGTGGTTCCGAAGATGTTTTCGTGACCGCGCGAACCGCCGCCGACCTGCTCAGATCTCGTACACCGCGCCGGCCCGGGCGATCTCGACGGGGCCGGTGAAGGCGGCGGCGGCGTCGCGGCGGTTGTGCTCGGCGTCGGTCCACGGCGGGATGTGGGTGAGGACGAGCCGGCGGGCGCGGGCGGCGGTGGCGTGCTCGCCGGCTTCGCGGCCGTTGAGGTGGACGGCCCGGTAGGTGTCGCGGCCGTCGATGTAGGCGGCTTCGCAGAGGAAGAGGTCGGTGTCGCGGGCGAGCTCGACGAGTTCGGCGCTCTCGCCGGTGTCGCCGGAGTAGACGAGGCTGCGGCCTTGGTGTCCGACCCGGAAGGCGAAGGCGTCGACGGGGTGGTTGACCTGGGCGACCTCGATCCGGAACGGGCCGAGGTCGAAGGTGCCGGGGGTGAGGGTGCGGAAGTCGAAGACCTCCTTCATCCCGGGGTTCTCCGGCATGTCGTAGGCGCGGGCGAGCCTCTCGGCGGTGCCGGCCGGGCCGTAGACGGGCATCGGGTCGGGACAGCCCTCGGCGCGGTAGTTGCGGGCGACCCAGTAGGCGCAGAGGTCGACGCAGTGGTCGGCGTGCAGGTGGCTGAGCAGGACGGCGTCGACCTCGTACAGGTCGACGTACTTCTGCAGGGCGCCGAGTGCGCCGTTGCCGAGGTCGAGCACGACGCGGTAGCCGTCGGCCTCCACGAGGTAGCTGGAGCACGGCGAGTCGGCGGACGGGAAGCTCCCCGAGCACCCCACCACGGTCAGTTTCATCCGAGCCCCTCCGCCCCGACACGTCCTGGCTGCCGCTGGTCATGACAGTGCGGGGCCGGTGAACCGGCCGGCAGCGCTGCCCTCGCGTGTGTCGAGGGTAAGGGCGGAGGGGCACTTTGCCCCCGTCTCCGTGCCGCGCTGTGGCTGGAATCACCAGAACGCCGGGGCGGCAGTTCGACGGGGGCCGGGGCGCCGGTTCAGCGGTGGCCCGGGCGCCGACGGGCCCAGGCCTTGATCGAGTCGGGATACCAGCGGGGGTGGCCGCCGCCGTCGACGACGTCCGGGTCGGGGAGCAGGCCGTGCCGGCGGTAGTTGCGGACGGTCTCCGGCTGGACGTTGATGTGGCGGGCGATCTCGGCGTACGACCACAGGTCGGTGCTGCGGCTCACGGGGGCCTCCGGGATGCGTGGGGGCGTGCGTGGTCAGCTTTTCCGGCGCTCGGGGGCGGCTTTACGGCAGATCGGACTCTGTGGTCATTCCGTGACGAACCGGGAGCAGGGTTCGGATAAATGCTCAACCGTCACGGTGGCCACGGTGGTGGGGGCGGGCGCGGTCCCGGTACGGTTCGCCGCATGACTGGCATCTGGGTGGTCCTGGCCGTGGCGGGCGTCGCGGTCCTGGCGTTGGTCGTGTCGGCCCTGGTCCGCCGGGCGCGCGGGGCGTCGGCCCCGGCACCGTCCCGTCCGGCCCCGCGCCCGCGTGAGCGGGCGTCGCGCGGGCAGGCCCCGGCACCGCAGGAGATCTGGTGGGCGCAGGTGCCGTTCGAGGACGGTCCGGGGACGAAGGACCGCCCCTGCCTGGTGCTGCGGGTGAACGGCCGCACCGCGACCGTCGCGAAGATCACCAGCAAGCACCACGCCGACCGTCCGGGGGTCCTGCCGCTGCCGCCGGGCTCGGTGGGCGACCGCCAGGGCCGGACCAGCTGGCTGGAGACGGACGAGCTGCGCGAGGTGGCGCTCGCCGACTTCCGCCGCCGGGCCGGCGTGGTGGACCGGCAGATCTGGGCCCGCGCGCAGCGGGCGATGTCGGCCGGTCGGTGAGGCGTCAGGCCCAGAGCTGGCCCTGGAGCGCCTCGACCGCGGCCTCGGTGGACTCGGCGGTGTAGATGCCGGTGGACAGGTACTTCCAGCCGCCGTCGGCGACGACGAAGACGATGTCGGCGCGCTGCCCGGCCGCGGCGGCCTTGCGGCCGGCGCCGAGCGCGGCGTGCAGGATGGCGCCGGTGGAGACGCCGGCGAAGATGCCCTCCTGCTGGAGGAGTTCGCGGGTGCGGCGGACGGCGTCGGCGGAGCCGACCGAGAAGCGGGTGGTGAGCACCTCGGCGTCGTACAGCTCGGGGACGAAGCCCTCGTCGAGGTTGCGCAGGCCGTAGACCAGGTCGTCGTAGCGCGGCTCGGCGGCGACGATCTGCACGCCGGGGACCTTCTCGCGCAGGAAGCGGCCGACGCCCATCAGGGTGCCGGTGGTGCCGAGGCCGGCCACGAAGTGGGTGACGCCGGGCAGGTCGGCGAGGATCTCGGGGCCGGTGGTGGCGTAGTGGGCGCCGGCGTTGTCCGGGTTGCCGTACTGGTAGAGCATGACCCAGTCGGGGTGCTCGGCGGCGATCTCCTTGGCGATCCGCACCGCGGTGTTGGAGCCGCCGGCGGCCGGGGAGGCGATGATCTCGGCGCCCCACATGCGCAGCAGTTCGCGGCGTTCCTCGCTGGTGTTCTCGGGCATCACGCAGACCATCCGGTAGCCCTTGAGCTTGGCCGCCATGGCGAGCGAGATGCCGGTGTTGCCGCTGGTGGGCTCCAGGATGGTGCAGCCGGGGGTGAGCAGTCCGGAGTCCTCGGCGCGCTCGATCATGTGCAGCGCCGGGCGGTCCTTGATGGAGCCGGTGGGGTTGCGGTCCTCCAGCTTGGCCCAGAGGGTGACCCGGCCGTCGGTGTTGCCGGGGACGCCGGCGGAGAGTCGGGGCAGGCGGACCAGCGGGGTGTTGCCGACGGCTTCGAGCGGGCTGTCGTAACGCAAGGGGGGCCTCCGGCAACGGCGGTGAGGGTCGGGAGCGGCGGCTCTCCCGCCTGCGCGGGGCGGGCGGGAGAGCGGGCGGTCAGCGGGCGCCGCCGGCCACGGCGGGCAGGATGGTGACGCTGTCGCCGTCGGCGAGGGCGGTGGAGATGCCCGCCAGGAAGCGGACGTCCTCGTCGTTGAGGTAGACGTTGACGAAGCGGCGCAGCTCGCCGCCCTCCAGCAGGCGGGCGGCGATGCCCGGGTGGCGGGCGTCGAGGTCCTGGAAGAGTTCCCCGAGGTTGCTGCCGGTGCCCTCGACGGCCTTGGCGCCGTCGGTGTAGGTGCGGAGGATGGTCGGGATGCGGACCTCGATGGCCATGGGTGCGCTCCTGTGCGAGTCGTGAGGTGGGTGGGCCGCAGCGGGCGCGGCAGGGCGGGGTGGGCCCGGGGCACAGGGCGTGCGGCGGGCCTGGGCGGGCGGCTCAGCGAGAGCGCGCGGGCGTGCCGGGACAGATCGCACTGGCGAGCCGGCACAGGTCGACGTGCAGGCGCGCCACGAGGCGGGTGCCCGGGGCCTGGGTGCTCACATCGACGGAACGCATGGGCTCATCGTATAGATTCCCGGCCTGGCTTAGACATGCCCGTCTCGCGATCCGGATGTTTCTGTTTCTGTTGTTGAGATGGCACCGGCCCGCCGACCACGCGTGGGCAGTCGGCGGGCCGCGCCCAGGTGGGTGCTGGTCAGGGCTGGTAGGCCTCGACGACCTGGACGTCTTCCTCTGTGATCTCGCCGTCCACGATGCGGAACGAGCGGAACTGGAACGGATCGTCCGGGCCGTTGCCGTCGGCGGTGGAGACCAGGACGTAGTGGGCGAACGGCTCGGAGGCGTAGCTCACGTCGGTGCGCGAGGGGTAGGCCTCGGTCGCGGTGTGCGAGTGGTAGACGATCACGGGCTCCTCGTCCCGGTCGTCCATCTCGCGGTAGAGCTTGAGCAGGTCGCCCGAGTCGAACTCGTAGAAGGTGGGCGAGCGGGCGGCGTTGAGCATCGGGATGAACCGCTCCGGCCGTCCGGTGCCGGCCGGGCCTGCCACCACGCCACAGGCCTCGTCCGGGTGGTCGGCGCGGGCGTGGGCGACGATCGCGTCGCGCAGTTCTCGGGTGATGGTCAGCATGCGGTCAGGATAGCCACGCCCCGGCGGCTGCCCGCCGGGGCGTCCACGGCGTGGTCCGCCGGGCCGTCAGCCGCCGTTGCGGGCGTGCAGGTGGTCGTGGGCGACGGCGTGGACGGCGGCCGGGCTGCGGCGCTTGAGCACCTGGTAGCCGATCACCAGCACGACGGCCCAGGCGGGGAAGACGTACAGCGAGATGCGGTTGTCCTTGTCCAGGGCGATCAGGACGACGACCAGGACGAGGAAGGCGAGCGCGGCCCAGCTGCTCCAGAGGCCGCCGGGCGCCTTGAAGCTCGGCGGCGGGAGGTGGCCGCCCTTCCAGGACTTGCGGTAGCGGATCTGGCAGATCAGGATCATCGCCCAGGTCCAGAGGCCGCAGACGGTGGCGACCGAGGTGATGTACTCGAACGCCTTGGCGGGGACGAGGTAGTTGAGGACGACGCCGGCGCCCATCAGCAGCGAGGAGAGGGTGATCGCGGCGGCGGGGGTGCGGCGGGAGTTGAGCTTGGTGAGCTGCCCGGGGGCCTGGCCGCGCAGGGCGAGGTCGCGCAGCATCCGGCCGGTGGAGTACATGCCGGAGTTGCAGGAGGAGAGCGCGGCGGTGAGCACCACGAAGTTGATGATTCCGGCCGCGGCGGGGATGCCGATCTTGCCGAAGGCGGCGACGAACGGGCTGACGCCGGGCTGGAATTCGGTCCACGGGACGAGCGAGAGGATGATCACCAGGGCGCCGATGTAGAACAGCATGATGCGCCACGGCAGGGTGTTGATGGCGCGCGGCAGGGTCTTCTGCGGGTTCTCGCTCTCGCCGGCGGTGACGCCGACCAGTTCCACGCCGAGGTAGGCGAACATGACGATCTGCAGCGTCATCACGGTGGCGCCGATCCCCTTGGGGAAGAAGCCGCCGTCCTGCCAGAGGTTGGTGATCGACGCGGTGTCACCGGCGTCGCTGAAGCCGAGGGTGAGCACGCCTATGCCGATCAGGATCATGCCGATGATGGCGGTGACCTTGACCATGGAGAACCAGAACTCGATCTCGCCGAAGAGCTTCACCGAGATCAGGTTGGCCGCGTAGAGGATGACCAGGAACGTCAGCGCGCTGAGCCACTGCGGGATGCCGGGTGCCCAGAACTTCACGTAGACGGCGGCCGCGGTGGTCTCCGCCATGCCCGTGACCACCCAGAACAGCCAGTACGTCCAGCCCGTCACATAGCCCGCGAAGGGGCCGACGAACTCCCGGGCGTACTCGGCGAAGCTGCCGGACACCGGGCGGTAGGTGAGCAGTTCACCGAGCGCCCGCATGATCACGAAGATCGCCACGCCGGCCACCGCGTACGACAGGATCAGGCTCGGGCCGGACTTGGAGATCGCGGTGCCGGCGCCGAGGAAGAGGCCGGTGCCGATGGCGCCGCCGATCGCGATCATCTGGATCTGGCGGCTGCCGAGCCCCCGCTCGTAGCCCTCCTCGTCCGGTTTGGTGTCGACCACTTCGTCGTAGAGCTTCTCGGTCATGGCACACCGTCCTGGATGGGTCTCGTGGGGTGGAGAAGTCGTACCACGCAGACTCCGGATAGCGGTGTCCACCTGAGCGATATTTGAGCATGGAGTGGTATTATTTCGCCCGTTTTGAACGGAAAAGCCCCGACCCCTTGTCCAGCATGCGGACGTGGAGCCGGGGCTGCCCGGAACCGGGCAGGATTCAGTCCGAGACCGCCTCCAGCAGCGACTCCTGGAGGGCCCCCAGCCACAGGTACGCCATCACCAGCGGCTTGCGCTCGTCGGTGTCCGGCAGGTCGTACAGACCCTGCTCGTCCTCCTCGGTGATCTCCAGCCGCACGCCCAGGGTCAGCCGCAGGTCGTTGAGCGCGCCCAGCCAGCGCGGGCAGTCGCCGGAGGGCAGCTTGAGCACCCCTCCCTCACCGCCGAGACCGTCCAGCGCCCGGACCACCTGCAGCGCGTCCTCGCGCTTGCGGGCGCGCAGGTCCAGCTCGGTGTAGCGGCGGAACTCGCCGGAGGCCGCCTTGCCCTCGGCGTCCTGGGGCTTCTCCGGATCCCGGTATGCGTCCGGGAAGAGCCGGGCCAGCGCCGGGTCGGAGGGCGCCTCGCTCGGCCCCTCGGCGAACAGCGCGGCGAGCGGATCCCCGCCCTCACCACCCGGGCCGGGGCCGATCAGCTCCAGCATCTGCACTTCCAGGGATCGCAGGATCGAGGCCTCGACCTCGTCCAGCACGATCGCCGCACTCCCGCCGCCGCCACTCTCGAACAACCCAGCCATCTGTATCGGTCAGCCCGTCTTCGTCGTCTTCGGTGATACCCCGGGGCGCGGCCCGCGGCTCAGTCGTGCTGGAGCGTGGCCCAGAGGCCGTAGCCGTGCATCGCCTGCACGTCGCGCTCCATCTCCTCACGGGACCCGCTGGAGACCACCGCCCGACCCTTGGTGTGCACCTCCATCATCAGCTTCCGGGCCTTGTCCTTCGGGTAGCCGAAGTAGGCCTGGAAGACGTACTGGACGTAGCTCATCAGGTTGACCGGGTCGTTGTGCACGATGGTCACCCAGGGGGTGTCCGGCTCAGCCACCGGTAGGCCTTCGACCTCCGGGCGCTCGATCTCTGCGGGCGCGACACTCACCGCCGGGTCCTCCTCGCCGTTCCTCCGGATACCTGCACCTTCAGCCCCCATGCTGCCATCCGGGGGACCTCCGGGCGATTCCGCCCCATGGCTGCGCGAGCACCCCCCATGAGAAATCGTCAATCTGACGCTAAGTGGTAGTAGCATCATCCTCATGGACGCCACTTCAGTGCGCGCGGCCGGTTCGACCGCGCTCCTCACCGACCGCTACGAGCTCACCATGCTGCAGGCCGCCCTGCAGAGCGGGGCCGCGCACCGCCGCTCCGTCTTCGAGGTGTTCACCCGCCGCCTGCCCGGCGGCCGCCGCTACGGCGTCATGGCCGGCACCGGCCGGGTGCTGGACGCCGTCGAGAACTTCCGCTTCACCGCCGTGCAGCTCGACTGGCTGGCCGCACAGAACGTCGTCGACACCGACACCCTGCGCTTCCTGGCCGACTACCGGTTCACCGGCGACATCCACGGCTACCCGGAGGGCGAGGTCTACTTCCCCGGGTCGCCGCTGCTGACCGTCGAGGGCACCTTCGCCGAGGCGGTGATCCTGGAGACGGTGATCCTGTCGGTCCTCAACCACGACTCGGCGATCGCCGCCGCCGCCTCCCGGATGACCGCCGCGGCCGGCGGTCGCCCGGTGATCGAGATGGGCGCCCGGCGCGCCCACGAGCAGGCCGCCGTCTCGGCCGCCCGGGCCGCGTACGTGGCCGGCTTCTCCGCCACCTCGGACCTGGAGGCCGGGTTCACCTACGGCATCCCGACCACCGGCACCGCCGCGCACGCCTTCACACTGGTGCACGACAGCGAGCGGGACGCGTTCCGGGCGCAGATCGCCTCGATGGGCAAGGGCACCACGCTGCTGGTCGACACCTTCGACCTGCGCGAGGCGGTCCGCACGGCCGTCGAGGTGGCCGGCCCCGAGCTGGGCGCGGTCCGGATCGACTCCGGCGACCTCACCCTGCTGGCGCACCGGGTCCGCCGCCAGTTGGACGAGCTCGGCGCCCACAAGACGAGGATCATCGTCACCTCGGACCTCGACGAGTACGCGATCGCCGCGCTGGCCGCCGCCCCGGTGGACGGCTACGGCGTCGGCACCAGCCTGGTCACCGGCAGCGGCCACCCGACCTGCGCGATGGTCTACAAGCTGGTCGCCCGGGCCGAGTCCGAGGACGGGCCGCTGGTCGCGGTCGCCAAGCGCGCCGCCGGCGGCAAGACCAGCATCGGCGGCCGCAAGTGGGCGGCCCGGCGGCCCGACGCGGACGGCGTGGCCGAGGCCGAGGTGGTCGGCACCGGGCCGGTCCCGGCCGAGCTGGAGCCGCACCTGATGCAGGTGCCGCTGGTGCTGGCCGGCGAGGTGGTCGGCCGGGAGCCGCTGAGCGCCGCGCGCGAGCGGCACGTCCGGGCCCGGGCGGGGCTGCCGCTGTCGGCCACCCAACTGTCCAAGGGCGACCCGGTGCTGGCGACCGAGCTGCTCCTGTGACACCGCTCCGCGGCCGCCGGGCCCCCGGGGGCGCGGACCCGGGTGCTCCCCGGGCCTTCCGCCCCCGGGTGCCACTGCCTACAGTCGACCGTAGAGTTCCCACCGGAAGCGCACAGAACCAGCGCACCACCCCCCACAACCGAGGATGCGAGCCATGCACCGGGCACTGATCGTCGTCGACGTGCAGAACGACTTCTGCGAGGGCGGCAGTCTGGCCGTCGCCGGCGGGGCCGAGGTCGCCGCCTCGATCACCGACCTGATCGCCGAGGCCCGCCCCGGGTACCAGCACGTCCTCGCCACCCGCGACAACCACATCGACCCGGGCGACCACTTCTCGGACCACCCGGACTACGTCAACAGCTGGCCGGTGCACTGCGTGGCGGGCACCGAGGGGGTGGGCTTCCACCCCAACTTCGCGCCGTCGGTCACCTCCGGCGCCATCGAGGCCGTCTTCGACAAGGGCGCCTACGCGGCGGCGTACAGCGGCTTCGAGGGGCTGGACGAGAACAACCGCGGGCCGGTCGACTGGCTGCGCGAGCGTCAGGTCACCGAGGTGGACGTGGTCGGCCTGGCCACCGACCACTGCGTCAAGGCCACCGCGCTGGACGCGGCCCGGGCGGGCTTCACCACCCGCGTCCTGCTGGACCTGACGGCGGGCGTGGCGCCGGACACCACCGCCGCCGCGCTGGAGGAGCTGCGGGCGGCCGGGGTCGAGCTGGTCGGCACCCCGACGGTACGCGGCTGAGCCGCTCAGCCCGCACCGACCAGCAGTTCCACCACGTCGGTGCCACCCTTCCGGAAGGCCTCGCGCAGTTCGGCGCCGACCGCGTCCGGCTCGGCGGCCAGCCTGACACCGGAGAGGTAGACCACCCGGATCCCCAGGTACTCCATCCGGTGCTGGCCGCCGCGCACCCAGGCGGCCTCCCCCTCGCTGACGCAGCGCAGCTCCGGGTCGACCTCCACCGCCACGCCCGCCTGCGGCCAGTAGAGGTCCGGCACGGCGATGTAGGTGCCGCCGCGCATCCGCAGCTCCGGGCCGGCCAGCGGGGCGGGCAGCAGCCACTCGTCGGCGAGCTCACCGAGCCGCGCCAGAACGGCGTCCCGCTCCTCGGAGAGCAGCTCGTCCAGCGCGGCCCGCACCCGCAGGTCGGCCGCGAGCCCGGACTCGGTCAGCTCGGCGACCAGCTCCCTCGCGCTGCAACGGGCATCGGGCCGCCCCACCCGGGAGCCGGGCCGGCCCACGGCCTCCCGCAGCACCTCGCGGACCGGCAGCGCGGCGCCCCCGCCGAACTCCGGCGCCGCGCCCTCGGCCGTCCACTCGCACAGCGCGTCCGCCACCGCCCGGGCGACCGGCGCACAGGCCAGGCCGTGCACCGAGTGGGCCACCAACTCCCGTTCGGTGCGCCGGATCCGCACCTCCCCGGCGTCCTTGAGCCGACGCTGACGGGGCACCAGGACGTCCACCCCCGTGACGGCCGGCAGCCGGGGCACCGCGGCGAAGCCGTACAGCGCCAGTGCGGCGGTGCCGGTGATCACCGCACCCTCGCGGCGGCCCTCCTCACGGCCGTTCTGCGCCGCGTACAGCAGCGCGGCCCACATCCGCTGCTCCGGGGTCGGCTCGCCGGACTGCAGCAGGTAGACCCGGGGCAGCAGGCGCTGCCACGGGCCGCCGCGGCGGCAGTGCCCGCTGACGACCCGGGCCGGCACGCCCCGGGCGCGCAGCTGGCTGGCGGTGATGACGTTCTGCTGACGCTTCGCCAGTTCCTCCAGGGAAGGCGTCGGCGAGGGAATCCGGTAGCTCATGCCGACACCATCCCCAACAGCCCGGACCGGCCATCGGTCGCCTGACGCACTGTTACCCAACCGTCGTGAAACCGGGACCAGCCTGCACTAAAGTCCCCATACCCTCACCCATTCGGAGTAATGGGAGGTCACGGGATTGCCGGCACCGGCCGAAGCCGATCAACGACCAGCGCTTCTGACCGTGAGTGACCAAGGGCATACGCCGAAGCGCCGCCGGGCGTCACTCCAGCTCCCTGGATTGCCTACCCTTAGTTCATGTCACGTGACGAGACCGCCGGCCTCCGCGCGGCCCAGCTCCGCCTTGGCCGCCTGCCCGGATACGTCCGCCGGCCGGACCCGGCCCGCCGCAGCGGCGAACAGGGCCATACGTACAAGAAGGGCTGGGAGGTCCGCTTCACGGCCCGCAGCGAGGCCGAGATAGCCGAGATCCGCGACCTCGTGGTCGCCGCCGGATTCGCCCCGGCCAGACCCTTCTTCAAGGGCCACCAGCTGATCCAGCCGGTCTACGGGATGGCCGCCGTCCAGGCCTACCTGGCCGCGAGACAGGCGGCCGAGGAACAGGCCGCCCGCGCGACCGGGGGCCGGGGGCGGAGCGGAACCGACGGGGCCGACGGGGCCGACGGAGCCGACGGAGCCGACGAGGCCTTCCGGCGGCGCGAGGAGGGCGCGGCGGAGAGTGCGGCGGCAGCAGCCACCGCGGCGGCAGCGGCGGCCGGACCGGCGCGGCGGAGGGCTGTCGATTCGTTTCCCGCCCAGCTCGGGCGGAGCACCGCGGCGGACGACCGGCTCTCCCCCTCGGAGGCCCGGCAACCGGGCTGAAGAAGCGTCACACCGGTTTCCCCTGCGGCTCCTTGCCGTTGCCCTCCACTCCGTACCGCTCCGTCCGGCGAAGGCGGGCGCGGCGGGCGCGAACGGGGGCCGGACGGCGGGTGCCGGATGGCGGGCGCCGAATGGGGGCCGGACGGCGGGCGTGACCGGGGCCGGGCGGCGGGCGTCGGACGGCCCGCCTCCGCCGCCCCGGAACCGCCCCTTCGCCACCCCGGACGGCAGCCCCACCCACCCCGGCGCGCCGCCGCCCGGGGGAGCGCACCACCCACCCGCGCACCCGCCTCCGCGCCCGCTCCCACCCTCCGCGCGCGCGACAGGTGGCGCGCGCGCGGCTTCACGCCTCGGGTGTGGACGCGAGCCACCGGACCGCCTACGGTGGCCCATCAACCGCTCCACCACTCCCCGCCGACCACCCTGGCTGACCGGCCATGACGCTCTCACTCTCGCGACCCTGGCAGCGCTGCGCACCACCCCCACCACCGGCCCCGCGCCACCCCGCCGCCCGTCGACCCGCACCCGGCCACCGCCGGAACCGGCCGAGCGGCGGCACGTTCCGGGCATTCAATCCGATTGGTCACCCAGAGCACCGAGCGCCTACCGTAGAGTGAGCACAGATGATCGACCGTCAGAAGCCCATCTCACTTGCCGAGAAGCCGAGATGACCAACCGTCATGACAGCACCGCCGAGCCTCCCCCGGCGCCCGGCGATCCGTCCGTCGTACCGCTGGAGTTCGCGGCGTTCTGCGAGCTGCACCGGCCGCGTTACCTCAGCTACGCCCGGGTCTGGCTGCCGGACCACGCCGAGGCGATCGGCGCCGTGCAGCAGGCCTTCGCCGAAATCGCCGTCCAGTGGCGCGAGTTGCTGGGCAGCTCCAATCCGACCGCGCACGCCTGGCAGATCCTGCGCGGCACGGTCAACGAGCACACCCTGCGGGCCGACCCGCCGGCCCGGCCCAGCCACCCCGCCGACGACGACCTGGCGATCCTGCACTACATCGTCGGCCTCGCCGCCCCCGAGATCGCCGACGTCATCGGCACCGACACCGCCAGCGTGGCCGGCCGACTCCGCCGCACCATGCTCCGCGAGGCCTCCGGCTGGTGATCCCGGCCGGGCGCCCGCGCCCAACTCCCCCGCGTCGCAGCCCGCTCGGCAGGATCAGACCCGCTCGCCCGTCACGTCGTACAGGTGGTGGACCGGGTCGTGGACCAGGTAGTGGGAGAACGACTCCACCGTGAAGCGCGCACCGTCACTGCGGTTGCCGGTGCGGTGCCACTGGTCGCCGGACACCTGCTCGAACGCGTCCGCGAGGACCCGCGCGGCCTCGGCCAGGTCCGCCGCGACCTCCTCCGGCTGCGCCTCCCAGTAGCGCTCGGCGGCGGCCGTCTCGTCCTGGTCCCAGTTCGGGAAGTCCGGGTTCTCCTGGTCGAGCATGAGGTTCAACCGGAAGTGGAACAGCCGGAAGACGTCCCGCACATGGCACGCGTACTCGAGGTCCGACCAGGTCTCCGGGCGGGGACGGCGGCGCAGCACCTCCTCGTCCCCGGCCAGCACGGCCACCCAGGCATCGGCGTTGTCCCGGATCAGCCCGGGGACGGCCTCGCGGGAGACGGCCGCCGACTCCAGGCCGCAGTCCGGGCAGGGGCGCTCCAGGACCCACGTCCAGTCCTTGGTGTCCGGGACGATGCTGTCGGCGGGGGTAGCGGGGGCGTTCTCGGGAGTGGTCATGTGCCCAGGATGGCCGCCCCGGCACCGGGCCCACCAGCGGTCATAGCGCCAGCGGCCGCCGAAATGCTGCCAGGCTCAGCCGGCCCGCCCGACATCGCACGCGTCCTGCTCTTCCTGCCTGCCCTGCTCGTCCTTCCTGCCTGCTCGTCCCGGGCGTCCTACTCGTCCCGTTCTTCCTGCTCCTCCCGCTCCTCCCGCTCGAACGCCTCGCGGGCCTCCAGCAGGGCGGCCAGGTGCTCGCGGCTCCACGCGCAGACCGCGTCCATCGGCCCCAGCAGCGACTGGCCCAGCGGCGTCAGCGAATACTCCACCCTCGGCGGATTCTCGTCGTAGTCGGTCCGGGTCACCACCCCGTCGTGCTCCATCGCGCGCAACGTCTCGGCCAGCACCTTCGCCGTGATGCCCACCAGCGGCACCCGCAACTCGGAGAAGCGTCGCGGGCCGCCCTCCAGACAGCGCATCAGCTTCCAGGTCCACTTCCTGCCGCCCAGCACCGGCATCGACTGCACCGGGCAGTCCGGGTCGAAGAAGTCCACCGACAGAGGTGCGGACGCCAGGGATTCGAGCACGGTCTGCGACATGGCACCGACGGTAGCGGACCCGGAATCCGTGCAGGCCCCCGCCGGTACCGTTGAAGTAACCGGCACCCCCCGGTCTACCGTCACGGCAACGGTGGCGACAACGCCCCCGGCCAACGGACGGAGACCGTCATGAGCAGCACCCACGAGCAGATCGACCGCAGCATCGTCGTCTACGGCGCGGGCGGGCAGGTCGGCCGCGCCGTCGTCGCCGAGGCCCGGCTGCGCGGGCTGGCGGTCACCGCCGCCGTACGCGATCCCGAACGCCACCCGGACCTCGCCGACGAGGGCATCACCCTCGTCCGCTGCGACGTCACCGACCCCGCCGACGTCGCCTCCGCCGCACACGGGCACGCCGCCGCCGTCTCCACCGTCTACACGCCCGACGTACCCTCCGCGGACTTCTACCGGGCCACCGCCGACGCCCTGGTGACCGGCCTCGGCACCGCCGAGGTCCGCCGGCTGGTCCACGTCGGCGTCGCTACCACCCTGGAGACCGCGCCCGGCACCGCCGTCCACGACGACCCCGGCTTCCCCGAGGCCTACCGAACCTTCTCGCTCGGCCACGCCCTCGCCCTGGACCTGCTGCGGGAGTCCGACACCTCCCTCGACTGGGTCGTCGTCACCCCGCCGCTCGACCTCGACCGCACCGCGCCCGGAACCGGCCAGTACCGGACCGGCGGCCCGCAGGTCCTCGGCGAGCGGATCGCCCAGGCCGACCTCGCGGTCGCCGTGGTCGACGAACTCACCGCCCCCGCCCACCACCGTGAGCAGATCGCCGTCGCCGAGTAGCCGGTGTGGCCTCTCGGCGGAGGTCGGGCTCCGACCTACTGGTACGGGTTACCCGTCGGCGGCACCGGAGGCTGCTGCGGCGGCGGGGCATAGCCGTAGCCCTGCTGCCCCGGAGGACCGGCAGGCGGTGGCACCGGATACGGGTACCCGGCAGCACCGGGCACCGCCACGGCCGACCGCCGCTGCCGCCGACCGCGCACCACCACCAGCACGCAGACGGCGACGAGAACCAGCCCGAACAGCACCCCTGCACCGATCAGCGTGTACGTGATCCCCTGGTTCCCCTCGGCCGCGGCAGCCGGCGCCGCGGGCGGCACCCCGGACGGGTCCTCCGCACCATCGTCCGGAGCCCCCTGCGACTCGGCCCGGCCCAGCAGCGGGTTCTCCTTCGGGCCCCCGTCAACAGCCGGGTTCGGCTCCAGCGCCTTGGCCGGGGACACGGTCCCGTAGCCGTAATGGGCGTTGGGCACCGAGGAACCGTCCGGGGGCGGAGTGGCACTCTTGATCATCCGATTGATGACCTGACCGGCGGAGAGACTGGGGTACTTCGAGCGAATGAGAGCTGCCGTGGCGGAAACATAGGCGGTGGCGCCAGAGGTGCCCTGGCCAATGCCATAGGCCGACGTCGACTTGGCTGCGGCGTGGTAAACCTCCACGCCTGGCGCAGCCAGCGTGGTCTCAGGGCCGAAGGTGGACTTCTCCCATACCTTGCCCTGCTCATCGACCGCCGCCACAGCGACCACCCCGGGGAAGGCAGCCGGGTACTCGACGGGTCTGCCCTTGTCTCCACTGTTTCCAGTGGCTGCTACAACGACGACGTCCTTAGATACAGCGTATTTGATCGCATTACGCACCTCGGAATCGAGGCGCGCATAGCCTCCGAGTGACATGTTGACGACCTTCGCCCCGTGATCCACGGCGAATTTGACGGCCTGCGCAATATCAGACTGTTCGGAGACTGGCGATTCCTCATCGCTTCTGATCTTGATGGGGAGAATCTTCGCCTTGGGCGCAAGGCCCATGATCCCGGCCTGGGAGCCATGCCCGACGCCAGCAATCAGACTGGCCATCCCCGTCCCGTGGCCGTTTGTATCCACCCGGCCATCCGAATTCCCACCCGAGAAATCGGCTCCGGGAAGTACCTGCCCGATGAGATCCTGGTGATCTTCCTTGACTCCAGTGTCCACTACGGCAACAACGATGCCGTCCCCCTGGCTCATGGGCCAGATCTTCGTGTCCGCCTGGTATTTCTTCAGAGGCCACTGTGAATCCCGGATCTGATCCGCAGCTGCCGGAGTAGCCACGACCCCCCACAACAAGGCTCCAGCAGCAAGCACGGCTGCCCCGCGCCCTACTCGACTGCCTGTCAAGCCTGGTCACCCCACTCAGCGAAGCGTCCCGCAGGTCACCGACCTGCGGGACGACCGGTCATCGGCCCGTCCTCTAGCGAACAGGACTCATTCCACCACGTTCGGGTTGGCCGGCTTGTCCGACGCCCAGGTCTCCTCGTCCTCGACGAGATAGTCAGGGCGCTTGCCGTCCTTCTCCTTGTCCTTCTTGCGACGCTGGGAATCCCCGATCGGCATTCCCGGTCCCATGCCGGCGCCGGAGTTCGCACCCAGCTCTCCCCTGGCCCGGCCCCGGGCCCCTAGGCCGGAACCGCCTTCGGTGAAGGCCTGCTTCGCGCCTGACCCGCTGCCGGGACGCGCGCCCCCGCCGACGATGCCTCCGGTCCGCCCCGGCAGGGCGCTTCCGGGGCGAGCCCCTGTGGCGGCGCGGCCTCCCGTGCCGAAGCCGCCTTCATAGCCCTCGCCCACGCCGAAGGCCTTACCCCCGCGGGCGACGGCCTTGCCGGGAGCGCCCGTTGTGCGACCGAAGGCGTCCTTGTTCTGCGTCACGCCGCCCTTGCCGGGGTCGTTGCCCTGCCCTCCCTTCCCACCCAGAATCGGCCCACCTCCGGCCGGGCCGGGCCCGCCCTCGATGCCACCCTTCGGGAGGCCAATGGGCGTACCGGGATTGGACGTCGGGTTAGTGGTATTGGTGGACAGCGGGCTGGTACCGGGCGTACTGGAGGGAGTGATCGTCGTACCGTCGATCGCGGTGCCAGGACCGTAATGGGTAGCGGACGGCGGCTTGGGAACCGGCTGAGCAGTACCTCCCTTGATACCTGAGTCAGTGGGTGCCGCCGGCACCGTATTCGTCGTCGCCGCCTTGGGCGCAGATCTGTCAGCAGACCTCGGAACCCGCGACACGGGGCTGCTCGTGCCTGCCGGAGCCGTCCCGGTGCCGGCGTAGCTGGCACCCGTCATCACAGCGCTCAACATCGGCGCCGCAGTCGAATCGTCAGACGATGTGACGTCGCGAGTGTCTTGACGGACCGGGTTCGGAACCGACGGCGGCGGCTTCAGCATCGGCGTGGCCACCCGGTAGTGCATCGCCAGCGTCTGCATGACCGCCGCCGCTTCGGCCTTCTTCTGCTCGGCGACGGCCGTCTTCGTGTCCTCGTCGTCGCCGCCGAAGATGGACGAGACCGTGTCACCCACGCCGTCGGTGAACTGTTCCCAGCCGCTGGGCTCTTCGGGCATGTCGCGCTTGGCCTGGGAGATGGCCTCGGACAGGTGCTTGAGCGTGTTGGCGGCGTCGTTGGCGTAGGAGGACGCGTTGTTGATGGTGGCCGCGAGCTGGAGCATGCGCTTGTGGAAGGCGTCGCTGGTGCTGCCCTCCCAGCTGACGGCGGCCTCCGTGCTGGCGCGGGTGAGGGTGGCGCGGATGGCCTTGAGGGTGTCGGCGGCGCGGCGCCAGGGGTCGCTGGCGGCCATCACCTCGCCGGGGTTGAGGGCCTGCGCCATCTTCCGGAGTTCGGCGTGGCTGTAGTCGTTGAACTTGGTGTAACCCGAGCCGCTCATCGGTGGCCGTCTCCGTTCTCCAGGGGCTTCCGGCGTGGGGCGCTCATCGCTCGGACTTCCCGCCGGTGTGCTTGGCCGGGGTGACGGTCTGGGCGTAGGCGGCGGTGCTGGTGGCGGAGGGGCTGGCGACCGACCAGCCGTCGTCGCCGAGTTTCAGCTTGCCCGAGGTGCGGTGTTCCTGCTCCTCGTAGTTGGTGGCGGTGAGTTCGGCCTTCTTCTGGGCTTCGTCCACGGCGTCCTGGAGCTGGTTGAGGACGTCGCGCAGGCCGTCCCGCATGACCTCGTAGCGGCCGTGCAGTTCGGTGGCCTCCGCGAAGGTGCCGAGGGCGTTCTTGCCGACGGCGCTCTGGCCGTGTGCGGTGGTGCCGTCGGCGTGGTGCTGGAACTCGGCCAGCAGTCCGCGTACCTGGGCCGCGAAGGCCCGTAGCTGTTCGACCTCGACCTTGTAGCCGCTGCCGGCCCCGCCGGTCGATCCGGTCCCCGTTGCCACTTTCCGGCGCCTCCCCCGTGCGTCCGTCGTTCCGCTGTCCTGTACAGCCCCGAAGACACATGTCTAACACATGGTCCGGGCCGGGAGTATGGCGCTTCGGCCGAACCGCGGGTGGCCTGCTGCGCCGTCAGTTCGCGGGCGTTCCCTCCTGCAGGGCGGTGAGGGTGCGGCGGCAGAGCGAGTCGGCGTGGCGGGTGGTTTCGGGCAGACGGTACTGGCGGGCGAGGGCCAGGGTGGTGTCGACGGCCTCGGCCAGGCCGATGCGGTGGCCGACGGAGACGAAGACCGGTTTGACGCCGGCCCGGGTGCGGACGGCGCGTCCGACCTCCTCGCCGGTGGCGGGGTCGGTGAGCGGGGTCCAGGAGCCACGGGGGGCGTCGGGTTCGCGGTGGTCGAAGGTGAACGGGGTCTTGGCGACGCCGATGCTGCGCAGGCCGGTGAGCACGCCGAGGTGGCTTGCGAGGCCGAGGCGGCGCGGGTGGGCGAGGCCGTAGCCGTCGCAGACGACGGTGCCGGGGGTGTGGGTGAGCCGTTCCAGGGCGCCGAGGACGGTGGGGAGTTCGCGGAAGGCGAGCAGGCCGGGGACGTAGGGGAAGGCGATCCGGTCGACGGCGGTGGTCTCTTCGACGACGGCGAGGCTGTCGAGGTCGAGCACGACGGCGGCGGCGACCACGAGGTCCCGCTCGTCGTCGTAGGCGACGTCGACGCCGGCGATCAGCCGGTCGTCCGCCGTGCCGGACGGGGCGGGGCCGTGCGGCTGGACGAGCGGACGGAGCCGTTCCTGTTCGGCGATCGCCTCGGTCTCGGTGGTGGGCCAGTCGGCGACGGGCACGGCGGTTCCCCCTGGATGTGTGGACGGTCCGGTCGCGATCACCGTACCGAGCGGGGCGGACGACCCCGCGGTGAGCCTGTGCGCCCCTTGTGCCCCGGACCCGGCGGGTTAGGCTGCACTTACCGAACTCCCGTGCCGGGTAGGAACATTCGGTACGGCACCACCCGCCCGTTTCCCCCGACGTGCGAAGGACCGACGCCATGCCGCGCCCGACCACCGCCCAGATCTGCCTCGGTACCTTCACCGTCGTCGCCGCCACCGTGGCGCTGCTGGCCGTCTCGGGCGTCTCGGGCGTCCTGGAGGTCGCGGTGCTGGTGGGGTTCGCGCTCGCGCTCGGCACGCTGGTGACGCTGCTGTCACTGTCCACCGCCGCGCAGCGCGGGGCCCACGCACCGAAGCCGACTCCGACGCCGGGACCGGCACCCGCAGCCACGCCCGCAACCGCCCCCACCCCCGCAACCGCGCCCACGCCCACGCCCACGCCCACGCCCACGCCCACAGGACAGGAGTACGCCCGGCAGCGCTGAGGCGCCACCGGGCGGTACCGGGCTCACCGGCGATCAGACCGTGGAGACCACCACGGTCTTCGCGGCCTTGTCGTGGATGCACTGGCGGTACGGCTTGTCGAAGACGCCGAACAGGCCGTCGATCAGCCACCACAGGGCGGCGCAGCAGATGAGCGCCGGGAGGATGAAGACGGCGGACCTGGTCCAGGCGGCGGACGGGGTCGGCGTGCTGCCGTCGATCAACATGGCTGCGCGGATCTTCATCGCCTTCTTGCCGAGGGTCTGGCCGTCCCGGCTGAGCATCAGACCGTCGTAGACCAGGTACAGCAGACAGGCGAGCCAGAACGCGCCGGCCGAGCCGGAGCGGTCGCTGAGGCTGGCGAAGGGCAGCACCAGCAGGAGTGCGACGACCTGCACCAGCACGTAGTCGATCAGCTGCGCGAGGATGCGGTTCGGCCAGCTGCCGAGGGGTGGCATCCCGGGGACGGGCCCGGCACCCGGCGTGCCGTGGCCGGTGGGGCCGTAGCCGGGCGGCGGCTGGTCGTAGGGCGACTGGCCGGGGCCCTGCCCGTACGGTGGCTGCCCGTACGGCGAACCGCCGGGGGTGCCGCCGTAGTTGCCGCCGTACGCGCCGGGGCGGTCGTCGGGGCCGCTGGGCTGTGGGTTTCCGTACGGGTCCGACGGCGCACCTTCCGGCGTGCCGCCGGCCGGCTGTGGGGGCTGCTTGTCGAAGGAGGGCTTGCCGCCCCCCTCCGGCTCGGGGCCTGAGGGATTGTAGGTGCTCATTCCCCGAGTAGAACATCGCACATTCTCTGGACTTCGGATATTTAGTCCGTTTTGCCCGGCAACCTCCGTGGAGCCCGGTCAGGCCCGGACGACCCGGGTGCGGCCCGCCCGGTCGTGCCAGCCACGCCGGGCAGGGCGGTCGAAGACCGGCCAGACGAGGCCGAGCAGCAGGACCGCCGAGACGTTCCTGACCAGCCATCGGCAGAGCGAGCGGCCGAAGGTCAGCCGGACGCGGGCTGCCGAGGGGGCCGCGTCGATCACCTTGATCCGGGCCAGCCGCTTGCCGAAGGTCTGGCCGGTGCGGGCGGTCGGCAGGACCTCGTAAAGCAGGCCGACGAAGGCGAGGATGCCGACCAGGACGGCGAACTTGCCGACCACCACGCCGTCCACCAGCCAGACGTCGACCTGGCGGCGGGTGAGTGAGCTGGCCATCCGGGCCTGGTCGAGTTTGTCCTGCAGGTGGGTCTGGACTGAGCTGCCGAGCGGGATGGCTGCCGCGATGGCGACGACGGCCAGCACGACGGTGTCCACCAGCCGGGCGGCCAGCCTGCGGCCGAGGCCGGCCGGGACCGGCGGGGCGGGCCGTCGGCGGGCTGCCGGGCGCGGCGCGGACGCGGCGGACGCCGGACGCCCGGCGGGCACCGTGCGCATCGGGCGGGTGGCGGGCACCGGGGCAGGGACGGGCGCGTTGGCCGCGTCCTGCACCGGGACTGGCTCCGGCTCCACAACGGGTTCCGATTCGGCTTCGGGTTCGGGTGCCGACTCGGGCGCCGGCCGGGGCTCCCACCCCCGCCCGGGCTCCGCACCCGGTGCGGTCACCGGAACGACTTCGGCGTCGGCAACGGCCGGCCCGGCCACCGGCCCGACGGCCTGTGCCGCCACCGGATCGCCCGCCTCCGCAACCGGCTCCACCCCGGGCAGCACGCCCCAGGAGACCCAGCGCGGCGCACCGCCCGTCTCCATCAGCCCCCGCTGCGCCCGCGGATCGACCTGCCAGCCGGACGGATCCTCGTCCGTGGCG
Source organism: Kitasatospora sp. NPDC032757 (assembly GCF_055579305.1). Lineage (NCBI taxonomy): Bacteria > Bacillati > Actinomycetota > Actinomycetes > Kitasatosporales > Streptomycetaceae > Kitasatospora > Kitasatospora sp. NPDC032757. The sequence goes on along the minus strand of NZ_JBVINN010000024.1, from coordinate 81,964 downwards.
CCGGACCAGCCCTCCGCCTCACCCTCCGCGCCCGCCGGCCGGAACACCGGCCCGCCGGCCAGCTGCGGCCCAAAGGTGAACGATGCCCCGCCCGCCGTCTGGTCCAGGTACACCGGCCCGGTCTCTCCCGGCAGCGGTTCCGGCGCCCGCTCAGCGACGGCCGCCGCATCCACCCCGCCCCCCGCATCCACCGCGCCCACCGGATCCACCCCATCCGCCGGACTCACCCCGCCCACCTCGCCCACCTCGGCCGCGTCGACCACCGGAGCCACCGGCGGCGGTAGGTGCCGCGCCCCGACGCCCGCACCCGCAGCCCCCGCCGCGCCGCTGCGGCGGGCCACGAACCGCGGCGGCTCCAGCACCTCGCCCTCCGCCGGCGCGGGCCGGCTGGTCCCGGGCACCCAGGCCGTGCCACCCCAGTAACGGACGAAGCCGGGGACGGACGGGTCGGGGTAGTAGCCCGGCGTGGGGCCGACGGCCGTGTCCGCGCCGTCGGCGAAGGGCCGGTCCGTCATGGGGGTCTTCTTTCCTGGCAGGGCCGATGCGGCGCACCCGGCGAGCAGTACACGCGGTGGCGGCTCGGGCGACACGGGTGGCTTCGCCGTCGGCGCGCGCGAGGGTACCGCCGGATGGGCGGACAGTCGCCGGGCAGTCACAAAGGGTAGTACCTCGGAAGCCCCGAGATTGGAACTTGGCCAATCATCGGACGGCCCTGGCCCTGCCGGGGTAAGGACGGGGGCGCGCAGGGGGCGATCACGCGCCTGCGCGCCCGCTTTCACCACAGCCGGTCCGCAAGCCCGCAGAAGTCTGCGAAGAAATCCCGGAAACGTGTGTAAGAACGCCCTCGGCCCGTGCTCTCCAAGGTCACAGGGCCCGAAACCGGGCACGAACCGCAGACAGAGAGGAACCGATCATGGAGCGCCCGACGAGCGTGGTGGAGCACGAGCTGGAGCTCAACCTGGTGCTCTCCCCCGAGCACAGCGTCCCCGTCCCGGCCCGGCTGTCCTACGGCAGTCACGACCCGTACGCCGTGCACATCACCTTCCACCTGGACACGGGCTCGCCGGTCACCTGGGTGTTCGCCCGCGAGCTGCTGGTGGAGGGCACCTTCCGCCCGTGCGGGCAGGGCGACGTGCGGATCTGGCCGACCAGGTCGGGCCGGCGCAGCGTGCTCTGCATGGCGCTGAGCTCGCCGGCCGGGGACGCTCTGCTGGAGGCGCCGCTGCCGGCGGTGGCCGCCTGGCTGGAGCGGGCGCACCGGCTGGTTCCGCCGGGCAGCGAGCTGGCCGCGCTGGACATGGACGGCTCGCTCGCCGAGCTGCTCGCGTGAGTGCGCGCGACCCGGTCGCACGGCGCGGCTCAGGAGCCTCCGACGGCTCGGCAGACCCCGACGGCCACCCGGCAGTCCCCGGTGACCTGGCCCGCGCCGACGACTCAGCGGGCCGCGGGGGCCTGCTGACGGTCGCGCGCGGGGCCCTGGTGGCCGTCGCCCGCCCGCTGCCCGGGCAGCCGGACGAGCGGAGCGCCGGCGGCCCGCCGCCGTGCCCTTATCCGTAGCGCGGCGGCCAGCAGGAAGCAGATCCCGACCAGGGGGTAGACGGAGGTCGGGATCTGGCGGAACGGCGAGAGGTGCAGGACGAGCGCGCCCACCGGCTTCGCGGCCCACATCGCGAAGGAGAGGAAGGCGACCAGCGTGGCCCCGAAGGCGGCGCGCCAGCGCACCTTGCGGACGGCGGCCGGACGGCCCTGCTCGACCGCCGCCTCGCAGGCGAGCAGGGCGAGCACGGGCACGCACCAGACCCAGTGGTGGGTCCAGCTGATCGGCGAGATCAGCACGGCGGTGACGGCGGCGCAGCAGACGCCCCACGCCTCGGCGCGCGGCAGCCAGCGGGAGCTGGCGGAGGCCCAGGCGGCGACGGCGAGGCCGGCCACCGCGACCAGGCCGGCGCCCAGGGTGGCGACGGTGCCGGGGTCGGCGGTGTGCAGCAGCCGGGCGAAGGCGCCGCGGAGCGACTGGTTGTCGACGATCTCGGTCTTGCCGACCCGGGTGGAGTCGTAGAGGTACTTGGTCCAGAACCCCCAGGTGGCGTCCGGCAGCACCAGCGCACCGATCAGGAAGGTGCCGAGGAAGGTGAAGCCGGCCACGAACGCGGCCCGGATCCGGCCGGTGAGCAGCAGGTAGACGGCGAACAGGCCGGGCGTGAGCTTGAGGCCGGCGGCGATGCCGATCGCGACGCCCTTGCTGCGGCGGCCGTCCGGACGGGTGAGGTCCCAGAGGATGAGGCAGGCCAGTGCGAGGTTGATCTGGCCGTAGCGCAGCGTGGTGAAGACGGGTTCGAGCCAGACCCCGGCGCCGGTGACCAGGATCACGCCGATGGGGCGCAGGTCCCGGCGCGGCCAGCCGACGAGCTTGAACGACAGGTGGGTGAGGACCGCGAGCAGCCCGAGGTTGCCGAGCGTGATCGCGACCCGGAGGAACGGGACCGGGAACCAGGTCGTCGGCACGAACAGCATCGCGGCGAACGGCGGGTAGGTGGCGGGCAGGTTCCACTCGGTGACGCGCAGGCCGTAGAGGTCGCGGCCGTCGGCCACTGCGGCGCCCTCGGCCCGGTAGACGATCATGTCGACCATCGAGGTGTGGACGAAGTGCCGGACCACCGCGTAGACCACGAGGGACAGGAGTGCCACGGCGGAGACGGCCAGCAGCGGTCGGCGCGGGGCCTCGCGAAGGGCCCGCAGGGGTGCGCCGAGGGCGCCCGTGAGGCGGTCCGGCCGGGGGGCGAGCGCCGGGTCGGGTGCGGTCTGCACCGGGCTGTGCTCGTCTTGCACCGCTGTCACTGTTCGCTCCGTCCACCGCTGGGCCAACCAGCGACGATACCGGATGCCCGTCGGACAGGCCCGCCGGATCAGTCACGGAAAGTAGTCGCAGGTGGGGCGAGAGCCTGCCCGCGCGCGTGCGCGGGCGGGTAGGCGAAACGCCCCGGCCGGCCGTGCTCCGTTGCAGGCGGAGCACGGCCGGCCGGGGTCCCGGGGAAAGGTCGGGGAAGGGGTGGGACAGGGGCGGGGCCGGGGAAGGCCCGCCGAGAGGGCGGGCGGACTCAGCCGGTGTAGGCGCCGAGGGCCCGGGTGAACTCCAGCGGCTGCTGGGCGATGCTGCTGCAGGAGGCGTCGGCGTAGGCCTTGGCGCCGCCCTCGCAGGCCTTGTCGCGGGTGCCGGACCACATCGCCAGCCAGGCCAGGTGCTTGGCCCGCGCGAAGTCGGCGAGCTGCTTGGCGTCGGCCACTGTGAAGACCTCGCTGGCCACATCGTTGACGCCGATCATCGGGGTGACGGCGACCTTGCGCCAGGCGGTGGCGTCGTCCACGCCGAGGACGCTCTTCACCTGGGCCTGGGTGGCGGTGGCGGCGGCGATGGCGTACTTGCCCATCTGCCCCTGCGGGTTCGGGGCGACGCCGTCGCCGAAGTCCATCGCCATGATGTTGACCGCGCCGATCGCGACACCGTTGTTCTTGGCGTCGGCGACCAGGTTGACGCCCTCCTGGGTCAGGCCGGAAGGCAGCGCGGGCAGGGTGAAGGAGACGTCCAGGGCCTTGCCCTTGGCGGCGGCGTTCTTCTGCAGCTGGGCGATGGCCTGCGCACGGCGCGTGTTGGCCGCGGCGTTGGCGATCGCGCCGCCCTCCACGTCGAAGTCGACCTTGGTGAGGCCGAAGGTGTCGACGGTCTTCTGGTAGACGGCCGTGAGGTCGGCCACCGAGGAGCAGGTGAGGGCCGGCTCGCTGCCGTTGGCGCCGCCGAAGGAGACCCGGACGTCGCCGCCGACGGCCCGCAGCGCGCCGATCTGGGCGGCCACCGCGTCGGCGGCGAGGTCGGTGACGCCGCCCCACTTCGGGGTGCAGCCGCCGCCTGAGACCACGAACGCGAGGTTGAAGTTCCTGACGCCGGTGGCCTTGGCGGTGGCGACGAGGTCGTACGGCGGGTAGAGCGAGGTGTCCACGTACGGGGCGAACCCGGCGCCCCCCGGCGCCGGGGTGGGGGTTCCGGTGGGGCTCGGTGTGGCGCTGGTGGGGGCAGCGGTGGGGCTGGGTGAGGCGGTGGTGGGCTTGGCCGTGGCGGTCGGGCTCGGCGGCGCCGTGGTGGGCTTCGCGGTCGCGGTCGGCGTCGTGGTGGGGGCCGTGGTCGGCGAGGCGGTGGGCGTGGTGGTCGGACGGCCCGAGGGGGTCGGCGCGGGGCCGTCTCCGGCCTTGCAGGAGACGTTGTCGATCAGGCAGTTGCCCGGCTCGGCCTGGGCGGCGCCGGCGCCCTGGGCGACGAAGCCGACCACCACGCTCTTGCCGGGCTCCAGCCGCTTGTTCCACGACTCGGGCCTGACGGTGATGTGCTGCCCGTCGGCGCTGAAGGTGGCGTTCCAGAGCGAGTCGATCTTCGCCCCGGCCGGCAGGTCGAAGGTCAGCGTCCAGTTCTCGATCGCGCTGCCGTCCGGGTTGGTGACCAGGTACTGGCCGGTGTAGCCGGCGTCCCAGGTGCTGGTGCGGCTGTAGACGGCGCCGAGCGAGGCGGCGCTCGCCGAGGAGGCGAGGACGACGACGCCGCCGGTGACCAGCGCGGCGGCGACCGCCGAGGCCCCGATGACGACGCCCTTGCGGCTGCGTCGGCGGTGGCCTGAACGGCGGTTGGGCTGAGTCGTCATGGTGGCGTACCTCCGCGGGTGGCAACTGGGGCCGGATGGGGTCGCCGCGGCCGGGCAGGGGTCCGTGGACCCGTTGCGGGCGGCGTGCCCCGGCTCGGTCGGGTGACCGGCGCGGATGACGCTAGCGGTGCCGGATAGCCGAAACCGGCCCCCTGAGCGAGGGGTACAGCTCCCTTAGGGCCCGCTTAAGAAAGAGAGGGGAGGAGCGGCCCGGGAGAGGCAGACGGCCCGGAACGCGCGGGGGATCCGGACCACGGGCTCACCGCCCGCCGGTGGTCACCGTTGGAACAGCGTGTTGCGGCTGCGCCGGCGGCTGGCGCGGGCCGGGGCGCCGTCGGGCCGGGCCTGGAGCCGCAGCCGGATCTCGGCGCCGCCGAGCACGGCGGAGCGGCCGAGGGCGAGGTCGCCGCCGGTGGCCTCGGCGAGCTTGCGGACGATGTCCAGGCCGAGGCCGGTGGAGCCGTCACCGCCGTGGCCCTCGCCGCGCTGGAGGGCGGACTCGGGATCGGTGAAGCCCGGGCCGGCGTCGCCGACCAGGACGATGACGGCGCTCTCGGTGGCCAGCACGTCCACCGAGAAGGCGGTGCCGACGGTGGTGTGCCGGAACACGTTGCCGAGCAGTGCGTCCACGGCCGCGGCGAGGTCGCCGCGCTGGACCGGCACCGGGACGGGCCGGTCGGCGCCGGCCAGCTGCCAGCGGCGGCCCTCGTCCTCGGCGAGCGCGGACCAGAAGCCGACCCGCTCCTGGATCACCTCGGCGGCGTCGCAGCCGACGGTGACGGCGGGCGCGTCCTCGGGGGCGCGGCGGGCCGAGCGGATGATCTGGTCGACCTCGCGTTCCAGCTGGGAGACGGCGTGGCGGGTGGCGTCGGCGGCGTCGCCCTCGCCGAGCGAGGCGGCGTTGAGCCGCAGCACGGTGAGCGGGGTGCGCAGCCGGTGCGACAGGTCGGCGGCCAACTCTCGCTCGGCGGCAAGCAGTTGGACGACACGGTCGGCCATCGCGTTGAATGCCTGGCCGGCCTCGCGCAGTTCCTCGGGGCTGCCGGCGCTCCGCGGGCCGTCGACCGGCACCCGGACGGCGAGGTTGCCGCCGCCGAGCGAGCGCGCGGCGGCGGCCAGCCGGCGGGCGGAGGCCACGATCCGCGCGCCCATCCGGTCGGCGACCAGCACCGAGATGGCCACCAGTGCGAGTGCGACCGCGGAGAGCACCAGCCAGGCGGTGGAGACGCCCCGGGTGAGGTCACCGTCGGCGACGAACACCTCGACCACCGCGGTCCGGCCGGTGTCGACGGCGACCGGCTGGAGCAGGGCGAAGCCGCCCGGCACCTCGACGGTGAACGAGCGGCCCTGGCCGCCCGCCGTGGCCACGTCGGCGGCCAGGGCGCGGGCCTCGCCGATGGTCGCGCCGCCGTCCGGCCCGACCATCGCCGTCGCGCCGGATGCCGTCACGCCGGGCGGTGTCGCCACGGGCAGGGTCACCACGGCCGGTGTCGCGGCAGGCGGTGTCGCCACGGGCAGAGTCGCCACGGCCGGTGTCGCGGCCGGCCCGCCGGGCGGGGTGGTCGGCGCCGGGGAGGCCGGCGGAGCCGGGGCGCCCGCCCCCGTCGGCAGCGGCAGATGGACCGCCATCCGCCGCTGCGCGCCGGCGTCCGTACTGGCCACCGCGCGGGCGATGGCGTCCTGGCCGGTGGTGATGGCGAGGGCCGGTCCGAGCGCCGCCGCCTGCCGCTCGGCCGCCGTGAACGCCCGGTCCCGGGCGGTCTGTTGGACCATCAGCCCGAGCGGGATGAGGAAGGCCAGCGCGACCATGGTGGTTCCGGCCACGGCGGCCTTGATCAGGGCCCAGCGCAGCGAGTGCCCGGACCTCCTCATGTCCGGCGCTCCGCCGGGCCGGGCCCGGGCCCGGCCGGGTGCTCGGCCGCCTCCAGCCGGACGCCGACGCCGCGCACGGTGTGCAGGTAGCGGGGGTTGGAGGCGGTCTCGCCGAGCTTGCGGCGCAGCCAGGAGAGGTGGACGTCGATGGTCTGGTCGCCGCCGTAGGTCTGGCGCCACACCTCGGCCAGGATCTCCTTGCGCGGGACGACCACGCCGGGCCGGGCGGCGAGGAAGGCCAGCAGGTCGAACTCACGCCGGGTCAGGTCGAGCGGCCGGCCGTCCAGGGCGGCCTCGCGGCGCTGGAGGTCGATGGCGAGCCCGCCGACCCTGAGGACCTGGGCGACCGGTGCGGTGCCGCCGCCGAGCCGGCGCAGCACGGCGGCCATTCTGGCGCTGAGGTGTTCCCCGGAGAAAGGTTTCACCAGGTAGTCGTCGGCACCGTCGTTGAGCAGCCGGACGATCTCGGCCTCGTCGTCCCGGGCGGTGGAGATGATCACCGGCACGTTGGTCAGCCCGCGGATCATCTTCAGCGCCTCGCTGCCGTCCAGATCGGGCAGTCCGAGGTCGAGGATCACCAGGTCACAGCCGACCTGGGCGACCTCGCGCAGCGCCTCAAGTGCCGTGCCCACACTGCGGACCGCGTGACCGGTATCGGTCAGGTGCCGGATGAGGGCGGAGCGTACGAAGGGGTCGTCCTCGACCACGAGCACTGTTGCCATGGCCCTGCACGGTACGCCATCGGCCTCCGGTGGTCTGTACCTCGGGTAGCTCCGGACCGGCGATGCGACCGACCGCGGGAGAGGTGCCGGGGCCGGGCCGGGGCCGTTCCGGTGCGACCCTCGCGGTTTGTGCAACTTCCCTGCTGAATAGCAGGGGTGCCCACCTGCGGTGCCCCGGAATACGGCAGGATGTGCGGACGATGCGGAACGGACTGGTACAGCTCGGCGCCTGGGCGGCGGCCACCGGGGCGGCGGTGGCGCTGTCCTGGTTCGGCGTGCACGCGGTGCTGACCGGAGCCGCGTTCGAGCAGCCGACGGCGCTGCCGCTGCCGTCCCCGGCGTCCACCGGGGCACGGACGCCGACGCCCACCACGACGGTCGAGGCGCAGTCCGCACCCCACTCGGAGCCACCCGCCTCTCCGGCCTCCCCCACGTCCGCCCCGGCCTCGACGGCCGCCTCGCACAGCGTGGCCCCGCCCGCCGGTGCCCCGCCCTCCTCGCGCCGGCCCTCGCCGACCGCCACCGCCACGTCCTCCGTGAGCAGCTACCCGGTGCCGGGCGGCCGGGTGGCGCTGGACCTCAAGGCGGACAGCGCCTCGTTGGTCTCCGCCACGCCGGACCCGGGCTGGCAGATGCAGGTCTGGAACGGTCCGCAGTGGCTGCGGGTGGACTTCACCAAGGGCGACCAGGCCAACTCGGTCTTCGTCGCCTGGAACGGTCACCCGCCGACCGTGGAGACCGCCGTCCGGTGACCGGCTACCACCCCGCGAACGGCACGTACCCGGGGAGGTAGGGGCCGCGGTAGCGGGAGCGGTCGACCAGGGTGTGCCGGGTGCCGCCGGGTACCCCGATCGCGGCGAGCACCACCGTCCCGTTCCGGTCCTGCACCTCGTAGGGCTCGGCGAGCGAGCCGGCGCCGCGGTCCACGGCGTAGTCGTACGCGTAGTAGACGTCGGGCACGGCCACCGCGAGGTCGACCACCCCGTCGCCGTGCCGGGCCAGGTGTCCGGCCAGCTCCCGTCCGCGCGGCCCGATCACCTGGACCAGCGAGGTGATCACGAACCTGGTCCCGGGCGCGTGCAGGACGTAGGAGACGGTCTCCGGCTCGCCGGTCTCGGGGCCGGCGTAGGCGGTACAGCGCAGCCCGAGCGCGGTGGCGTAGCGGCGGGCCGCCCGCGCGGCGTCGCCGACCGCGAAGACCACCGCGTCGGCGCGCCCCATCGGGACGAGGTCGGGTTCCTCCCGGCCCGCGGTGAGCAGCACGGGTTCGGCGGCGGTGTCGGTCATGACGGCCCTCCCGGTAGGCGTACGAGACCACGGTCTGTCCCCGTGGGCCGGTGCGGGTCCCGGCTCACGGGGTTGTGGCTGGAGGGTGGCGCCGCGCCGACCGCCGCGCAACTGTTCCGTTTCCTCCTGGTCAAGGTGTGCGCCGGGGCGGGAGAATCGGCCGCACCGCTGTACAGAATGCCCACCGGAGGACGGAGCCCGCGATGCCCCCCGCCCACTCCCCCAGTGACCCCGACTCCCCTGCCGGGCAGGCGGCTTCCGCCCCGGCGGGCGGCAGCAACGACACGATCGACGTGCTGGACGGCCGGCTGATCCGGCTGCTCGCCGAGGAGCCGCGGATCGGGGTGCTGGAGTGTTCGCGCCGCCTCCAGGTGGCGCGGGGCACCGTGCAGGCCCGGCTGGACCGGCTCCAGTCCAAGGGGGTGATCGGCGGTTTCGGGCCGGAGGTGGACCCGGCGGCGCTGGGCTACCCGGTGACGGCCTTCGCCACGCTGGAGATCTCCCAGGGGCAGGGCTCCGACGTACGGGCGCACCTGGCGGCGGTGCCGGAGGTGCTGGAGCTGCACACGATCACCGGGCGCGGGGACATGATGGTGCGGATCGTCGCCCGGTCCAACGCCGATCTCCAGCGGGTGATCGACCGGGTGGTCGGCTTCGACGGGATCGTCCGGTCGTCGACGGCGATCGCCCTGGAGAATCCGGTGCCGTACCGGATCCTGCCGCTGGTGGACCAGGCCGCCGCCGAATAGCCCCGCCGCACCGGCAGGCGCACCTGCCGATACCGCCCCCTCCGCGCCGACGGCTCAGCAGCCGGGGACGGCACCGCCGGTGCGCAGTGCGTCCAGCGCGGAGACCGCCTCGCCCAGCGTGCCCACCGGGACCAGCCGCAGCCCCTGGGGCGTGTTCACCTTGGCGTCCGCGCACTCGTCCTTGGGCAGCAGGAACACCGTCGCACCGTCCCGGGCGGCGGCCTGGGTCTTCAGCGGCACGCCGCCGACCGCGCCGACCACGCCCTGGTCGTCGATGGTGCCGGTGCCCGCGATCTTCAGCCCGCCGGTGAGGTCGCCGCCCTTGCCGTCGCCGGCGAGCTTGTCCACGATGCCCAGCGCCAGCATCTGGCCGGCGCTCGGGCCGCCGATGTCGCCGAGGTCGACCTTCACCTTGACCTGGGCCGGCGAGAGGTGGAGGTAGGAGAGCGCGGCCGTGGTGGCACTGTCCTGCGACTCCGCCATCTGCTGGGCGGTTACCTCCTCCGCCTTGGCGGGGTCGCCCTGCGGGTAGACCGTCTCGGTCGGCCGGATCGCCTCGTCCTGGTCGAACCAGGCCCGCAGCGAGCGCCAGAAGGTGGTCCGCTCGCCCGGGTTGGTCGCCGAGATGGTGACCATCCGCAGCTGGCCGTCGGTGGTCCGTACCGGCGCACCGGTGATGGTGATCACCGGCTTGTCCTGGTAGGTGCCGAGGGTGTCCGCGGTCACACCCGGCCACGTCAGCGTGTACGGCAGCGGGACGAAGGCGGCCACGCCGAACAGCGCGGCGATCAGCACCCCGCAGAGCGTCAGCGCGCGGGTCCGCGGCGAGGTCAGGGCGTTGGGCAGCTTGGAGTCGGACACAGAGGCATCCAAACACACCGGGGCCTACCGCAGGGCGTCGGCGACCTCCGTCGCGGCTTCCACCACCCGGGGACCGACCCGCTCGGGGACCAGCCCGTTCAGCATCACCACGCCGACACTGCCCTCGATCCCGCTCAGCCCGACCAGCGCGGCGGCCGCGCCGCACGCCCCGGACTGCTCCTCCGCGCGGGTGATGACGAAGCCCTGCTCCGGACGGCGCTGGCTGGGGAAGCCCCGCGCCTCCAGGATCGCCCGCCCGGCGGCGCTCTCGCCCAGCGGGTGGCGCAGCCCGGTCCGGTAGGCGACGTGGAAGTCGGTCCAGCTGGGCTCGACCACGGCCACGGCCAGGGCCTCGTTGCCGTCCACCAGGGTGAGGTGGGCGGTGGCGCCGAGGTCCTCGGCCAGGCTGCGCAGGGCCGGCAGCGCCGCCTCCCGCAGCAGCGGGTGCACCCGGTGGGCCAGCCTCAGCACGCCGAGGCCGACCCGGGCCCGGCCGCCGATGTCCCGGCGGACCAGCCCGTGCTGTTCCAGGGTGGCCAGCAGCCGGTAGACGACGGTCCGGTTGACGGCGAGCCGGGCCGCCAGCTCGGTGACGGTCAGCCCGCGCTCCGAGTCGGCGAGGAGCTTGAGGACCCGGACGCCACGGTCCAAGGTCTGGGAGGTCTCTGCAGTCACGACGCGCAATTCCTTTCCGCGGCGGGTCGCCGGAACGGCGGCGCCGGTCCGGGACTCAAGGTGTCGCACGCAGGCGGGTGGCCGCGCTCGGGCCGCGGTGTGTCGTCCTTGACGTCCTGGCGGTCCTGCGGCGCCCGTCTCGCGGGGGGGTTTCCCGGCGGGAGAGCGTGTGGGAAAGGTAGTGAAGGAATTGTCGCGGCGGAAGTGCTTGTCCAAAATTCGGTCATGATCATTTTCGCCCGGCGTGCCAGATGCGGGCAAATGCCCACAATTCACCGGTGGGGACCGGGCGCAGGTCCGAGCACATTCCGAAGTCCGGACAGCCGGGCCCGGAGGGGCACCACCCGTCCGGGCGGCGGTTCGGAGCAGGGTGCGCAGGACCGGCCGGGCCGGTGCCGGCGGGGCCCCGCGGTGCACAGACGGCCGGGCACCGCGAAGCCGGCCGGCCGGGGACGCGGGCACCGCGAAGCCGCCCCGGCCGGAGCCGGGGCGGCGTGCCGCGAACGGCGCGCGCAGGATCAGCCGCGCGGCAGACGGCCCCGGGGGTCCGTGCGGTCGTCGCCGGCGAGGGAGAGGATGCCGTCGACCAGGACCGGAGGCCGGATGGCCACCTGGCGGACCGTTACTTCGCCCATTCCCGGATGCGGTCGATCCGCGCCTTCAGCTGATTGACGGTCGCCTGCGCGGTGAGCGGGCCACCGCACTGGCGGCGCAGCTCGTTGTGGATGGTGCCGTGCGGCTGGCTGGTCCGGTGATGCCAGGCCGCCACCAGCGCGTTCAACTCCTTGCGCAGCTCGCGCAGTTCCTGGTGGGTGACGACCGGTCGCTGCTCGGCCGGCAGCTCCAGCAGGTCGGCCTCCTCGGCCGGCTTGGCCTTGCTGCGCTGGATCTGCCGGTGCTGGCGCTTCTGCAGCAGCATCTGCACCTGGTCCGGCTCCAGCAGGCCCGGGATGCCGAGGTAGTCCTCCTCCTCCTCGCTGCCCGGGTGCGCCTGCATGCCGAACTCCATGGCGTTGTACAGCACCCGGTCGAAGACCGCGTCGGAGCCGATCGCCTCATAGGAGAACTCGTCGCCGCCGGCGCCGTCCGGCCCGTCGTTGGCCCGCTCGGCCTCGGCGAGCAGCCGGTCCTCCTCGTCGAAGAGCCCCTCGCCCTCCTTCTTCGGCCGGTCCAGCACGTGGTCGCGCTGAAGCTCCATCTCGTTGGCGAAGCCCAGCAGCGTCGGGATGGTCGGCAGGAAGACGGAGGCCGTCTCGCCGCGCTTGCGGGCGCGCACGAAACGCCCGACGGCCTGGGCGAAGAACAGCGGGGTGGAGATCGAGGTGGCGTACACGCCGACGGCCAGGCGCGGCACGTCGACACCCTCGGACACCATCCGGACGGCGACCATCCAGCGCGAGTCGCCCGCCGCGAAGTCGGAGATCCGCTTGGAGGCCTCCGCCTCGTCGGAGAGCACCACGGTGGCCTTCTCGCCGCTGATCTCGCGCAGCATCTTGGCGTAGGAGCGGGCCGTGTTCTGGTCGGTGGCGATCACCAGGCCGCCGGCGTCCGGGATCGCCTTGCGGACCTCGCTCAGCCGGCGGTCGGCGGCCTGCAGCACGCTGGGGATCCACTCACCCTGCGGGGCCAGCGCGGTGCGCCAGGCCTGGGCGATCAGGTCCTTGGTCATCGGCTCGCCGAGCCGCGCCTCCAGCTCGTCGCCGGACTTGGTGCGCCAGCGCATGTTGCCGCTGTAGGAGAGGAAGATCACCGGGCGGACGACGTGGTCCGCGAGCGCGTGCCCGTAGCCGTAGGTGTAGTCGGCGACCGACTTGCGGATGCCGTCGCCGCCCGCCTCGTACTGGACGAACGGGATCGGGTTGGTGTCCGAGCGGAACGGCGTACCGGTCAGTGCCAGCCGGCGGGAGGCCGGCTCGAAGGCCTCGAAGCAGGCCTCGCCCCAGGACTTGGAGTCACCGGCGTGGTGGATCTCGTCCATGATGACCAGCGTCTTGCGGGCCTCGGTGCGGTTGCGGTGCAGCATCGGGTTCACGCCGACGCCCGCGTAGGTGACCACGATGCCGTGGTACTCCCGGGAGAGCGGTCCGGAGGAGTAGGCCGGATCCAGCTTGATGCCTATCCGGGCGGCGGCCTCGGCCCACTGCTTCTTCAGGTGCTCGGTCGGCGCGACGACGGTGATCTGCTGCACCAGGTGGTTGTGGAGCAGATAGGAGGCCAGGGTCAGCGCGAAGGTGGTCTTGCCTGCGCCCGGGGTCGCGACCGCGAGGAAGTCGCGCGGCTGGCTCTCGATGTACTTGTCCAGCGCCCCCTGCTGCCAGGCCCGCAGCTTGCCGGCGGTACCCCAGGGGGCCCGGCCGGGGAAGGCCGGCGACAGGTGGTGCGAAGAGGTGGACGACGCATGGCCGCCGACCCGGACGGGCGCGTGCGGATCCTGCGCGTCGGAGAAGAGCGGCATCGAGGAGGCGGCGGCAGTACTCACGGTCTCCGAGGGGGGATCATCGCAGGTCAGAGGCGGTTTGGCAGCCCTGACCCACGGTCGGGAGGCAATCGGACAACCCGCCCAGCCTACCCGGCCCGGCGCCGTTCGGGCGGCCAGGCCGGGCCCGCGCGCGGCCCGCGCGGCCGGAAATGGATGTGACGCGGGTCACGGCGACCGGCGGGGAAAAGCGGGTAATCGCAGCCACCCCCGCCGACTCTCACCAAGGTGAGGCCGCCCCGTCCTCCACAGCCGTCACCGCGGCCTCACGCCACCGAGAAGGCCCCACACCACCGAGAAAGGCGCCGCGCCGTGCACACCGCCGTCGAAGAGAACGTCCAGGCCCGTCTGATCCTCTCCACCCACCGCTCCGCCCGGCTGCGGGTCACCCTCTCCTACCGCCCGGAGGACCCGCTCGCCGTCCGGATGGCCTTCCCGGCCGAGTTCTCGCTGGACGAGCCGGCCGTCCGGCCCGGCCAGGACGCCGGCACGGACGGCGACTCGGACGGCGACTCGGACGGCGGCCAGGACATCGTCTGGGTCTTCGCCCGCCAGCTGCTCTCGGCCGGCCTGGAGCTGCCCGCCGGCGTCGGCGACGTCCACATCCGGCCCGCGGCCGGCCGGCGCACCATGGTCGAGCTGCGCGCGCCCGAGGGCACCGCACTGCTCCAGTTCGACAGCGCCGACGTCCGCCGCTTCCTCTGGCGCAGCCGGCTGGTCGTCCCCGAGGGCGAGGAGCACCTGCACCTGGACGCCGACCGGGCCCTGGCCGAGCTCCTCGGCTAGGGCGGGTCCCGCCGGAGCCCCGACGCCCGGGAGCGTCCCGGCGCCCCGCCCCTGCCCGCCGTCGGGCCGGGGCACCTCCCGGCCGAAGGCCGGGAGGAGAAGCGGCGGCCGCCCGGCCCGGACGGGTCAGGAGGAGAGCCGGCGCATCAGCCGGACGCCCTGGGCCGCCGTCAGGTGCGGCAGGTACGCCTTGCCGATCGCCCGGGTGATGCTGGGCAGCGCCGCCGGGTCCGGGTACGCCATGAACAGCGGCCGGTACTCCGGCTGGAACTTCGCCTTGAACGCGAGCAGCGAGCGGAACCCGTACACCGGCTCCAGCACCCGGCCCATCCAGTCCAGCATCCGCTCCAGGCCGGTGGGCGCCGCGTCCTTCCCGGAGCGGGCCAGCGGTGCGCCGGAGAGCGAGAGGAAGCGCGCGCCCTCCTCCTTGAAGCCCAGTGCGGCCGAGGCGATCAGGAACTCCGTCACCCCGCGGAAGCCGTCCGAGCGCCGGCGCATGAAGTCCAGCGTCCAGCCGACCGGCGCCCCGTTCTCGTACACCGGCATCCAGCTGGTCAGCCCGTGCACGGTGCCGTCGGCGTCCACGGCGATCAGCAGCCGGACCGCCGGGTCGTCCAGCTCCTCCAGACCGCCGAGGGTGAAGCCCATCTCGGGCAGGCCCTTCTCGGAGACCCACTCCTCCGAGATGGAGCGGATCTGGTCCCGCAGCGCGAGCGGCGCGTCGTGGTAGGACCACCACTCGGCGGTGATGCCCTGCTTGCCGGCCTTGTTGAGGGCGGTGCGGATGTCCTGCCACTTGCGGCCGGTGAAGGCCAGCTCGGGCAGGGCGACCACGGTGTCCTCCGCGACCTGCAGCGAGCGCCAGCCGAGCTGTCCGGCGGCGGCCCTGGTTTCCGGGGTGACGCTGTAGAAGCACGGCGTCCAGCCGCGCGCGTCGCAGTAGCGGGCGAAGCCGGCCACCGCCCGGCGGCGGGCCTCCGGTTCGCCGAACGGGTCGCCGGTGGTCAGCGCCACGGTGGAGAGCACCCGGTAGGCGACGCCCGCCCGGCCCTCCTCGTCGAACCAGTAGTGGTTGCCGTCCCAGGTGGTGACGAAGGAGAGCGTGCCACCGCCGTACGCGGTGAGCAGCGCCCGGGCACGGGCCGCGTCCGCGGCGTCCGCGTGCACCACCGGCCGCCGGAAGGTCACCAGCAGCACGGCCAGCGCGACCACCCAGAAGGTCAGGCCGCAGTACGTCTCCAGCAGCCGGGCCCCCCGGCCGACGGCTATCGGGTAGTCGGGCAGCAGGTCGTTGTAGGCGGGCGGCAGGAACTGCGCCGGCAGCCCGTGGACCAGCCCGCGGAAGGTCGCGCCGGGCTCGAACTGCCGTGCCAGCAGGAGGCCGAGGCCCGCGTACGCGGCGGAGGCGGCCAGCATCGCACCGCCGAGCAGGGCGGCGAGCCGGCCGAGCACCGCGCGCGGCAGCCGCAGGCCGAACCGCTGCCGGGTGGCCAGCAGCAGGCCGCTGGTGAGCAGCGGCAGCAGCAGCGCCTCGACGAAGTACTGCACGACGTCGCCGGAGCCCGTCCCCGTCTCGGTGTACAGCCAGACCAGCAGCGCCGCCCAGAGCAGCTCGGTGGCGACGGTGATCCGCCAGGCGAGGCGCAGGCCGCGCCGCAGCCCCTCGGCGAGGACCAGCAGCAGGGCCGGGAAGAGCGCGGCCATCAGCCGGGCCGGGGTGTCGAAGATCCGCTCGACGGCGTGCGCACGGGCGCAGTCGTGGGCGGAGAGCGCGCAGAAGTCGGCCACCTCGTCGGGGGTGAGCCGGTGGGAGAAGTAGAGCTCGGAGAAGGTGTTGAACGGCCCGGCGGCATTGTCGTACAGCGAGGCGATCAGCGGCCCGAGGGCGGCGGCCACCAGGCAGAGCGCGACCAGCACCCGGGCCTCGGTGTGCGAGGAGCGGTGCCGGCGCAGCTGCCACCGGCCCCGGGCCAGCAACGCGCCGACGCCGAGGCCGAGCAGGGCGCCGGCGAACCGCTGGACGCTCTGCAGGTGGCCGACGTACAGCGTCATCACCAGCGGGACGAGCACCACCAGCAGGTGCAGCCGGCGCCGCCAGAGCACGGTGAGCCGGAATCCGAGCACCCCGGCCAGCGCGAACAGGCCGGTGGCCGGGCCGATGGCGGTCTGCCCGGAGACGGCGGCGGTCCACGGCTCGCCGGTGCGCGAGCCGGCGGCGACCACCGCGGTGCCGAGCAGGGTGCCCACCAGCTGGCCGGCGACGAGCACGCCGGCCGTCCGCAGCTGCCCGAGCCGGTTCTCGGCGGCCGGTCCGACGAGGAGCAGCAACAGGCTGGTGAAGACGTACGAGGTGGGGCTGGGGCACCAGAACAGCGAGGTGAACGGGGTCCACCAGCGCCCCTCGGTGAGCGTGGGCAGGCCGACGCCGACCTCGGCCAGCAGCCCCCGGGAGGGGCCGTGGGCCAGGCTGCCGGTGGCGCCGGCGACCGCCCAGAGGACGGCGAGCAGCGTGAGGGTCAGCGGCGCGGCGCGCAGCCGGGCGGCCGGCCCGGCGGGGGCCCGCCGGCCGGGCTGCGGGCCCGCTTCCGGGGCGGCCTCCGGCACCGGGGCGGCAGGGCCGATCCGCTGGGCGGGCAGCGCCGGGGCCGCTCCGAGGCGTATCACGGGGTCAGCCCGGTCTGCTGGGCCAGCCACGGCAGTTGGTCGATGATTCCGGGCCGGAAGATCACCCAGCCGTGTCCGCCCGGCATCAGGTCGAACTTGGCCTTCATACCCGCCGCCAGTACCGCCTGGTAGACCTTCTCCTGCTGCCCGCGGAACTGCTCGTCGGTGCGTCCGACGACGATCGCGCCGGCGGTGTCCGGGAACTGCTTGCGGGCCATGACGTGCAGGGGGTCGACGGCCTCGAACGCCGCGTTGTCCCCGCCGAAGGCGGCGTCGACGGTCTCCGCCCGGGTGCCCAGCGTGGGCTCGTCCTGGCCGGACATGTCGAGGAAGGAGCCGTAGACCTCGGGGGCGTTGACCGCGAGCTGGAGGGCGCAGGTGCCGCCCATGGAGGCGCCTCCGATCGACCAGGAGCCCCGGCCCTTGGCGGCCTGGAGGTGCTGGTGCACCCAGTCCGGGACGTCCTGCGCCAGGTAGGTCTGGACCTTGGCGATCTTCGAGTCGAAGCAGAGCGTGTTGGCCCAGGTGGAGCCCAGCTGGTCGGGCATCACCACGATCGGCGCCAGGCCCTCGTGTGCGGCGGCGAAGGTGTCCAGCGCCTCGTTCACCTGGGCGGTGTTCACCCAGTCCTCGGGCACGCCGGGCTGGCCGCCCAGCAGGACCACGACGGGCAGCAGCGGCCGGGGCGAGGCCTGGTAGGCGGGCGGCAGGTAGACGTAGGCGTCGCGGGCCTTGAAGCCCGACTTGGCCCCCGGGATCGGTGTCCGGGAGACGGTGCCCTTGTCCGGCAGCCCGGGCGGGGCGTGCCAGACCTCGGACAGCGGCTTTCCGGGCGGCGCCGCCACGGTGTCGGCCTTCTTGCTGGTGGTCAGCTCCTGCGTCTTGTTGAGCCAGGGCGCGAGCATGACCCGGCCGCTGGGGTACTGGTCGAAGCCGCGGTTGACCTGCGAGGAGGACATCAGCAGGACCAGCACCGCGCCGCCGACGGCCAGCAGCTTGCCCCGGCGGGGCAGCCTCGGCGCCCGGAATCCGGCCAGGCAGCCGGCGAGCAGCGCGACGGCCGTCCACCACCGGACGTACCGCGGCAGCCCCTCCGGGAAGGGGTGCCACCAGCCGTCGACGACGGCGTCCACCAGCAGGCTGAGTGCGGCGGCGGCGAGCAGCGCGGCGGGCAGCCGGCGGCTCCACCAGGCGCGGCCGCGGGCCAGCGCCAGCAGGAGCAGGGCTCCCCAGCCGGCGGCGAGCACGGCGTACGGGATCGGGCCGTGCGTCAGCGGCCAGTCGATCGGGTTCCAGCGGACGGCGAGCGAGACGGGCGTCATATCTTCTTTCCCGGCCGGGTGGTGTCGGCCAGGAAACCGTAGGCGACCACGTTTCCCTGGTAGCCGCGTTCCTCGCTGTACCCGCCGCCGCAGGTGATCACCCGGAGCTGGGCGTCGGCGGCCTGGCGGTACACCCGGTCGTCCGGGAAGTCCTTTCGGTCGTGCACTTCGATGGCGTAGAGCTGGTAGACGGCGGTGGCTCCGTCCTCGCGGGCGATCTCGATCCGGTCGCCGCGGTGCAGCGCCCCCAGATGGTAGAAGACGGCGGGCCCGGTCCGGTTGTCGACGTGCCCGGCGATGATCGCGGTGCCGCGCTGCCCGGGGGTGGCGCCGCCGCGGTACCAGCCGGCGAGGTTCCGGTCGGCCTCCGGGGGTGTCTGGAGGTGGCCCTCGCCGTCCAGGCCGAGGCCGGTGACGGGGGCGTCGAGCTTGACGGCGGGGATCCGGATCCGGGTGGGGGCGGAGGGACCGAGCGGTGGGACGACGGAGACCGGGGCGAAGCCGGAGAGGGCCTGGCCGGCGGCCGGGGCCGGGGGCAGTTCGAGGTGACCGCCCTGGTTCAGCAACCATGCCCCGAGGACGAGCGCGGCGCCGACCGCCAGGGTGCCCGGCCACGGGCTCCTGTTCTGCTGGGCGCCCACCCGGCGCTCCCCTCTGCTGACAACGTGCTGGTTCCTGGGAGTTCCCTGGGAACCCATTCAACCGGACCGGACCTTAAGACACATCAATACGATGGTCGTACTGACACCCCCCGATTGGCAGGGCCGGGGGCGCGGGGCGTGCTCCGAGTAAGCCGTCGACCACCCAGAGAGAGCACCGGCCACCGCGGCGACCACCTCGCTCCACCCGCATGGACATCGACAACCTCAGCCGCCAGTCCGGTTGCATCAATCGGGCGATCACTTCCGACCGTCCGTGGTGCATCACCGACCGGTCACGACCGCATGCCATGCTGACCCCGCTCAAGGTCTATCACCGCATTTGTCTGACCGGACGTGCGACCGCCCCCCTCCAGGCTGTCACGCTCCGTCCGCACGCCTCACGAACGGAGTGACCATGGACGCTCTCTCCCGCCGCACCCTACTGGCCGCCGGTGCCGCGACCGCAGCCACCCTCGCGGCCGGCTGCGGCGGAACCGGCGGGCCGGGAGGCGCGCGGGCGGGCACCCCGGTGCCGGTGCCGGCCAGCCCGGCGGCGGACCAGGCCGCACCCGCATCCGAGACCCCCAAGCCCCCCGCCACCCTGATCGGCGACGGCTCCACCTCGGACACCGGCCCGCAACCGGGCCAGCCCACCGCCGAACCGCTGAAGCTCGGCGAGCGGCCGCCGCAGTTCGTGGTCTTCTCCTGGGACGGCGCCGGCGAACTGGACAACGGCCTCTTCCGCCGGTTCCGCAAGCTCGCGCGGGAGCACAACGCGTCGATGACCTTCTTCCTGAGCGGCCTCTACCTGCTGCCCGAGTCCAAGAAGGACCTCTACCGCCCGCCGCAGCACAAGGTCGGCGCCTCCGACATCGGCTACCTGAGCGACCAGCACATCCACGGCACGCTGGAGAACCTGCACGCGGCCTGGCTGGAGGGGCACGAGATCGGCACCCACTTCAACGGGCACTTCTGCGGCGCCACCGGCGTCGGCCAGTGGTCGCCGGAGGAGTGGGACAGCGAGATCCAGCAGGCGATGGACTTCGTCATGAACTGGAAGACCAACACCGGCTTCACCGACCTGCCCGCGCTGCCCTTCGACTACCGCAAGGAGCTGATCGGCAGCCGCACCCCCTGTCTGGAGGGCCAGCGCAACCTGCTGCCGACCGCCGCCCGGCGCGGCTGGAGGTACGACAGCAGCGGCAACGGCACCCAGATCTGGCCGCAGAAGATCCAGGGCGGCGCGCTCTGGGACCTCCCGCTGCAGTCCATCCCCTTCCCCGGGCACACCTTCCAGGTGCTGTCGATGGACTACAACATCATGTTCAACCAGTCCGGCAGCAACACCAAGGCCGACCCCTCGCTGCACGCGGCGTACCAGACGCAGGCCCGGGACTCCTACCTGATGGGCTTCGAGCGGGCCTACACCACCAACCGGGCGCCGTACGTCATCGGCAACCACTTCGAGCAGTGGAACGGCGGCATCTACATGAACGCCGTCGAGGACGCGCTCAGGGCCATCGCCGGCCGGCCCGACGTCCGGCTGGTCTCCTTCCGCCAGCTGGTGAACTGGCTGGAGGCGCAGGACCCGCCGGTGCTGCGCAAGCTCCAGAGCCTCGCCCCCGGCCAGGCCCCGGCCGGCGGCTGGGAGACCTTCCTCGGCTCCCCCGCCCCGGCGAGTGCCCCCGCCGCCGCGGCCTCCCCCGTCGCCGGGGGCAAGTGACCGTCAGCCCTTCCGCACCCGGCCGGCCACCAGCGCGCCCAGCAGCGCCACCCCGGTCATCGTCAGGAAGATCACCGCGAACGCACCGGCCGAGCCGGTGCCCTCGACGCCCTCGTGAGCGGCGGCCGTCGCGCCGCCGCCCAGCGCCGAGAACAGCACCCCCGACAGGCCGACCAGCAGGACGTTGCCGAGCGCGTCGCTCATCTGCAGCGAGGCCGAGTTGGCCCCGGCGTCCTCCGGCGCCGACAGCTTCATCATCAGCACGCTGACGCTCGCCACCATCAGCCCCATGCCGATCCCGCCGACGCCCCAGGCCACCACCGCCGCCCAGACCGGCACCGCCGGCACCAGCACCAGCGCCGCGCCCGCGATCGCCAGCGCGGTCAGCACGAAGCCACCACGGATCATCGCCTCCCGGTACCGCTCCGCGCCCGGCCGGCCCTGCAGCCAGGAGCCCAGCGCCCAGGAGAGGCCGCCGCTGGTCAGCGTGAGCCCGGCCAGCGTCGGCGAGAGGCCGCGCTGGGTGACCATCATCAGCGGGATGAACGCCTCGGCCGCGAAGAACGCCCCCGCCGCCACCCCGCGCAGCAGGATCACCGTCGGCAGACCGCGCCCGGCGCGCAGCGTCCCGGTCGGCAGCAGCCCCAGCACCGCGGGCAGCAGCAGCGCCGCACCCACGACCGCCGGGACCAGCCCGAGCAGGTCGAGCCGCTGACCGGCGTACTGCAGCAGGCCCGCGCCGACCGCGGCCATCGCGGCCAGCAGGGTGCGGCGGCGGTCGAAGCCGGCGCCCTTCAGCACCGGCTGCTCCCTCTCGGAGCGGCGCAGCGCGGGGCCCATCACCGCCAGCGGCAGCAGTATCAGCACCGGGACGGCGAGGAACACCCAGCGCCAGCCCAGGTGCTGGGTGACGAGGCCGGACACCACCGGGCCGACGATCGAGGGCAGCACCCAGGCCGAGGAGAAGGCCGCGAAGACGGACGGCCGCAGCCGCTCCGGGTAGGCCCGGCCGACCACGACGTACAGCGCGACGATCACCAGGCCGCCGCCCAGGCCCTGGATCGCCCGGCCCCCGACGAAGACCCACATCCCGGGCGCCGCCCCGGCCACCACCAGGCCCGCGCCGAACACCGCGATACCGGTGAACAGCGGTTGCAGCGGGCCCCGCCTGTCGCACCACTGGCCGGAGACGACCAGGGCGAACAGGGTGGTGGTGAAGTAGCCGGAGAACGCGAAGGCGTACAGCCCCAGCCCGTCCAGCTGACGGGCCGCCACCGGCATCGCGGTGTTGACGGCCGTCGCCTCGAAGGCGAGCAGCAGGACCACCGAGACGATGCCCAGGGTCAGCGCGCGGTAGCGGCCGCCGAGAACCCCTCCGGAGTCGGTCGTGTCGGGGGGTGTCGGGGCGGCGTCGACCGGGGTGGGGGAGGCTGTGGTCATACGAAACATCGTAAGACCCGTCCGATGGTATGACCCCTGACCCGGGTTGGTGATCGACTACTCCGAGGGACCTAGGACCGGGCCCGCCCCGGCGTCAGTGCAGCACCTTGAGGCCCACCACGCCGGAGACGATCAGCAGCAGGCAGCCGATCCGGGCCGCCGTGACCGCGTCCCCGAGCACCGCCATGCCGTACAGCGCCGTCCCGACCGCGCCGATGCCGACCCAGACCGCGTAGCCGGTGCCGATCGGGATGGACCGCATCGCGTACGCCAGCCCGCCCATGCTGAACGCCAGCGCGACGCCGAAGACGACGGTGGGGACGAGCCGGGAGAACCCCTTGGACGACTCCAGGGCCACCGCCCAGACGGTCTCCAGGACGCCGGAAAGAATCAGAACGAGCCACGCCACGACGACAGCACCTCCGCAGTCAGCAGCGGCGGGTTGCCGCTGTGCTGCGCCGTCTTGTCGTCACCGGGTACGACGCGCTCGTCCGGGGCGGCCGGAAAACGACCACCTGCCTTCGACGGTAGCACAGCCCGCCATGCAGAATTTACAAAGGGATATTGACGTTCCCCCGCCCATTCCGCCAAGATGAATTCACCAACACGGCGAACGACGACAGGAGTCGGCAATGGACAGGAAGACGGCGGCCCCCGCGGCCCTCCGCACCTGCACCCCCGCTCCCCGGTGTTGTCGCGCCTGTCGCTGCTGCCGCTGCGCCTGAGCCGCACCCGCAGTACAGCTCCACCCCATGGCCGTGTGCCCGAGTGGTTGAGGGAACCGCCTGCAAAGCGGTTTACACGGGTTCGATTCCCGTCATGGCCTCCACGAAAGAGAATTGCCGGTCGGCGCCGTTTACGCCGGCCGGCAATTCGCCGTTCCATTTTCCGGAGAAATTCCCGGAGAAATTCCCGGAGAAATTCCCGGGGGTGACTGGCGGGTCGCCCCCGCCGGTCACCCCCGCCGGTTCAGCCGGTGACGGCGTCCTCGGGGCGGATCGGAAGGCGGCCGACGGGGAGCCCGGTGGCGGCGCGGACGGCGGCTGCCACGGCGGCGGGGGCGACCACGGCCGGGGCGGCACTGACCGCCTTGGCGCCGAAGGTGGCGACCACGTCGCGCTCCTCCAGCAGGGCGGCGATCCGGACCTCGGGGGTGTCCAGGGCGGTCGGCAGGCGGTAGCCGGTGAGGGAGGTGTTGACCAGCATGCCGCCCTCGGTGCGCAGGTCCTCCAGCAGGGCCAGGCCGACGCCCTGGGCGACGCCCGCCTCGATCCGGTCCTCGATCTGGCGCGGGTTGAGCGCCCGGCCGACGTCCTGGGCCACCGTCATGTCGACCACCCGGACGGCGCCGAGCTCGATGTCCACGTCCACCACGGCCCGCATCGCGCAGAAGGCGATGGAGACGAAGGCGTCGCCCTGCCCGGCCTCGTCCAGCGGCTCGGTCGGATGCGGGCGGCACTGCGCGGTGGCCCAGAGCTCCTTGCCCTCCAGCGCCTCGGCGACGGGCATGCCGAGCACCCCGTCGTAGGAGGTGATCTTGCCGTCGGAGATCTGGAGCAGCTCGACCGACATCCCGAAGTTGGCGGCGATCGGCTGGAGCAGCTGGTGGCGGACCATCAGCGCGGCCCGCTCGACCGCGCCGCCGGAGACCCAGGTGTGCCGGCCGCGGGCGGAGGGCCCGGCGATCGACTGGTCGCTGTCGGCCGGCGCGATGTACACCTCGCTGACGCCCAGCACCGACTGCACGATCTGCCGGGCCAGGGTGGCGAAGCCCTGGCCGGAGTCGACGGCCGCGCAGATCACCGTGGCGTGGTCGCCGCTGACCCGCACCGTCGCGGTGGAGACCTCGTCCTCGCCCTCGGCGCCCAGCATGTGCACCATGCCGACCGCGTAACCGATGCCGCGCCGCACCGCCGCCGGGTCGCCGGCGCCGCCGGGCCCGCCCGGCAGCAGCCACTCGGCGTCCGGGTCGTCCACCGGCAGCAGCGGCAGCGGCTCGGAGGAGACGGCCTCCAGCAGCGCGGCCACCGGCGCGGGGCAGGTGACGGCCTGTCCGGTGGGCATCGGGTCGCCGGTGGCCATCGCGTTGCGGCGGCGGATCTCCACGGGGTCGACGCCGACCCGGGCGGCCAGCTGGTCCAGCTGGGACTCGTAGGCGAAGCAGGCCTGGAGGGCGCCCTCGCCGCGCATCCGGCCGGCCGGCGGGTTGTTGGTGCGCACCGCCCAGGCGTCCACGAAGACGTTCGGGCAGACGTAGGGGCCGACCGAGAAGGCGGTGGCGGCGGCCAGCGCCTCGGCGGAGACGTCCGCGTAGGCGCCGCCGTCCAGCAGGATCTGCGCCTCGACCTTGACCAGCCGGCCCTCGGCGTCGGCGTGGTGGCGGTAGCGCAGCAGCGCGGGGTGGCGGGAGGTGTGGGTCTGGAAGGACTCCTCGCGGGTGAGCGTCATCTTCACCGGCCGGCCGGTGCGCAGTGCCAGCAGCGCCAGGGTGACCTGGAAGGAGAGGTCCTCGCGGTCCGAAGTGGCGCCGGGCACACCGGTGACGACCAGTCGGACCCGGTCCGGCTCCAGGCCCAGGCAGGTGGCGGTGCGGTCGCGGTCGCCGTGCGGGTCGGTGGAGGAGAGGTGCAACTCGACGCCGCCGTCCGGGCGCGGCACGGCCAGGCCCGCCTCGGCGCCGAGCGGCGCCGGGTCCTGCCGGCCGACCTGGTAGAGGCCTTCGACGATGATCTCGCCGGCCGCCTCCGGGTCCCCGGTGCGCAGCGGCAGGTGGCGGAACAGGTTGCCGTCCGGGTGCAGCGCCGGCGCGGTGAAGGCCTGCTCGGGGTCGGTGACCGCCTCCAGCGGCTCGTAGTCGACGGTGATCAGGCCGACGGCGAGGCGGGCGGTGTCCGGGTGGTCGGCGGCGACCGCGGCGACCGGCTCGCCGTGGTGGCGGACCACGCCGGCGGCGAGCACCGGCCGGTCGGCGACGATCGGGCCGGCCGGCGCGCCGTCGGGGCCGCCGTCCGGGCCGGCCGGCAGGTCGGCGGCGGTGACCACGGCGTGCACGCCGGGCAGGGCGAGCGCGGCGGAGGTGTCGATGCCCTTGATCCGGGCGTGCGGGTGGGGCGAGCGCAGCACCGCGCCCCAGAGCAGGCCCTCCGCCCAGAGGTCGGCGGCGTACGGGTAGATGCCGAGCGCCTTGGGCAGGGCGTCGCTGCGCAGCGGGGAGCTGCCGAGCCCGAACGGCTCCGGTGCGCCGCCCTCGTCGCCGTCCTGCTGGGGTGCTGCGCCGATGTCGGTAGGCGACGTCATGATGCGTGGTCGTCCTCGGGGAGCCGGATGCCGTGGGCGGGGGTGGCGCCGTACGGGACGCCGGCGGGGGCGGTGCCCTCGGCCGGGACGCCGTGCGGGGGCGTGGGGACGAACGGCGTGCCGTGCGCGGGCGTGCCGTCGAAACCGGTCCCGTCGAAACCGGGACCGCCGTAGCCGGGACCGCCGTAGCCGGCGCCTTCGAAGGCGGGGCCCGGCAGGGCGGTGCCGTGTGCGGGGGTCGGTTCGTAGACCGGGCCGTCGTAGTTCGAGGCGGGGTCGTAGGACGGGGCCGCGTCGTAGCCGGGCTGCTGCGGGTAGCCGGTGTCGGGGAAGGCACCGGGCGGGTAGCTGCCGTGGGCCGGGACGTGCGGGCCGCCCTCGCCGTGCCCGCCGGTCGCCTGCGCGCCCGGCTCCTGCCCGCTCATCTGCGGGTAGCCGGCCTGCTCGGGGTAGCCCTGCTGCGGGTAGTAGCCCTGGCTGCCGTCGGCCTGTGCGGGGATGCCCGGGACGGGCGGGAGCACCGCGGTGTCGTAGACGCCGGTGTCGTAGCCGCCGTGGCCGTCCGGCGCGCCGTACTGCATGCCGACGCCGACGCCCGTCCCGACGGTCGTCCCGACGGTTGCCCCGCCGGCCGGAGCCTCCACGGCGGGCGGCTGCGGGACGTGCTCGATCCAGGCGTCCTCGTCGGTGTACACCGGCAGGTCGGCGGCCGGCCCGGGCTCCTCCGGCGCGGCCGGGACGGGGGCCCCGGCGGTGCGGGCGGCGGCCTCCCCGGCCGGCTCCTCGGCGGGCGCCTCGTCCGTGCCCTCGGCCTCCACCGCACGCGCGTCGGCGATGGTCTGGACCGCGGCCAGCACGCCCCGGTAGCCGGTGCAGCGGCAGAGGTTGCCGCAGAGTGCCTGCCGGGCCTCGACCTCGGTGGGCCGGTGGTTGCGCTGGAGCAGGTCGTGCACGGCCATCGCCATGCCGGGCGTGCAGTAACCGCACTGCACCGCGCCGGACTCGGCCAGCGCCTGCTGGACGTCGCTGGCGCCGCCGGCGGCCGACAGGCCCTCGACGGTGTTGATCTCGCTGTCCGCGGCCAGCGCGGCGGGCACCAGGCAGCCGGCCACGAGCTGCCCGTCGACCTGCACCGAGCAGGCGCCGCACTCGCCCTGCTCGCAGCCGTCCTTGGCGCCGGCCAGGCCGAGCCGCTCGCGCAGCACGTAGAGCAGGCTCTCGCCGATCCAGGCGTCGGTGACGGGCCGTTCGAAACCGTTGACCCGCAGCGTGTACGAGGCGCAGGGGCGCAGCTCGCGGCTGACCTGCGGCGCATGGTCGAACAGGCCCGCGTCGAGGGTTTCGATGGGGTCAGTGGTCACTTCAGCGCCCTTCCCAGTGCCCGTCGGGCCAGCACCGATACGGTACGCCGCAGCCGAACGGCGGCCGCGCTCGGCCCCTCGGTCACGGCCTCCCAGGCGCCCTCGGCGCCGTAGCTGTCGGGTACGCAGGCCGCGGCCACGTACTCGCCGAAGGCGGCGGTCGCGGCGGGGTCGATCTCCCGGCTGCCATCCCAGTCGATGCAGCCCGCCACCCAGGCCTCGGCCTCCAGCGGCCGCAGCGGGACGGGGGCGACGGCGCCGACGGCGCAGCGCACGGCGCGCCGGGCGGGGTCGAGGACGAGGGCGACGGAGGCGGTGGCGCGGGCCGGGCCGCTGCGGCCGGTGGCCTTGAGGAAGACCTGCGGGGCGTGCAGCAGCGGGACGCGGACCCAGGTGAGCAGTTCGCCGGGGCGCAGCGGGTCGAGGCCGGTGAGCAGGTGGCTGACCGGGACCTCGCGGGTGGCGCCGGCCCGGGCGAGGGTGACGGTGGCCTCCAGCGCGGTGAGCACCGGGAGGGTGTCGCCGGCCGGCGCGGCGGTGGCGATGTTGCCGCCGAGGGTGCCGACGTTGCGCACCTGCGGGGGTCCTGCGGTGCGGGCGGCGTCGGCGAGGGCGGGGATGAGCGCCGCGAAGTCGGGGCGGTCCATCCGGGCGTGGGTGAGCCCCGCGCCGAGGACGGCGGTGCCGCCGTCCTCGTAGCGCCAGCCGCGCAGCTCGGTGATCCGGCCCAGGCCGATCAGGGCGGCGGGGCGCAGCCGTCCGGCGTTGACGGCCTCCATCAGGTCGGTGGCGCCGGCCACCGGTACTGCGGCCGGGGTGGCGGCCAGCGCGTCGACGGCCTCGTCGAGGGAGGCCGGCAGCATGATCGTCCGGTTCACCTGGGTCCCACCGTGCTCCACTTGCTCATCGATCGCCTGCCGCCCGCGGCCCTCGGCCGGGGTGTCCGCGTCGGCAGCCCGGCCTGGCCCGTAGGGTACGGGCGATCGGGCCGGGTTGGGCAACTCTGGCACACAATGCTCGATGATCATTTCGGGACGGGCGTACGGAACTGCCCGATTGGGACGGATACCGGGCGGTATCTGCTCCAGTCCGGACCGGACTGAAGCAGATGTTCATCTGTTCTTGACGTCAGATGACCGCTCAGAAGTTCCCGGATGCCGCCGTCAGCCCGCCGGCAGCCCGCCTCAGACCGCCGGCGGCGGTCCGTCGAGCGGGCGGCCGGCCACGCCGGGCCGGCGCTGCCACGGGTGCGGCCCGGCCGCCGGGCGGTACTCGACGCCGAGCGCGTCCAGCACGGCGCGGTGCGTCTCCATCCGCCGTTCGAAGCCGGCGTAGTCGCGCGCGGCCGGGTCGGCGGGCAGCGCCGACCAGGCCACCTCGGCGAAGGCGGCGAGCCGGGGGAAGGCCCGGTAGTCGACGTCCCGGGCACTGTCCGCGAACTCGCTCCACAGGTTGGCCTGGGTCCCGATCACCCGGCGGGCCGCGGCCTCGTCCAGCTGCGCCGGCACCGGCTCGAAGCGGTACACGTCCTCCAGGGTGCGGACGAAGCCGACCGGGACCGGCTCCTCCGGGCCCGGCGCCTGCCGGTGGTCGAGGTAGACGTGCTGTTCGGGGCACATCACCACGTCGTGCCCGGCCTCGGCGGCCGCGATCCCGCCCCCGTAGCCGCGCCAGGAGGAGACCGCCGCACCGGGGGCCAGGCCGCCCTCCAGGATCTCGTCCCAGCCGATCAGCCGGCGCCCGCGCTCGGCCAGCCAGCGGTCGAAGTGCCGGATCACATGGCTCTGCAGCTCGTCCTCGTTGGCCAGGCCCAGCTCACGGATCCGTGCCTGGGCGGCCGCGCTGTCCTTCCACTGCTCCTTGGGGCACTCGTCGCCGCCGAGGTGGACGAACTCGGACGGGAAGAGCTCCAGCACCTCCTCCAGCACGCCCTCGAAGAAGCGCAGGGTGCCCTCGGAGGGGTTGAGCACGTGGTGACTGACGCCCCAGTCGGTCCAGACGCCCAGCGCTGCGGTGTCCACCACATCGGTGTTGCCCAGCGCCGGGTAGGCCGCGATGGCGGCCTGCGAGTGACCCGGGAGGTCGATCTCCGGGACGACGGTGACCGCCCGCTCGGCGGCGTAGGCGACGATCTCGCGCACGTCGTCCTGGGTGTAGAAGCCGCCGTGCGGGCGGTCGTCGCGGCGCCCGCCGGCCCGGTAGCCGACCATCGAGCGCTCGCGCCAGGAGGCCCGCTCGGCCAGCTTCGGGTAGCGCTTGATCTCCACCCGCCAGCCCTGGTCGTCGGTCAGGTGCAGGTGCAGCACGTTGAGCTTGTGCGCGGAGAGCTGGTCGACGAAGCGCAGCACGTCGGCCTTGGGCAGGAAGTGGCGGGCGACGTCCAGCAGCGCCCCGCGCCAGGCGAAGCGGGGGGCGTCCTCGATGTCGGTACCGGGGAGCACCCAGCCGCCGTCGCGCAGCGGGGCCCGGCGGTAGGCGTCGGGGCCGAGCAGCCGGCGCAGCGTCTGCGCGCCCCAGAGCGCGCCGGCCGGGCCGCCGGCGGTGATCACGGCGCGGCCGGGGCGCACCGAGAGCCGGTACGCCTCGCCGGCCAGCGACCCGTCGTGGACCAGCTCGATGCCCTCACCGGGCCGGCCCGGGGCGAGCGGCAGTCCGGTCGCGGCGGTCAGCGAGGCCCGCAGCCACCGCTCGGCGCCGGCCAGCGCGGGCCGGGCGGTGAGGGTGGTGCCGCGGTCGAGGGGGAAGTCCTGGTCCTGGAGGCGGACGGAGCTCAAGGGGGCGGGAATGAGGTCCATTCCGCCATCCTGCCCCCGTCCGCTCAATTGGCATAGACCACTTGGCGAAATGGTCCGCTGTGCAAAACGGTCCGGGCCTGCGGGCTACTTGTCGTCGCCGCCCTTGCCGTCCTGCGGCTTGCCGATGCCGTCGTAGATCTCCTTGCACATCGGGCAGACCGGGTACTTCTTCGGGTCGCGCCCGGGCACCCAGACCTTGCCGCACAGCGCCACCACGGGGGATCCGGAGAGCGCGCTCTCCATGATCTTGTCCTTCTGGACGTAGTGCGCGAAGCGCTCGTGGTCGCCGTCCCCGTTGGACACCTGCGGGACGGGCTCGACCAGGGTGCCGGTGCCGAGGCCGCGCTCGGGCTCAAGAGTGCTCATGGGTGCCAAGTCTATGGGGGCTCCGGGAAAGCGGGCCAGTGTCGCGCCCGGGGCGGTCGCACGTCAGTTCAGCGAGGGGTCGTCCGGGTACGTCGCGAGCAGCGCCAGCGGGCCGCGCTGGCGGCGCAGCACCGCGCGCCAGAGCCGCTCCGGCTCCGGGCTGGAGATGTCGCCAGGCTCGCAGTCCACCAGGTACCAGGCCCCGGAGGAGACCTCCGCCTCCAGCTGGCCCGGCGACCAGCCCGCGTACCCGGCGAAGATCCGCAGGCCGCCCAGCTCCCCGGCCAGCACCTCGGGCGGCGCCTCCAGGTCCACCAGGCCGATCGCGCCGTGCACCCGCCGCCAGCCGAGCGGCTCGACGGAGCCGGGCTCCCCCGGCGCCACCGCCAGCCCGAGCGCCGAGTCCAGGGCCACCGGCCCGCCCTGGAACACCACGGCCGGCGGCCCGACCAGTCCGCCCCAGCCGTCCAGCACACTGCCCACCTCGACCGGCGTCGGTCTGTTCAGCACGACGCCGAGCGCCCCCTCGGCGTCGTGGTCGAGGAGGAGCACCACCGCCCGCGCGAAGTTCGGGTCGGTGAGCACGGGGGTCGCGACGAGCAAACGGCCGGTGTGGGACCGGTCTCCGTGCGAATGGGCCGCCGTCATGCCTCACATGATCCCGCAGAACCCCCGGGGGCGGACACCGCAACACGAAGGCCCCGTGACGGCCACCACCGCGCCGCACGAACACCCGTACGGACGCACCGGCGGGCGCGACACCACCCCGAGAGAGCACCATCACGGGAGAGGCTCACGGGAACCACCGGGACGCCCACTACCATCTACTGATGGTGGACGCCCTTATACGGTGCCGACTCGGTCACGCCGGGGGCCCGAACGCGCCCGTACGACCGGTCCACCGCCGGCTCCCCTCCTGGAGCCACACCCACTCCTCTGGCACCCCGGATTGCGAGAACGATGACCGACGACGTCCTGCTGGTCCACGGCGGAAACCCGCTCGAAGGCGAGATCCGCGTCCGTGGTGCGAAGAACCTGGTCCCCAAGGCCATGGTCGCCGCCCTGCTCGGGCAGGGACCCAGCAGACTGCGCAACGTCCCGGACATCCGCGACGTCAAGGTGGTCCGCGGCCTGCTCCAGCTGCACGGCGTGACGGTGCGCACCGGTGACGAGGACGGCGAGCTGATCCTCGACCCGTCCCACGTGGAGAGCGCCAACGTCGCCGACATCGACGCGCACGCCGGCTCCTCGCGGATCCCGATCCTGTTCTGCGGCCCGCTGCTGCACCGCCTCGGCCACGCCTTCATCCCCGGCCTCGGCGGCTGCGACATCGGCGGCCGCCCGGTCGACTTCCACTTCGAGGTGCTCCGCCAGTTCGGCGCCACCATCGAGAAGCACCCGCAGGGCACCTACCTCGTCGCCCCGCAGCGCCTGCGCGGCACCCGGATCGAGCTGCCCTACCCGTCGGTCGGCGCCACCGAGCAGGTCCTGCTCACCGCCGTCCTCTGCGAGGGCGTCACCGAGCTGCGCAACGCGGCCGTCGAGCCGGAGATCGTCGACCTCATCTGCATCCTGCAGAAGATGGGCGCGATCATCACCATGGGCACCGACCGCACCATCCTGATCACCGGTGTGGACGAGCTCTCCGGCTACAACCACCGCGCGCTGCCGGACCGCCTGGAGTCCGCCTCCTGGGCCTGCGCGGCGCTGGCCACCAAGGGCGACATCTACGTCCGCGGCGCCCGCCAGCTCGAGATGATGACCTTCCTCAACACCTTCCGGAAGGTCGGCGGCGCCTTCGAGGTGGACGACGAGGGCATCCGCTTCTGGCACCCCGGCGGCGAGCTCAAGGCGATCGCCCTGGAGACCGACGTGCACCCCGGCTTCCAGACCGACTGGCAGCAGCCGCTCGTGGTCGCACTGACCCAGGCGACCGGCCTGTCCATCGTCCACGAGACGGTGTACGAGTCGCGGCTCGGCTTCACCGGCGCGCTGAACCAGATGGGCGCCCACATCCAGCTCTACCGCGAGTGCCTGGGCGCCACCCCGTGCCGCTTCGGCGCCCGCAACTTCCTGCACTCCGCGGTCGTCTCCGGCCCGTCCAAGCTGATGGGCGCCGAGCTGGTCATCCCCGACCTGCGCGGCGGCTTCTCGTACCTGATCGCGGCGCTGGCGGCCGAGGGCACCTCGACCGTGCACGGCATCGACCTGATCAACCGCGGCTACGAGAACTTCATGGAGAAGCTGCGCGACCTCGGCGCCCACGTCGAGCTGCCCAGCGAGCGGCTGGTCACCGCCTGACCGGCGGCCCCGCACACGGCGAGAGGCCGGGCTCCCCGAAGGGAACCCGGCCTCTCGGCGTTCAAGGGGTTGCTCAGGCGCCCTTGGCGGCTTCCTTGAGCTTGGAGCCCGCGCTCACCTTGGCGCTGTAGCCGGCCGCGATCTGGATCGGCTCACCGGTCTGCGGGTTGCGGGCGGTGCGGGCAGCGCGGTGGGTGCGCTCGAAGGTCAGGAAACCGGGGATGGTGACCTTCTCGTCGCCCTTGGCGACGACCTCGCCGACGATCTCGGCGAAGGCGGCCAGAACGGCGTCGGCGTCCTTGCGGGTCACCTCGGCGCGCTCGGACAGCGCGGCCACCAGCTCACTGCGGTTCATGTGTACTCCTGTGGTCTGTTCGCTTGCGGTGTGCGGGGGCCCATCGGTGCTCCCTCCGGGGGGCACCCGGATAGGCCGCAGGTCCGCACACAGTGCTCATTCAGGCAATGCGTGGTCGCGGGCCGGGTTCGTGCCCCGTGCCGCGGCGCCGGTACCGTCGAAGGCCCGCCTGCCTGCCCGGATACGAATCCTGCCCCGACCGGCCCCGAGAAAGCCAATCGGGCCCCGGCTGCGCCACCCGAACAACGCCCGCCCGCCGGAGGTGTGATGCTCCGTCGGCTCCGGCGGACCGGGCGCGGGCGGCGGTCGGGACGACACGCCGGAAGACCAGGGGGACGTTCCGTACTTGTCGGACACGCCTGCCCCGTGCAGGGCTACCGTACGCCCTAGGCACGACAAGCCCAAACACGCCCCTCGCCCTTGTGTCGCAAGGGTTCGGGGCGGGCTTGGGCGGGTAAGCGCGGTAATCGGTCATTTGACCGATCCGCGACACGTGCCGCGGGGCCGCCGTCAGAGCTTGACGGAGGGGAAGGACGCGGTGTCGAGGGTGCCGACGATGCCCGGGGTCGGGCGGGACGGCTCGCGGTCCTCCTGCGGGCCGGCCAGCGCGGCGTCACGGACGGCGGCGGCCACCGTCTTGGCGACGTCCTTGTGGAAGACGCTCGGGATGATGTAGTTGGCGTTCAGCTCGTCGTCAGCGACGGTGGTGGCCAGCGCACGGGCGGCGGCGATCATCATCTCGGTGTTGACCGTCCGGCTCTGGGCGTCCAGCAGGCCGCGGAAGACGCCCGGGAAGACCAGCACGTTGTTGATCTGGTTCGGGAAGTCGCTGCGGCCGGTGGCGACCACGGCGGCGGTCTGCCGGGCGATCGCCGGGTCGACCTCCGGGTCCGGGTTGGCCAGCGCGAAGACGATCGCGTCCCCGGCCATGGTGGCCAGGTCGTCGCCGTCCAGCACGTTCGGGGCGGAGACGCCGATGAAGACGTCGGCGCCCGCCACGGCCTCCTTGAGGGTGCCGGTGCGGCCCGAGCGGTTGGTGTGCTCGGCGATCCAGCGCAGCGAGTCGTTGAGGTCCTCACGGCCCTGGTGGACCACGCCCCGCACGTCCGCGACGGTGGCGTGCTCGACGCCGGCCGCCAGCAGCAGCTTGAGGATCGCGGTACCGGCGGCGCCGGCGCCCGACATCACCACGCGGATCTCGGAGATGTCCTTGCCGACCACCTTGAGCGCGTTGGTCAGCGCCGCCAGCACCACGATCGCGGTGCCGTGCTGGTCGTCGTGGAAGACCGGGATGTCGAGGGCCTCGCGCAGCCGGGCCTCGATCTCGAAGCAGCGCGGCGCGGAGATGTCCTCCAGGTTGATGCCGGCGAAGCCCGGGGCGATCGCCTTGACGATGGCCACGATCTCGTCGGTGTCCTGGGTGTCCAGGCAGATCGGCCAGGCGTCGATGCCCGCGAAGCGCTTGAACAGGGCCGCCTTGCCCTCCATCACCGGCAGCGCGGCCGCCGGGCCGATGTTGCCCAGACCCAGCACCGCCGAGCCGTCGGTGACCACGGCGACGCTGTTGCGCTTGATGGTGAGGCGGCGGGCGTCCTCGGGGTTCTCGGCGATCGCCATGCAGACCCGCGCGACACCGGGGGTGTAGATCATGCTGAGGTCGTCACGGTTGCGGATCGGCAGCTTCGAGGACATCTCGATCTTGCCACCGAGGTGCATCAGGAAGGTACGGTCGGAGACCTTGCCGATCGACACGCCGTCGATCGTGCGGAGCTTCTCGACGATCTCCTCGCCGTGGGCGACGGAGGACGCGGCGACGGTCACGTCGATCCGCAGCGCCTCCAGGCCGGAGGCGGTGACGTCGAGCCCGGTGACCGAACCGCCGGAGGACTCGACGGCCGTGGTGATCGCACTGACGGCGTTGCCCCTGGCCGGGACCTCCAGCCGCACCGTGATCGAGTTGGAGACACTGGGCACCGTCGCCATCGACGTTCCTTCTTCCGTCCGGTCAGTCGCTTCAACATATTGTTGAAGGCCTTCGCCTGCGCATGCTAGACCTCGATCGTCGCATCTACCAGGCTGAAGCCAGAAATAATGTTCATTGAGTGTGCGAAGTCGACAACTTCTTGCCTCAGCGGGCCGATGCGTTACATTGGACGGGACACCGGCTCGATCCAAGCCCCCGGGCCCAACCTTCGTCCCTTCGAGGGACCACTTGCCGCGAGGCGAGCATGGCGGGTCGGTGTCATCAACGTCTGAAGGCCCCTCACCACCGGTGAGGGGCCTTCTTCGTGTGCCGCCCGTCGTGACGGGCGGTCAGCCCGTCAGCCGTCCAGCAGCGCCGGGACGCCGTCCGCGTCCGGCAGGTCGTCCGGGCCGGAGAGCACGGTCAGCCGCTGGGTCGCCCGGGTCAGCGCCACGTACAGCACCCTCAGGCCCGCCTCCGACTCGCCGGCGATCCCGGTCGGGTCGGCCACCACGGTCGCGTCGTACTCCAGGCCCTTGGCCTCCAGGCTCCCCAGCGCCACCGCCCGCTCGCCCAGGCCGGCGATCCACCCGGCCGCCTCGGCCCGGCGGTCCATCGGCACGACGACCGCCACGGTGCCGTCCACCTCCGCCAGCAGCCGCTCCAGCTCCGCCCGGGCCGCCGCGCCGAAGGCCTCCGGCGACGGGTCCGTGACGGCCGCGAACCGCGGCTCCACGCCGACCCGGCGCACCGCGCTCGGCGAGGGCGTTCCCGGCGCCGCCAGCGCCAGCACCTTGGCCGCCACCTCGGCGATCTCGGCCGGGTTCCGGTAGTTGACGGTCAGCGTGTAGCGGCGGCGCGGCTTGCCGGAGAGCACCTCGTCCAGCGCGGCCTGCGCCTCCTGCGGGAACGGCCAGGAGGACTGCGCCGGGTCGCCGACGATCGTCCAGGTGGCCATCCGGGCCCGGCGGCCGATCATCCGCCACTGCATCGGGGTGAGGTCCTGCGCCTCGTCCACGATGATGTGGGCGTACTCGGTGCGCTCGACCGGCACCCTCTCGCGCTGTCTGGAGTGGCGGTCGGCGAAGGTGGTGACCTCGTCCAGGCCGCTCAGCAGGTCCACCGCGTCCACCTCGCGGACCTTCGGGCGGACCGCCTCGCCGAGCAGTACCTGGAGCTCGTCCACCAGCGCCACGTCGTGCGCCGACAGCTCGCCCTCGCCGCGCTCGGACAGGTGCCGCCAGGAGCCGGCCAGCAGCCGGGCCTCCTCCGGGGTGACGGCGCGCCGGGCGATCCGGTTGGTGTGCCGGGTCTGCTTCAGCGTGCCGAGCACCCGCCGCGGGGTCACCGCGGGCCACCAGGCGTCCAGGAAGTCCAGGAACGACGCCTCGTCCGAGACGTAATCGTCGAAGCTCTCCTTCTCCTCCTGGCGCTGCTCGCGGGCGTAGTGGTCGGCCGGCTTCGGCAGGTGCCGGGTCGCCTCCTGCCACAGGGCGTCCAGCAGCAGCCGGCGGGCACGCGGGCGGAGCAGGTTCAGCGGGGTGCCGCCGGAACCGATCACGTTGCCGCGCACGGCCTTCAGCCGGCCCGCGTCCAGCCGCAGCACCTCGCCGCGGGCGACCACCTTCAGCTCCTGCGGCGCACCCAGCTCCAGGGCCGCCCGGGCGGCCCTGCGCAGCAGCTGCACCATCCGGGCCGAGCCCTTGACCCGGGCCGCCTCCGGGGTGTCGTAGGTGCCCGCCTCGATGCCGTCCACCAGGGAGCCGACCGCGCGGACGGCGACCTGCCCCTCCTCGCCGAGCGAGGGCAGCACGCCCTCGGTGTAGGAGACCAGCAGCGGGGTCGGGGAGACCACCAGGATGCCCCCGGCGTAGCGGCGGCGGTCCTGGTAGAGCAGGAAGGCGGCGCGGTGAAGGGCGACGGCGGTCTTGCCCGTGCCCGGGCCGCCGGTGACCAGGGTGGCCCCGGCCGCGGCGGCGCGGATGACCTCGTCCTGCTCCTTCTGGATGGACGAGACGATGTCGCGCATCGAGTGGCTGCGGGCCCGGCCGAGCGAGGCCATCAGCGCACCGTCGCCGACCACCGCCAGCTCGCGGCCGTCCAGGGTGGGGGTGAGGTCGGGGCGGAGCAGGTCGTCCTCGACGCCGATCACCTTGCGGCCCTTGGAGCGGATCACCCGGCGGCGGATGACCCGGCCCGGCTCCAGCGGGGTGGACCGGTAGAACGGCGCGGCGGCCGGCGCCCGCCAGTCGATCACCAGCGGGCCGTACTCGGCGTCCAGCACCCCGAGCCGGCCGATGTGCAGGGTCTCGGCGACGGCCGGGTCGGCCGGGTCGAGCGGGGTGTCGGAGGGGATGCCGTGCTCCTCCGGCGCGTCGGCCTGCTGGAGGTCGATGCGGCCGAAGAGGAAGTCCTCGAACTCGTTGTTGAGCCGCTGGAGGTGGGCGCCGGCCCGGTAGACCTGGGCGTCCCGCTCGGCGAGCGCGCCGGGGGTGCCGACCTGCACGCGCTTGGCGGCGTCCTCCAGGATGTACTCGGCCTCGGCGAGCTTCTCCTCCAGGCGGTGGTAGACCGTGTCGAGGTGGTGCTGCTCCCCGGCGATCTCGCGCTCGCGGACGGTCTCGGAGTCGGTGGCGGCGGTGGTGTCCGTATTGCTCTGCATGGCCTCGGTGGTAGCGGCGGGAGTCCGGCTCTGGGAAACGAGCGGACGGAAGATCCTACGCCCCCGCCGCTCCGCCGTGCCGCACCGGGACGGGGAAAAACGCGAAGCGGGGGCGCAGCGGGGCGGGGAAACGCGAAGGCCGCCCTCCGCTGAGCGGTGGGCGGCCTTCGCCGTGCAACATGGGGTGGTGGAGATGCCGGGAATCGAACCCGGGTCCAGTGGAGTGGATTCAGGACTTCTCCGAGCGCAGTCCGCTGTGAGTTTCTCGGCCCTGGCAGTCACGCGGACAAGCCGCCAACAGGCCCAGCTGCTGTTTGATTTCCCATCCACCCCCGCAGCCCGGGTGGACGGTTGAGTTCCCTAGATTATGCCAGGGTCCGGGTCGGGAACTCCCCGGTCTGACACCCAAGCACTCTTAGCTGTTATTAGGCAGCGAGAGCGAACTGCTGGGAATCGCGCTTAGAGTTGGCGATTATTTTTTTGCGACAGATGGTTAACGAGATCATTGCCGCGTTCCTCGGCTCGCTTCTCCTGTTTCGACTTCCCCTGTCGAAACCGATCATCCCCATGTTTTGTTGAGAAACAGCTCGGACGGTTGCCGTCCGTGTTGCTGGCGCCATACTACGCGAGGCGACCAGCGGGGGTCCAGCGGATTAACGCCGGCGCCGCCGGGTGTCAGCCCTGACGGCGTCGCGCCGCCGCCACCGCACGGGCCGTCTCGCGGGTGTCCTGCTTCTCGCGCAGCGTCTGCCGCTTGTCGTACAGCTTCTTGCCGATGGCGAGCGCGAGTTCGAGCTTCACCCGGCCGTCCTTGAAGTACAGCGAGAGCGGGATCAGGGTGTGGCCGGCGTCCCGGACCTTGGCCTCGATCTTGTGGATCTCCATCCTGTGCAGCAGCAGCTTGCGCTTGCGCCGCGCGGCGTGGTTGGTCCACGTCCCCTGGGTGTACTCGGGGATGAAGACGTTGTCGATCCACGCCTCGTGGTTCTGGATGTAGGCGTACCCGTCGACCAGGTTGGCCCGCCCCTCGCGCAGTGACTTGACCTCGGTGCCGGTGAGCACGAGACCGCACTCGTAGGTGTCGAGGATGGTGTACTCGTGTCGCGCCTTCTTGTTCTGCGCGATCAGCTTCTGTCCGGTTTCCTTTGCCATAGCGCCGTCATTCTCGCACCTCGGCCCGGTGCCGAGCAGCCCCTTTACGCACGCGTCAGCACCTGGCGCGTCAGGCGCGGGTCCCGAGGCCCGCCAGGACCCGCAGGGCCAGCTCGCCGGCGTCCTCGGAGCCGGACGCGGGCACGTCGGGGGTCAGGCCGGTGCCCTCCGGGGAGCGCCCGGCGGGGGTGTAGTAGCGGCCGACGGTCAGCTCCAGCACCGCGCCGTCGGCGAGCCTGCTGGGCTGCTGGACGGTGCCCTTGCCGAAGGTCCGGCCGCCCACCACGACGGCCCGGCTGCGGTCCTGGAGCGCGCCGGTGAGCAGCTCGGCGGCGCTCATGGTGCCGCCGTCCACCAGCACCACCAGCGGGGTGCGCTGGTCGCCGCCGGGCGGCGCGGTCAGCTCGCGGGTGCCGCCGCGCTCCTGGTAGGAGCCGACCGGGCCGCCGTCCAGGAAGACCGCGGCGGTGCCGGCGGCCTCCTCGACCAGCCCGCCGGAGTTCCCGCGCAGGTCCAGCACCACCCCGGCGTGCGGGCCGCGCAGGGCGGCACTCACCTTCTCGGCCACACCGCTGGTGAAGGCCCGCACGGTGATCCGCACGACGCCCTTCTCCAGGTGCTCGACCGTGACCTGCTGACTGTCCAGCAGGGCCCGGTGCAGCCGGACCTCGCGGATGTCGCCGTCGCCGCGCTGGACGGCGAGGGTGACCTCGGAGCCGACCTGCCGCTCCCCCTCGCGCCCGCGCAGCCGGGCGACCACCTCGGTGACCGGCAGGTGGTCGGCCTGGTCCGGGCCGATCCGCAGCAGGCGGTCACCGGCGGCGATCCCGGCCTCGGCGGCCGGCCCGGCCGGCTGCACCTGCGAGACCGCGGTGGCGCCGTCCTGCCCGCGGCCGACCGAGAGGCCCACGCCGAGGTAGCGGCCGTCCAGGCCCTGGCTGAACTCGGCGTACTCCTGCGCGCTGTAGTAGGCGCCCCAGCGGTCGCCGTTGGCGCCGATCAGGTGCTCGGCCTGCTGCTCGGAGAGCGCGGTCCCGGCCGGGTCCTGCCCGGCCGCGACGGTGGCCACGGACGCCGGGACCGCGTCCGCGGACGGGTGCGCCGGCCTGCTCGGGTCGCCCCAGGCGCCGGTCGCGGCGCCGGCCAGCAGCACGGCGCCGAACACCAGGCTGAGGGTGGCCGCCTGGCGTGCCCTGCGCGGAGTTTCTGGCATGGCATCGGAGTGTAGGCGCAGCGCGCGACGCGGCGGGCCGGAACGGCTGACGGCGAAACGCCGACGGCCCCGGACGGCGCAGTGCCGTCCGGGGCCGTCGCAGCGCCGGGGCCGGACCGGGGTCGGCACTGCGGGGCGGTGCTGACCTTGCCGGTGCTAGACCTTCAGGTACTTCCGGAGGGTGAAGAACGCGGCGATGCCGGCCATGCCCATACCGACCACCACGAGCAGCGGTATCACCGCCAGCACCGAGCCGAGCCCGATGAAGTGGATGAACTGCACCCGGTCGGCCAGCCAGCTGTGGACGAAGAAGTGCCCGCCGAGCAGCAGTCCGGAGGCCATCACCGCGCCGAGCAGCGCGGCGAACGCGGCCTCGGCGATGAAGGGCATCTGGACGTAGAAGTTCGAGGCACCGACCAGGCGCATGATGCCGGTCTCGCGCCGCCTGCTGTACGCCGACACCCGGACGGTGTTGACGATCAGCAGCAGGGCGACGAACAGCATCAGCACCATGATCACGAACGCCGCGGTCTGCAGGCCGTTCAGCAGGCCGAAGAGGTTCTCCAGGATCTTCCGCTGGTCCTCGACCGACTTGACGCCCGGCTTGCCCGCGAAGGCGCTCTGGATGACGTCGTACTTGGTCGGGTCCTTGAGCTTCACCCGCCAGGACTGCGGGATGGCCTCCGGGCCGAGGACGGAGATGAGCGGGTTGTCCGGGTTCATCTCCTTCCAGTGCTTGTACGCCTCGGTGGAGTTCTCGAAGGTCGAGGACTGCACCACCGAATCCATCTTGTCCAGCTGGGACTTGATGTCGGCGATCTGCGGGTCGGTGGCCGCGCCGTTCTGGCACTGCGGCGAGTTGCGGGCGTCCGACTTCGTACAGAAGTAGATGCTCACCTCGACCTTGTCGTACCAGTACCCCTTCATGGAGTTGACCTGGTCACGGACCAGGAGGGAGGCACCGGCGAGGGCGAGGGAGAGCGCGACGCTGACGACGACCGCGATGGTCATCGTCAGGTTGCGGCGGAGACCCACACCGATCTCCGACAGGACGAACTGGGCGCGCATGCGTGTAACAACTCCAGGGTCGGTACTGCTGGTCGGGCGGGACGGGCCGGGGGCCCACG
Source organism: Kitasatospora sp. NPDC032757 (assembly GCF_055579305.1). Lineage (NCBI taxonomy): Bacteria > Bacillati > Actinomycetota > Actinomycetes > Kitasatosporales > Streptomycetaceae > Kitasatospora > Kitasatospora sp. NPDC032757. The sequence continues at coordinate 41,466 of NZ_JBVINN010000024.1, read as the reverse complement.
GGATCAGCGCCGGAGAGTCAGTGCTGGTACCCGTAGACGCCGCGGGCCTGGTCGCGGACCAGCAGCCCCTTGTCGAGCTCGATGACGCGCTTGCGCATCTGGTCGACGATGGCCTGGTCGTGGGTGGCCATCAGCACCGTGGTTCCGGTGCGGTTGATCCGGTCGAGCAGCTTCATGATGCCGACCGAGTTCTGCGGGTCGAGGTTGCCGGTGGGCTCGTCCGCGATCAGCAGCATCGGCCGGTTCACGAACGCCCGGGCGATCGCGACGCGCTGCTGCTCACCGCCGGACAGCTCGCCCGGCATGCGGTCCTCCTTGCCGCCGAGGCCGACCAGGTCCAGCACCTCGGGGACCACCTTGTTGATGGCGCTCTTGGGCTTGCCGATCACTTCGAGGGCGAAGGCCACGTTCTGCGCGACCGTCTTGTTGGGCAGCAGGCGGAAGTCCTGGAAGACGGTGCCCAGCTGGCGGCGCATGTGCGGCACCTTCCAGTTGGACAGCTTGCCCAGGTCCTTGCCCAGCACGTGCACCTCGCCGGTGCTGGGGCGCTCCTCGCGCAGGCACAGGCGCAGGAAGGTGGACTTGCCCGAGCCGGACGAGCCGACCAGGAAGACGAACTCACCCTTCTCGATCTCCAGCGAGACGTTGTCCAGGGCGGGACGGTTCTGCTTGGGATAGGTCTTGGAGACGTTGTCGAATCTGATCACGGCTGCATCACGGAGGCCATCCTAGGCGGCGCCAGTCCTCGGTCGGTCCACCCCGGGCGCCCGGCCCGGGGGCGGGCGGCGGGAGCGGAAAGGGCCGCTCCCGGCTTGGGACCATACGCGAAGCGGCGGCCGGCCCGCAGGGGCAGCCCGTGACAGAAACCGAATCCTGGGGGAGAATGACCGGTTATGCCCCGAAAACTGGGAGGCATCTCACAGCCCGGGGGCCGGAACGGCCAGAACCTGGCAGAGTGGAGGTGGCGGCCGAGGTTGGCCGCTCCCCCGCACAGGGCAAGTAAAGGAACCAAAGCCCCGTCCGGTGCGTTGGCTGTAGCAGCGAGGAGGAGATCGCATGACCTGCGACCATCTGGTGTGCGCCAACTGCAACGGCCGCGTGAGCGATGGCCGCTGCCCGGTGTGCCGCGCCAACCGTGCCCGTCTGCAGGACCAGCAGGGGCCGTTCGCCGCGCTCTCCCCCGCGATGCTGCTCGCCCTTCTGACCGGGCTGCTCGCGGTGGCGCTGATCGCCCGGCAGGCGCTGGCCTGATCCCGGCGGACGTACGGGACGGACGTACGAGAAGGCCCCGACGGATCACCGTCGGGGCCTTCTTCGTGTCACTGCCTACCGCGCGGCGGCCTCGACGCCGTGCTCGATGACCGTCGAGGCCGGAGTCCTCACGCCTGGTTCGCGGTTTCCCGCTGCTTCCTCCAGCGGATGCCCGCCTCGATGAAGCCGTCGATGTCGCCGTCCAGCACGCCCTGCGGGTTGCCGACCTCGTACTCGGTCCGGACGTCCTTGACCATCTGGTACGGGTGCAGCACGTAGGAGCGCATCTGGTTGCCCCAGGAGCTGCCGCTGTCCTTGAGCGCGTCCATCGCGGCCCGCTCCTCCTGGCGGCGCCGCTCCAGCAGCTTGGCCTGGAGGACGTTCATCGCGGACGCCTTGTTCTGGATCTGCGAGCGCTCGTTCTGGCAGGAAACCACGACACCGGTCGGGATGTGCGTGATGCGCACCGCCGAGTCGGTGGTGTTGACGCCCTGGCCGCCGGGGCCGGAGGCGCGGTACACGTCGATGCGCAGCTCGGACTCGTCGATGTCGACGTGGTCGGACTGCTCGACGACCGGGAGCACCTCGACACCGGCGAAGGAGGTCTGCCGGCGGCCCTGGTTGTCGAAGGGCGAGATGCGCACCAGCCGGTGGGTGCCCTGCTCGACCGAGAGCGTGCCGTAGGCGTACGGGGCCTTGACGGTGAAGGTCGCGGACTTGATGCCGGCCTCCTCCGCGTACGAGGTGTCGTACACCTCGGTCGGGTACCCGTGCCGCTCGGCCCAGCGCAGGTACATGCGCATCAGCTGCTCGGCGAAGTCGGCGGCGTCCACGCCACCGGCCTCGGCGCGGATGTTGATCAGCGCCTCGCGGGCGTCGTACTCGCCGGAGAGGAGCGTACGGACCTCCAGCTCCTCGACCGCCTTCTTGACGGCGCCCAGCTCGTTCTCGGCCTCCACGCGGGTGTCCGCGTCGTCCTCGGCCTCGGCGAGCTCGAAGAGGACCGCGAGGTCGTCGATGCGGCTGCGCAGGCTCTCGACCCGGCGCAGCTCGCCCTGGAGGAAGGAGAGCCGGCTGGTCACCTTCTGCGCGTTCGCGAGGTCGTCCCACAGGTCGGGGGCGGCTGCCTCCTCCTCCAGACGCGCGATGTCGGCCCGGATCTTGTCCAGGTCGAGGACGGCCTCGATCGACCCCATGGTCGATTCGAGGTTCTTGAGCTCTTCGGAAGGATCGACGGCTGCCACGCACCCAGGGTAATGCCCCCGGGGGGGCTCCTGGCGACACCGGGCGCCTCCGGCTCCCCGACCGGGTGCCCGCCGTCCCCTACGGGGCCCGCTGCGGTGCGGAGCGGACCACCGGGCGGGGCGCCTTCCCGGCGTCGGGGGCGGTGGCGGCGAAGGCCGTCCAGGCGGCGGCCGCACCGGCCAGCAGCAGGACCGTGGCCAGCAGGACGGCCAGCACCCGGCGGCGGCGCAGCAGCGCCTGGCGGTCCCGGCGGTGGGCCGTGGGGGCGGTGCGCTGGGCCCGGGACTCGGCCGCGTAGGAGGCCAGCTCCTGGGCGGAGGGGCGGCGCAGGCTGGTGTGGGTGTCCCGGGTGGAGTCCGGCGCGACGCCCGGCACCAGCGGGACGGCCGGGCCGCGGCGGCGCTTGTGGGTGCCGGGGCCGGCGTCCACCTCGGCGTAGACGGCCTCGCCGGGGGTCAGCAGCTCCTCGGCGGGGGGCCGGCCCTGCTGCGGGACGGCCAGCACCGGGAGCCCGGCCAGTGCGGGCAGCTGCTCGCGCAGCCGCGCGGCCAGCTCGGCGGCGCGCAGCCGGGAGGCCGGGGCCTTGGCCAGGCACTCGGAGATGATCCGCCAGAGGCCGTCCGGCAGGCCGGGGATCGGCGGCACCTGCTCGGTGACGTGGCGGCGCAGCACCGCGCCGGTGTGGCCGCCGCCGAACGGGGTGGAGCCGGCCAGCAGCTCGTAGAGCACGGTGGCGAGGGCGTAGATGTCGACGGCCGCGCGCGGCTCCAGACCCTCGATGATCTCGGGGGCGAGGTAGTCGGGGGTGCCGATGATCCGGGTGGCGCGGGTCCGGCGGGGGGCGTCGACCAGACGGGCCACGCCGAAGTCGGTCAGCTTGGCGCGCGGGGCACCGCCGGGGCCGGGGGCGGCGGCGAGGTCGAGCAGGACGTTCTCGGGCTTGACGTCGCGGTGGACGATCCCGGCGGCGTGCGCGGCGGCCAGGCCGTCGGCGACGTCCGCGATGACCGAGACGGCGGTCTGCGGGGCGAGTGCGCCGTCGCGTTCCAGCCGGGAGCGCAGGTCGGTGCCCTGGACCAGCTCCATGACCAGCGCGAGGTCGCTCCCGTCGACGACCATGTCGCGCACGCCGACCACCCGGGGGTGGTCGAGGCTGGTCAGCGCGGCGCGTTCCTGGACGAAGCGGCCGACCAGCACCTGGTCGGCGGCGAGGTCCTCGCGCAGCAGCTTGACCGCCACCGGGCCGTCCGGCCCCTCGCCGAGCCAGACCGTCCCGGCCGAGCCCCGGCCGATCACCTGGTGGACGGTGTAGCGGCTGCCGATCTTGCGTGCCAATGCTGCTCCGTGGGCGGCGGGAGCGCGCCGGGGGTCCGGTGCGCTCGGTGGGGCGGGACAACAGCGACCAACCTACGCGCCCGGACCCCCTCCGCGGGCCGCCTGAGGGGGTCCGTCGGGCACTGGCGGCCGAGAAATATTGCGAATTATCGACAAAGCGTCAATGTCGCTGCCAGGCCCGGCGCCTGGAGTCCGTTCCGGGCCCGGGCCGTCACTTGTTCGAGTCGAGGAAGCTGCTCACCCAGTCGCTCGCGCTGTTGAACCAGTCCTGGACGTTGGCCCAGTACTGCGGCAGCGGCGTGAAGTTCCACAGCGCCACCGCGGCCACGGCCAGCACCAGCAGGACCATCAGGCAGCCCTTCAGGCAGCCGAGGCCCGGGATGTACATCCGGTTGCGGCTGCGCCGGCGCGGCTCCCGGGGCTCCGGCTCCCGGCGGGCGGGCTGCGGCGGCGCCTCCCGGCGCTGCGGGGGCTCGCGGTGCTGCGGCGCCGGCGGCTCGGCCCGGCGCGGCGCGGCGGGCGGAGCGGACTGCGGCGGCGCGGCCTGGTAGCCCTGCGGCGGTCCGGCCGGCGGCTGCTGCGGGCGGCCCTGCGGCTGCCGGTACGGCTGCGGGGGCTGGTAGCCCTGCGGCGGGCGGCCGTGCTGCGGGGGCTGGTTGTAGCCGCCGGGGGCCGGCTGACCGCCCTGCCCGGCCTGGTAGGGCGGCGGGGCCACCGGCGGGCGCTGGGCGTACCCGGGCGGCGGGGCCTGCCGGTAGCCGCCCGGCGCCTGCTGCGGGTAGCCCTGCGGACCCTGCGGGCGGCCGCCGGCGTGGCCCCCCTGCCCGGCCTGGAAGGGCGGCGGGGCGACCGGCGGGGCGTCGAAGTCCTCCGGGTCGAAGTAGCCGATCTCGGTCTGCTGGTTGCGGTCCCGGGCGGCGCGCAGCTGGGTCTGCCACGGGTGCGGCGCCTCCGGCTGCGGCGGCCCGGGCGGGACGGGCGGCGAGGCCGTGGGCGGCATCAGCTGGGTGCGGTCCCCCGCGCCGTACGGGGCGGCCGGCGGCGGCTGGGTGCTCATCACCGCGGTCGCGGCGGCCGGGTCGTACTGCTGGGCGGACTGGACGTCCGGGCCGGCCGGGAGCACCTGGGTGCGGTCCTCGGCGGGTGCGCCGCCGGGAGCGGCGGGGGGCACCGCGGCCGGCTGCGGGTCCGGCAGCAGCAGCGCGCCGACCGCGAGCGCCGCGTCCACCGCCACCGGCGAGGCGTGCACCCCGACCCCGGCGGCGACCACGCGCAGCGCGCGGGCCAGCGAGACGGCGCTCGGCCGCTGCGCAGGGTCCTTGCGCAGGCAGCGCTCGATCACCGTCCAGAGCGGGTCCGGCATGGTGGACGGGCGCTGCGGCTCCTGGGCCAGGTGCGCCTGGAGGATCGCCAGCGGGCCGTCGCCCTGGAACGGCTGCCGGCCGGTGACCAGCTCGTACAGCATGATGCCGGCGCCGTACACGTCCACCGCGGAGGTCTGCGGGCGGCCCTCGGCGGACTCCGGCGCGACGTAGGCCGGGGTACCGACGAACTCGTGGGTGCGGGTGATGCCCGGGGAGTCGGCGAGCCGGGCGATGCCGAAGTCGGTCAGCATCGGGTGCATCTGCTCGGTGCCGTCCACCATGGTGGAGGCGAGCAGCACGTTGGCCGGCTTGAGGTCGCGGTGGACGACGCCGTCGGCGTGGCTGGCCGCCAGCGCGTCGGCGACCTGGGCCATCAGCAGGGCGCCGGCGATCGGACTGAACGGGCCGTTGCCGCGCAGGTAGCGGGCCAGGTCGGGGCCCTCGACCAGGTCCATCACCAGGGCCAGCAGCTCGCCCTCGACGACGAGGTCGCGGACCTTGACGATGTTGGGGTGGGTCAGCCGCAGCAGCAGCGAGCGCTCGCGCAGGAAGCGCATCACCACGTCCGGGTCGGCCGCCAGCTCCTCGCGCAGCACCTTGATCGCGACCGGCCGGCCGGGCTCGGTGCCGGGCACCACGACGTCCGGGCGCACCCGTCCGCGCCAGACGGTGCCGGTGGCCCCTCGTCCGAGGGTCTCCTCAAGCAGATACTTGCTGCCGACTGGCCGCACCTGTCGCACTCCTCGCCGTGCCGCCCGCGCGGGGCGCTCCTCCGCCGGTGCGGTGAGCCTGCCGGGCCCGTGTTCCGGCCACTCTAACGGTGTCCGTTCACGTTTTTGAGGCGACCGGCGAGGGGTTCGGCGCGGCTCTGCGGGACATCCCTCGAGGGGGTCCCGGGGACCGGCGGCCGGGACCGGGCGGGCGGCGGTTGACCTGACTCCCCGTCGCCCCCACCATGGCGATGATCGCAAGATCGTCAAATCCTGTACCGTGCGCGGACTGTCGGTGACGGATGGCAGGATGACACTTGCCACTCTTGTGGCCCAATGCCGTCGCGGCGGCCCGCAGGGCGCCAGGCGCCGGCGGGCAGGCAGCACAGCCCGGGCAGCAAGCGTCGGCACCAGGCGTCAGCACCAGCAGAAGGGACCGCGGGCGAGATGCAGATCCGGCTGACCGTCCTCCGACCGCGCAGCGGACCGGCAGCCGCCGGATCCGCCATCCCCTACGTGGACGTGCTGGTCACCGCGCCCGTGGGCACCGCGCTCGGCTCCCTCGCGGGCGCCCTTGCGGGCGCCGTGGGCGTGCGCGGCCCACGGGCCGCCACCCATGTGCACCTATACGCCGGGGCGCACCGGGTGGACGAGCACACCCTGCTCGGCCACCCCCCGCTGCTCGACGGCGCCGTGCTCAGCCTCAACGAGCCCGACCCGACCGCCGACGACCCCGACGACGGCCCCGGCGCCGCCGAACTGCGGGTGGTCGGCGGCCCCGACGCCGGCGGCGTGCACCGCCTGCACGGCCGGGAGATCCGGGTCGGCCGCTCCGGCGAGGCCGACGTCCCGCTCGACGACCCGGACGTCTCCCGGCTCCACCTCGCCCTCCACCTCGGCGAGGACGGCCGGGTCACCGTCCGCGACCTCGGCTCCACCAACGGCACCACCCTGGACGGCCGGATCGTCCCGCCCGGACCGGCCGAGGAGGCCGTCCCGCTCGACGGCACCGGCCTGCTGCGGATCGGCGAGTCCACCCTCCAGGTCGCGGCCCCGGAGCTCCGGGACGGATCCGGGGCGCCCGCCCGCTCGGCGCTCCCCGACGGCCACGGCCACCTCCAGCTCGCCCCGCCCGCCCCGCTGCGACCCTCGCCCCCCGTGGTCGAACCGCCCGCCGCACCCGAGCCCGCCGCCGGCCGCACCCGCGGCCTGCTCTCGCTCCGGCTCGGCCGCGCCGCCGCGGAGCCGCCCGGCCAGGAGAGCGCCGAGCGCCACCACGCCGCCGTCCGCACCCGCCAGGCCGCCGCCCAGCGCGAGCGCTGGCCCGACCTCGCCGCCCTGCTGCTCAACGCCCTCGGCCCCGGCCCCCGGCTCTGGGAGCGCGGCCCCGGCCACCCCGACGCGCTCACCCTGCGCCTCGGCACCGCCGACCGGCCGGGCGGCCCCGGCACCACCCCCGGCACCCTCCTGCCCGCCGTCCCCGTCACCCTCGACCTCCAGACCGCCGGCAGCCTCGGCCTCAGCGGCCCGCGCGAACGCCTCGACGCCCTCACCCGCGCCGTCGTCGCCCAGCTCGCCGCCCTGCACCCGCCCACCGGCCTCAGCCTCGTCGTGGTCGACGCCGACCCCGCCCGGCCGGCACAGGACCGCGCCGACACGTGGGCCTGGGCACTCTGGCTGCCGCACCTGCGCCCCGCCGACGGCCAGGACTGCCGGCTGCTGATCGGGCTCGACGACGACCAGGCCACCGCCCGCCTCACCGAGCTCACCGCACGGCTCAGCGGCCCGACCGGCCTCGGCGGCCACCCCGCCACCGTCGTCGTGGTCGACGGCCGCCCGGCCACCGAGGCCGCCCGGCAGGCGCTCGACCTGCTGCTGCGCCAGGGCCCGGCCGTCGGCATCTTCCCGGTCTGCCTCGCCGAGCAGCCCGAACTGCTGCCGCGCGGGCTCGGCGCCACCGCCCTGATCACCGGCGAGGTCGGCACCCAGCTCTCCCTCGACCGGCCCGTCGCGCGCGGCCGCGAGACCCTGCACGAGGTCTCGCTGGACGCCGTCTCCGACACCTGGGCCGAGCGGCTGGCCCGCGTCCTCGCCCCGCTGCGCGAGGCCGTCCCGGCCGCCCGGGGCCCGCTGCCCGACGCGCTGCGCCTGCTCGACCTGCTCCAGCTCGACACCGTCACCCCCGCCAAGCTCTCCGCCCGCTGGGCGGCCCACGCCGGCGGCATCGGCGCCGCCACGGCCCTGCTCGGCACCACCCGGGACGAGCTCTGCACCCTCGACCTGGCCGACCCCGAGCTCACCCTCCCCTCCCCCGACCCGGGCGGCCCGCACCTGCTCATCGGCGGCGCGCGCGGCTCCGGCAAGACCGAGCTGCTGCGCACCCTGGTCGCCTCGCTCGCCGTCTCCGAACGGCCCGAGCGGCTGGCCGTCACGATCATCGAGGGCCGGGCGTCGGAGGACGGCCTGGACGGCTGTACCGAGCTGCCGCACGTCACCGGCCATCTGAACGCCGCCACCGACCCGCGTGCCGCGCTGCTCGCCGCGGAGTCGCTGGAGGACGAACTCGCCCTGCGCGAGCGGCTCTTCGACGGGCTGGACTTCGCCTCCTGGCACGCGGCCCGCATCCTCGACGGGGAACGGGGCCTGGACGCGGAACGGGGCCTGGAGGGGGACGACCGCCCGGCCGTCCCGGTGCCCGCCGCGGTCGGGGCGGCCGGCGCCGCACCCGTCCCCCGGATCATCCAGCCCCGCAGCGGCGACTCCCCCCGGCCGGCCCCCGCCGCCGCACCGGTACCGGCCCGGCTGGTCGTCGTGGTGGACGACTACGACGCCCTGCTCGCCCCCACCTCCCCGGCCGGCCGCCCGCTCGCCCGGGCACTGGCCGCGGTCGCCCGCCGCGGCGGCCCGCTCGGCGTGCACCTCGCCGTCGCCACCGGCCGCCCGGAGGAGAGCGCCGGCACCGAGGTCGACGAGGCCGCCCTGCTCCGGATCGCCCTGCGCACCGACGACCCGGCCGACTCCGACCTGCTCATCCATCTCGGCGACGCGGCCGCGCTCGCCGAGGACACCCCGGGCCGCGGCTACCTGCGGCTGCCCGACGGCGGCGTCACCGCCTTCCAGACCGCCCGGATCAGCGGCCGCATCCCGCGCACCGCGACCCTGCGGCCCACCGTCGTCGCCATAGACCCGCTCCAGCTCGGCGCCCCGCCCGCCCGCCGCCCGGTCCGCGAACTGGGCAACGGGCCGACCGACCTCGCCCTGCTGGCCAGCGCCCTGCAGCGGGCCGCCGGGCGGTAGCCCCAGGGCGGACCGATGGCCCCGGCCGGATCTCACCGGCCGGCGCCGTCCGCCGTCCGCCGCTCGGCCGCGTCCCCGCACGGCTTCCGGATGCTCAGGAGCAGAACGTGCCGCGTTTGACCAGGGCGAGGCCGGCGACCTTCGCACCGTCCATGGTGAACTCGTACATCCAGCCCTCGCTGCCCTGGCGGCCCTCGGCCGGCATCTCGTACTTGCCGGTCCCCTCCTTGGCGGGCTGGAGACCCTTCCCGTCGTAGGCCTGCTTGAGCTCGTCCAGCGTCGAGCCGGCGCCGATGCCCTCGGCGGTCCTCGTCCCGGCCGGGGCGACGAGTTCGCGCAGGCCCTCGGTGCCGAAGCCGACCCGGCCGGTGGTCAGGAAGGTCTTGTCCCGCGTGTCGCGCGCCGTGCCGAGGACCTTCGACTCCTCGGAGAGCCGGGCGACCTCCTTCATGTCGGCGGCGTCCTGGTCGAGCCGGGCCGCCTGGCGCTTGTAGTACTCCTGCATCTCCTTCAGCGACGCGCCCGGCGGCAGCGTCTCCGTCGGCTTCTTCTTGGCCTTGATCTCGTCCAGCTTGGCCATCAGCGCGTCGGACTTGGCGCGGGCGTCCGCCTCGGCCGCCATCCGGACCGGGTCCGGCGCCGGGCCGCCCTTGTAGACGAAGTCGGTGCAGCCGTTGAGCAGCGACACCGGGGCCGCTTCCAGGGCGCCGGTGGCCAGCGCCGCCTCCTTGGTCATACCGGGCTTCAGCCCCTTGTAGCCGCCCGCGCCGAACGGCTCCGGCGGCGGGCTCACGGCGGTGGCCGCTTCGGCGGCGTCGGTCTTGGTCCTGTTGTCGCAGGCCGCCGCGCCGGTCACGACGAGCGCGGCGGTCAGTACGGTCACCGCCAGACGCCCGGTGCGCGTCGTTCCCATGATGATCATCCCCCCTGTTTCCGCAGGCCACCGTACCGAAGCCGGATCCGCGACCCGCATCCGGCACCCGGCCCTGCGAGGGGGGGGTCGGACCGCCCGGAAGTCCGGACCGCCCGAACGGTCCGTCCACCCGGAGGGTCAGTCCGGGCGGAAGGGTCAGTCCACCCGGAAGCCGCCGTGCCGGGCCGTCTCCTGGAGCCAGTCGAGCCAGAGCGGCCAGACCGGGCCGGCCTCCAGCTCGCGGCGGACGGCGGCGGGCGCGGTGGCGTAGCGGGCCAGGGCTTCGGTGATCTCCTCCGAGCCGACCAGCCAGGGGCCGCTCTCCGTCATCTTGAACTCGGGTATCCCCGCCATGCCGAAGACGCGGTGGGCCTGGGCGGCGCGGTCCGCGGCGTTGTGGGCGTCCCGGACGCCCTGGGGTGCGGCGTACCAGTCGGCCATGCCGGCGAACGGCCAGTCGGGGAAGTCCGGTTCGTCGGCCTCGTAGCTCATCCGGGTGCGACGCATGCCCTCACGGCAGACGCCCATCTGGTGGTCGTCGAGGGTCATCCGGTAGTCGGGCACGAGCGCTTCGTACTCCTCCCGGCAGTCCGGTGTGTGCGGGCATTCGGGGAGCCGTTCCACACAGGTCTCGAAGCGTGCGCGGGCGGCGGCCGCCGGCTCCGGCAGCTGCTCCCACTCCAGGTCGTACTCGATGTCCAGGTCGTCCACGGGCTCCCCTTCAGACGGAGCAACAGAATAGGGCGGGACCGCGTCGGGTGACGCGGTCCCGCCCCATCTGACCGGAACTCAGGCTGCCCGGGCCGTCAGCGCATCGACCCCGTGCGGAGCAGGGTGCGGATGACGCGCATGGCCACCGACAGGCTGGACAGCTCGTAGTTGTCCGAACCCCTTATGTCGTCGAGCGTGCTCTTGGCCCGGTTCAGCAGGGTGGCGTTGAGGTCCGCCCACGCGGTGTACCGCTCCTCGGGGGTGGCGCCCTCGGGGCCGCAGGCCAGGATGTCGGCGGTCAGGGCCGCGTGGGCCGCGAAGAGGTCCTCGCGGATGGCGGCGCGGGCCATCGACGACCAGCGGTCGATGCGCGGCAGCTCGATGATGCGGTCGAGCAGGTGGGTGATCTGGAGGCGGTCGGCGAGGTCGTAGTACAGCTCGGCGACCTCGGCGACGTCCTTGCCGGACCGGTCCGCGACCTCGGTGATGTCCAGGGTCGGGAAGGTCGAGGAGAGACCCGCGATCCGGTTGGCCAGGGCCTCCGGGACACCGGCGGCGGCCAGCTCGTCGTAGACCGACTCGAACCAGGCCAGGTCCTCACCGCGCAGCGGCTTGGGCAGCGAGCCCCAGACCTGGTTGACCCGGTCGTGGAAGAACTCGATGGTGGCGGCGATGTCGAGCGGCTGGCGGCGGTTGTTGAGCATCCACCGGGTGGCACGCTCGACGAGCCGGCGCGAGTGCAGCCGCATCTTGGTCTGGGCGCGGGCGGGGACCTGGTTGTCCAGGGCCTCGATCTCGGACCAGATCTCCTCCAGGCCGAAGACGGCCCGCGCGGCGGTGTGCGTCCGGGCGATCTCCTCGTACGTGGCGCCGGTCTCCTCCTTCAGCCGGAAGGCGAAGGTGCAGCCACCGCGGTTGATCGTGTCGTTGACGATCAGCGTGGTGATGATCTCGCGGCGCAGAGCGTGGTTGTCGATCGCGTCGGCGAACTTGGCCCGCAGCGCGCTCGGGAAGTACTCGTGCAGCGCGGTGCGGAAGAACGGGTCGTCGGGCAGCTCGGTGGCGAGCAGCTCGTCGGCCAGCGTGATCTTGGTGTAGGCGAGCAGCACCGACAGCTCGGGCTGGGAGAGGCCGCGGCCGTTCTGCTGGCGCTCGCGGATCTGCCGCTCGGTGGGCAGGAACTCCAGCGCCCGGTCGAGCCGGCCGTCGCGCTCCAGGCGGTTGATCATCCGGGAGTGGACGTTGACCATGCTGACGGCCTGGGCGACCGCGTTGGCCAGCACCACGTTCTGCGCGTAGTTGTTGCGCAGCACCAGGTGGCCGACCTCGTCGGTCATCTCGGCCAGCAGGGCGTTGCGCTGCTTGACCGTCATGTCGCCGTCGGCGACGACCTGGTTGAGCAGGATCTTGATGTTGACCTCGTGGTCCGAGGTGTCCACGCCGGCCGAGTTGTCGATGGCGTCGGTGTTGATCCAGCCGCCGCCCCCCTGACCGACCGAAGGGGCCTCGGGACCGCCGGTGGCCGCGTACTCGATGCGGCCGAGCTGGGTGCAGCCGAGGTTGCCGCCCTCGCCGATGACCCGGGCCCGGACCTGCTCGCCGTTGACCCGGATGGCGTCGTTGGCCTTGTCGCCGACCTCGGCGTTGGTCTCGGCCGAGGCCTTGATGTAGGTGCCGATGCCGCCGTTCCAGAACAGGTCGACGGGCGCCTGAAGGACGGCCTTCATCAGCTCGGCCGGGGTGAGCCGGGGCTCCTCGATGCCGAGCACGGCCCGGACCTGCGGGCTGAGCTGGATCGACTTGGCGCTGCGCGGGAAGACGCCGCCGCCCGCCGAGATCAGCGACTTGTCGTAGTCGTCCCAGGAGCTGCGGGGCAGCTCGAAGAGGCGGCGGCGCTCGGCGTACGAGGCGGCCGCGTCCGGGTTGGGGTCGAGGAAGATGTGCCGGTGGTCGAAGGCGGCGACCAGGCGGATGTGCTCGCTGAGCAGCATGCCGTTGCCGAAGACGTCACCGGACATGTCGCCGATGCCGACGACGGTGAAGTCCTGGGTCTGGGTGTCGTGGCCCAGCTCGCGGAAGTTGCGCTTGACCGACTCCCAGGCGCCGCGGGCGGTGATGCCCATGCCCTTGTGGTCGTAGCCGGCCGAGCCGCCGGAGGCGAACGCGTCGCCCAGCCAGAAGCCGTACGACTCGGCGACACCGTTGGCGATGTCGGAGAAGGTCGCGGTGCCCTTGTCGGCGGCGACGACCAGGTAGGTGTCGTCCTCGTCGTGGCGGACCACGTCGGCCGGGTGCACGACCGCGCCGCCGACCAGGTTGTCGGTGATGTCGAGCAGCGCCGAGATGAACGTCTTGTAGGACGAGATGCCCTCGGCCAGCCAGGCGTCCCGGTCCACCGACGGGTCCGGCAGCTGCTTGGCGACGAAGCCGCCCTTGGCACCGACCGGCACGATGACGGTGTTCTTCACCATCTGCGCCTTGACCAGGCCGAGGATCTCGGTCCGGAAGTCCTCACGCCGGTCGGACCAGCGCAGACCACCGCGGGCGACCTTGCCGAAGCGCAGGTGCACGCCCTCGACCTGCGGCGAGTACACCCAGATCTCGAACGCCGGGCGCGGGGCCGGAAGGTCCGGGATGGCCTTCGGGTCGAACTTCATCGACACGTAGGAGTGCCACTCGCCGGTGCCGTCGTGCTGGAAGAAGTTGGTCCGCAGGGTGGCCTTGATGAGGTGCAGGAAGGAGCGCAGGATGCGGTCCTCGTCCAGCGAGACGACCTCGTCCAGCGCGCCGGAGAGCTCCTCCACGATGCCCTCGGTCAGCTCGGCGGAGCCCTGCTGGTGGCTGGGGCTCAGCCGGGCCTCGAAGAGGTTGACCAGCAGGCGGGTGGTGTGGGTGTTGTTGCGGAGCGCGTCCTCCATGTAGTCCTGGGAGAACGTGGAGCCCGCCTGGCGCAGGTACTTGGCGTACGCGCGGAGCATCATCGTCTGGCGCCAGGTCAGCCCGGCGGTCAGCACCAGCTCGTTGAAGCCGTCGTTCTCGGCCCGGCCGGTCCAGGTGGCGGCGAACGTCTCCTGGAAGCGGTCGCGCGCCTCGTCGGTCAGCTCGACGGCCTCGCGCAGCCGCAGGCCGAAGTCGTACACCCAGGCGGTGGTGTGGTCCGAGCGGGTCAGCGCGTACGGGTGCTCGTCGAGCACCTCGACGCCCAGGCGCTGCAGGACCGGCAGGACCTCGGTGAGCGAGATCGGGCCGCCGACCCGGTAGATCTTGAAGCGGCGCTCGTCGTCGCCCGCGCCGACCGGCTGGTACAGGTTGAGGCGGAAGTCGCCCTCGCCGTGCAGCGACTCGATCTGCTTGAGGTCGGCGACGGCGGTGCGCGCGGTGAAGTCGGCGCGGTAGCCGTCCGGGAAGGCGTTGGCGTACTTGCGGGACAGCTCGGCGGCCCGCTCCTCGCCCAGCTCCAGGTGCAGCTGGTCGTTGAAGCCGTCCATCCAGAACCGGGCGGCCTCGGCGAGCTTGCCCTCGATCCGCTCGATCTCGGCGTCGGTCAGGTGCGGAAGCTCGCTGCCGGGGGTGACCCGGACGACGAAGTGCAGACGGGTCAGCACGGACTCCGTCGACCAGACCGTGTAGTCGATCGAGGCGCCGTTGAGCTCCTGCATCAGGATGTCCATCAGGCGCAGCCTGATGCGGGTGGTGTAGCGGTCGCGCGGCAGGTAGACCAGCGCGGAGAAGTAGCGCCCGTACTCGTCCTGGCGCAGGAACAGCCGCAGCCGGCGGCGCTCCTGCAGGTAGAGCACGCTGGTGGCGATCTGGAGCAGCTCGGCGGCCGGGGTCTGGAAGATCTCGTCCCGGGGGAAGGTCTCCAGGATCTGCAGCAGGTCGCGGCCGTCGTGGCTCTCGGTGGAGAAGCCGGAGCTGGCGATGACGTCCTGGACCTTGCGGCGGACGACCGGGATGCGACTGACCGACTCGGTGTAGGCGGCGGCCGAGAAGAGGCCGAGGAAGCGGCGCTCGCCGATGACCTCGCCGTTGGCGTCGAACTTCTTCACGCCGACGTAGTCGAGGTAGGCCGGGCGGTGCACGGTGGCGCGGCTGTTGGCCTTGGTGAGGACGAGCAGCTTCTTCTCGTGCGCCTTGGCGCGGACCGGCGCGGAGAGCCGGCCGAAGGCCTCGCTCACCGGGTGGTGGTCGTCGTCGTGGCTGATCGGGTCGGAGCGCAGGATGCCGAGGCCGGTGCCGGCGACGGCCTTCAGGACCTCCTCGCCCTCGTGCTCGACCAGGTCGTACTCGCGGTAGCCGAGGAAGGTGAAGTGGTCGTCGGCGAGCCAGCGCATCAGCTCCCAGGCCTCGCCGACCTCCTGCTCGGGCAGGTGGGCCGGGGGCTCCTCGGCGAGCTCGTCGGCGAGCCGGAGCGCGGAGTCACGCATCTTCGACCAGTCCTCGACGACCTCGCGGACGTCGCCGAGCACGCGGCGCAGGTCGGACTCGATCGCGCGGAGGTCCTCGCGGTCGGTCTCGCGGTCGATCTCGATGTGCATCCACGACTCGACCACGGCGTCGGCGGGCCACTCGGCACCGGCGGCCTGGCTGCGGGCGCAGGCGTCGATGTCCAGGATCTCCAGCAGCTTGCCGGTGATGTCACGGCGGACGACCAGCTGGGGGTGGATCACGATGTGGATCGCGCGGTCCTGGCGGGACAGCTCGTTGGTGACCGAGTCGACCAGGAACGGCATGTCGTCGGTGACGACCTCGACCACGGTGTGGCCGCAGGACCAGCCGTTCTCCTCCACCGAGGGGGTGTGCACCCGCACCTCGGCGGTGCCCTGCGGGCGCTTGAGCCCGAGCCGGTAGTGCGAGGCGGCCGCGCCGTACACGTCGACCGGGTCGCGGTAGACCAGGTCCTCGGCCGCGGTGTGCAGGTAGTAGTGGTGCAGGTACGCGGACAGAGCGCCGTTGCTCAGGCCCTCCCCCGGCGCCGCTCCCCCCACCTGGCTGTTCTCAGCGGCTGCTGCTGCCTTCGTGAGCAGTTCGGCCTTGGCTGCGTCCAGCTTGGTCTGCATGACTTCTTGGCTCCTGTCGCGCGCCGTTGCGTGACTCGGTGGTGTGTGGATGTGCACCGCCGGGTCCACCGCAATCCTGCCGCACCGACCGACTGAAAGGCTTCCATGGCACGCATGAAACACCTCTGCAGCGGGTAGGACGAGACGTTCGGCCTGCAGCACCCGACGACGCCAGCCAGCCTAACGGGAGGATTTGAAGGTGTCAGGGGACAGGGAGGCACAATCCTGCAGGAAGATCCCTCCGTCCTGGACACCATGTCCAATCCGGCCCGTCATGTTCGCCATCAGCTGGAATGCGTTCACCCACGGCCGTACTGGGTTCACGCTGAGCCCATGTGCGGGTAGCCGTACGCGGTCGGCGGGACGAAGGTCTCCTTGATCGACCGGGCCGACGTCCAGCGCAGCAGGTTCTGCGCGGCGCCCGCCTTGTCGTTGGTGCCGGACGCCCGGCCGCCGCCGAACGGCTGCTGGCCGACCACCGCGCCGGTCGGCTTGTCGTTGATGTAGAAGTTGCCCGCCGCGAACCGCAGCTCCTCCACCGCGCGGGCGATGGCGTAGCGGTCCTGGGCGATCACCGCCCCGGTCAGGCCGTACGGCGCGCCGGAGTCGACCCGCCCGAGCACGTCGTCCCAGCGGGCGTCCTCGTAGACGTGGACGGCCAGGATCGGGCCGAAGTACTCGGTCCGGAACATCTCGTTGCGGTGGTCGGAGGAGACCAGCACGGTCGGGCGGACGAACCAGCCGATCGCGTCGTCGTACTGGCCGCCGGCCGCCAGCTCCACCGTCGGGTCGCTCTTGGCCCGCTCGATCGCGTCGCGGTTCTTCTCGAAGGCCCGGCGGTCGATCAGCGCGCCCATGAAGTTGGAGAGGTCGGTGACGTCGCCGACGGCCAGTGCGTCCACCTCGGCCAGGAAGTCGTCCTTGATCTTCTGCCAGAGGCTGCGCGGCAGGTACGCGCGGGAGAGCGCCGAGCACTTCTGGCCCTGGTACTCGAAGGCGCCGCGGATCAGGGCGGTCTTCAGGATCTCCGGGTCGGCCGAGCGGTGGGCGAGCAGGAAGTCCTTGCCGCCGGTCTCGCCGACGATCCGCGGGTACGTCCGGTAGCCGCCGATGTTGGCGCCGATGGTCTGCCAGAGCGACTGGAAGGTGGCGGTGGAGCCGGTGAAGTGCAGCCCGGCCAGGGCCGGGTCGGCCAGCGCCACCGCGGAGAGCTGCTGCCCGTCGCCGGTCACCAGGTTGATCACCCCGGGCGGCAGGCCGGCCGCCTCCAGCAGCCGCATCAGGTGGTGGGCGGCCAGTGTCTGGGTCGGCGCCGGCTTCCAGACCACGGTGTTGCCCATCAGCGCGGGCGCGGTCGGCAGGTTGCCGGCGATCGCGGTGAAGTTGAACGGGGTGATCGCGTAGACGAAACCTTCCAGCGGGCGGTGGTCGGTGCGGTTCCACACCCCCGGTGAGGAGACCGGCTGCTCGGCCAGGATCCGGCGGGCGAAGTCCACGTTGAACCGCCAGAAGTCGATCAGCTCGCAGGCGGAGTCGATCTCGGCCTGCTGCACCGTCTTGGACTGGCCCAGCATGGTCGCCGCGTTGAGCGTCTCCCGCCAGGGCCCGGCCAGCAGGTCGGCGGCGCGCAGGAAGACCGCCGCGCGGTCGTCGAAGGAGAGCGAGCGCCACTCCCGCCCGGCCGCCAGTGCCGCGTCCACCGCCGCCCGGGCGTCCTCCCGGGTGGCGTTGCCGAGCACGCCGAGCTTGGCCGCGTGGTGGTGCGGCTGGACGACGTCGATCCGCTCACCGCCGCCGAACCGCTGCTCGCCGCCGATCGTCATCGGCAGCGGGATCTGCTCGGCGGCCAGCTCGTCCAGCCGGCGCACCAGCCGGGCCCGCTCCGGGCTGCCGGGCGCGTAGCCGTGCACCGGCTCGTTCCCCGGGACCGGGACCTGGGTGACTGCGTCGATGGGCATGGCGGCTCCGCTCGTCCTGGTGGCCCGGCCCACAGCGGCCCGGCGTCAATCCAGACTGACCAGCGGCGGGCCGGTTCGCCCGCTCAGACACGCCACCGGCGGACGTGGTTCACGCCACGCCCCGGGCGGCCGCGGGGGTCAGCCCGCCATCCGCCCGGCCAGCTCGACCGCCTCCGCCAGACTGTCCACCACCGGGACGCCGACCGGCTCCAGCTTCTCCCGGGTGTGCGAGCCGCCGGTGTACAGCACGGCCTGGGCGCCCGCGTTCAGCGCCGCCAGCGCGTCGTCCGCGGCATCGCCGATCAGCACCGTACGGGCCGGGTCGACGTGCGCGCCGAGCGCCGCCAGGTGCCGGGTCAGGTGCTCCGCCTTCTGGCCGCCGGACGGGCCGCTGCGGCCGTCCACCCGCAGGAAGTGACCGGTCAGGCCGAACGCATCGACCACCGGCAGCAGCCTCTCGTGGTCGTACATCGACAGCAGCGACTGGCTGTGCCCGGCCGCCTGCCAGTCGTCCAGCAGCTCCACGACCCCGTCGGTCAGACCGCAGGCCACGCTCAGCTCCCGGTAGCGGTCGTGGAACGCGTCGTCCAGCAGCAGCCACTCGGCCTCGGAGGGCATCCGGCCGAGCAGCCGCTGGTAGAAGCGGGGAATGGGGATCTCGTACTGCTCCCGGTACTCCTGCATGGTCATCGGCGCGATGCCGACGGTCGCGAACGCGGCGTTGCTCGCGCCGAGCACCGCCTCCATGTCATGGAAGAGCGTGCCGTTCCAGTCCCAGACGATATGAGTGCGCACGGAGGGAACGGTAACCCCGGCGGCCGACAGGCCGGTAGGACGGGGCTCACGCGGGCCGCCCGCCGGGGCCGGCGGCTCAGGCCAGCAGGGAGGGGATCTCCTGGGTGGCGAACCAGAGCAGGTCGTGGTCCTCCGCGCCGTCCACCGTGAACTGGGCGTCCTGGTCGCCCGCGTCGGCCGCCGCCACGGCGGCCACCGCCGCCTCGACGTCCGTGACCACCTCCTGGTCGGCCACGTCCGCGTGCACGGCGGCCGCCTTCGCCAGCCGCACCGGGCCGGCCAGCACCACGCGGCCCAGCGAGGCCTGGTCCTGGTACTCGTCGCCGGGGAACGGCTCGACCGCGGAGTCGGCGACGTCCAGCGCCACCACCACCCGGCGGCGCGGCGCGTCCGGATCCGCCGCCAGCAGGCGCAGCGAGGACTGGGCGGCCCGGTTGAGCGCCGCGTACTCCAGCTCCTCGATGTCGTCGCTGACGTACCACTCGCGCAGCGCGGGGGTCACGGCGTACGCCGCGGACTGCTCCAGGGCGCCGCCCGGGTGCGCCGCCGCCAGGCCGGTCAGGGTGGTGGGCACGTACACGCGCATGGGTGGCACTCTCCGGTTCGTCCAGCGGCACAGCTTCCAGCGCCCCCAGAATAAGCGCCGGGACGGCGCCCGTGATCACGCGCTCACCGCCGTCCGCGCCCCGTGCGCCGGGTACGGAGGGGGCGACGTGGCCCGACGGTCGCCGCGTGCCCGGTCACGGCACGCCCGGCCGCGCGCCCCTGGGGCGGCCTTCACGCCCGAGCCGCCCTACCCCCGGGGCCCTTCCTCGCGCCTGGTCACCGGACGCCGTCCAGGGCCGCCCGGCTGGTCTGCAGCGCGCTCTCCAGCACCGCGCCGCGGCGGGCCGGGTCCATCATGTTCGGGCCCATCACCACCAGGTCGGCCAGGGTCGGCGCGAGCAGGTGCACCCGGACGCCGCTCTCCCGCAGCACCCTGGCCTCGCGCAGCAGCTGCCGGGTCACGGCCCGGCGGTAGCGGCCGACCAGCTGGGCGAGCACCCCGCGCGGGCGGTCCCGGGCACGCCACTCGCGCAGCGCCGCCAGAGTGCCCCGGCCCGGGCCCTCGGACGACTCGGTGCGGCTTCGGGGGTCCAGGCGCAGGCCCATCGGGGCGAGCACGTAGACCTCGTCCAGGCCGCGGCCGAGCATGAGGTCCGCGTTGGTGGCCGACCAGCAGCCGCCGTCCACGTACGCCGAGCCGTCCACCCTGACCGGGGTGAACCAGCCGGGGATCGCGCAGGAGGCCATCACGGCCTCCGCGACCACCGCGGGCGGCGCGTCCGGGTCGCCGAAGACCACCCGGTGACCGCTGCGGTAGTCCACCGCGGCCACCCGCAGCGGCGAGCCGTCCGGAAAGCCGCCCGGGCCGAGCAGGCCGCGCACCAGGTCGCCGACCGGGGTCAGCGAGCCGCGGCCGTGCGGCGCCATCGCCGAGACCATGGTCAGCAGCGGGTACTCGCGCGGGTGCCGGACGGCGTCCCGGAGCAGGCCCGGCGAGCCGATTCCGGCGCGTGGCCGCGGGGGCAGGGCGCCGCCGACCGCCGTGTCGTAGTCGAAGTCCACCCCGGCGAGCGGGCCGGTGGTGACGGGCAGGCCGCGCTGGTGGTCGCGGAGCTGGTCGGCGCGGACCCCGCCGGCCAGCATCGCGCCGAGGATCGCGCCCGCCGACGTGCCGAGGACCACCTCGGCGCTGCCCGGCTGCCAGCCGGCGGCCTCCTCGACGGCGCAGAGCGCGCCGACCGTCCAGGCCGCGCCGAGCATCCCGCCGCCGCCCAGCACCAGGCCGCGCCGGGGAGCGTCATCGGCGGGGCATGGCGCCGCCCTCGTCTCCGATACCCGTGTCGTCATGCCGGCCGCCTGTCGTCGTCGGGGCGGTTGTCGTCCGTGCCTTGGCTGTCGTCCTGCCGGGGCTGTCGTGCGCTTCGGGCGCTGTCCTCCGTCTCGGGGTGCCGACACCGGCCTCCGCGGCTTCCGGTCCGGATCCGATCGTGCGCGCCGACCGGCCGGCCGCGCAACGCCGCACCCCCGGCGCGACCACCCGTCCCGGCGTACCCGACCGTCCCCTTTCGGGCCTTCCGACCGGGCCCCGCACGTCAACCGCGTGCCCCTCAAGCGGTGCCGACGCCCTTCGCCACACTGGCCCGTTCACCCGGATAGGTGAACCTCCGGAGCGGCCGGGGGCGAGCCGGGAACCCGGTTGCCGACCCGCGCGAAGCACAACTACCAAGGACCCGTCCGTACTCGCACCACCCGCTCCGAGGAGTGCCCATGTCCGCCCGCCCGACCCCCACCGGCCCTGTTCCTGCCGGCCCTGTTCCTGCCGGCCCTGCCCCGGCCGGTCCTGTGCCCGGCGGCCCCGCCGGCCCGCACCACGCCGCCCGGACCGGCCGGACCGGCCCGACGTCGGCCCGCCCGCACCACCCGCACCCCACCACCCGGGCCTGCCACCACCCGCCCGCCGGCCGGCGTCCGCGCCACCCACGGGCCGCCTGCACCACCGCCGGCTCCTCCCCCACCGCCCCGGGCCTCCGCAGCGGGCTGAGCACCCGGTTCGCCCACCAGCTGGTCGAGGTGCTCACCGGCGCCCGGCCGTCCGGCCAGCTGATGCGCCACACCTCGCTGGACGGCTACGGCCAGCTGGCCGCCCTCGTCCGTGCGGGCACACTGCGGCGCGGCGCCGCCGCCGGCCGGCCGCGGCTGGGGCCGGTGCACGACAGATCGCCCTCCCCCGACGCGGTCGAGGCCTGCGTCCGGGTCGACCTCGGCAGCCGGCATCACATGGTGGCGTTCCGGCTGGAGCTGCGCGGACCCGCCGGGCAGTGGCAGTGCACGGCCGTGGAGGCCCAGTGAGCAGGGGGCCGGCGACCGCGCCCCCGGCTCCCGCCGCGCTCGGCCGTCGCGCCCCGGCGGCCGTCACGCCCGCCTGCTCCACCCCGGGCGCCGTCCCCGCCCTGGGCGCCGTCCCCGCCCAAGCCGCCGCAACGGCGCAGGGCGCCACCCCCGTACGGGAGTGGCGCCCTGCGTGGCCGCGGGCCGGGCGGACCGGCCGTGCCTCAGCTCTTGCGACGGCGGCCCTTGGCCGACTTGGCGGCCTTGCGGCGCTCGGCGCGGGTCAGCCCGTCGCCCTCGTCCTCCGGCGCGAGGTCGTCGAAGTCGCCCTCGACGACACCGCCGCCGACCTCGTCCGAGGGGGCCGTGTAGTGCAGCCGCTGCGGCTTGGGGGCCTCCAGGCCCTTGGCCTTGATCTCCGGACGGGCGGCGTCCTTCTCCAGCTTGTCGAGCACCACCTCGGCGTCCTCGACCGGCACCTCCTCGACCTGCTGCTCGACCTGGACCTCCAGGTTGAACAGGTAGCCGACGGACTCCTCCTTGATGCCCTCCATCATCGCGGTGAACATGTCGAAGCCCTCGCGCTGGTACTCGACCAGCGGGTCACGCTGCGCCATGGCCCGCAGGCCGATGCCCTCCTGGAGGTAGTCCATCTCGTAGAGGTGCTCGCGCCAGCGGCGGTCCAGCACCGAGAGGACGACCCGGCGCTCCAGCTCGCGCATGATCTCCGCGCCCAGCTGGTCCTCACGGGCGCCGTACTGCGCCTGGATGTCCTCCTGGATGACCTTGGCGAGGAACTCCGGGGTGAGCCCGGCGGTGCCGCCGGCCTCCTCCTCCAGCTCCTCCAGCTCCAGGGTGACGGGGTAGAGCTGCTTCAGAGCCGTCCAGAGCTTGTCGAGGTCCCAGTCGTCCTCGAAGCCCTCGCCGGTCGCCGCCTTGACGTACGCCTCGACGGTGTCGTCCATGAAGTGGCCGACCTGCTCCTGCAGGTCCTCGCCCTCCAGCACGCGGCGGCGCTCGCCGTAGATGACCTCGCGCTGACGGTTCAGCACCTCGTCGTACTTGAGGACGTTCTTACGGATCTCGAAGTTCTGCTGCTCGACCTGGGTCTGCGCCGAGGCGATGGCGCGGGTGACCATCTTGGACTCGATCGGCACGTCCTCGGGCACGTTGGCCATCGAGAGCACGCGCTCGACCATGCCGGCCTTGAACAGGCGCATCAGGTCGTCGCCGAGCGACAGGTAGAAGCGGGACTCGCCCGGGTCGCCCTGACGGCCGGAGCGGCCGCGCAGCTGGTTGTCGATCCGGCGGGACTCGTGCCGCTCGGTGCCGAGGACGTAGAGGCCACCGGCCTCCTTGACCTCGTCCTGCTCCGCCTTGACGGAGGCCTTGGCCTTCTCCAGCGCGGCGGGGAACGCGGCCTCGTACTCGTCCGGGGTCTCGGTCGGGGTGAGCCCGCGCTGCGCCAGCTCGGCCGCCGCGAGGTGGTCGGAGTTGCCGCCGAGCATGATGTCGGTGCCACGGCCGGCCATGTTGGTGGCGACGGTGACGGCGCCCTTGCGGCCCGCCTGCGCGACGATCTGCGCCTCGCGCTCGTGGTGCTTGGCGTTCAGCACCTCGTGCGGGATGCCGCGCTTGCGCAGCTCCTGCGACAGGTACTCGGACTTCTCCACCGACACGGTGCCGACCAGCACCGGCTGGCCCTTCTCGTGCTTCTCGGCGATGTCCTCGACCACGGCGGCGAACTTGGCCGGCTCCGACTTGTAGATCAGGTCGGGCTGGTCGATGCGCAGCGGCGTCTTGTTGGTCGGGATCGGCACCACGCCGAGCTTGTAGATCTGGTGGAACTCGGCCGCCTCGGTGGTACCGGTACCGGTCATGCCGGCCAGCTTGTCGTACAGGCGGAAGAAGTTCTGCAGGGTGATGGTGGCCAGCGTCTGGTTCTCGTTCTGGACCTCCACCCCCTCCTTGGCCTCGATGGCCTGGTGCATGCCCTCGTTGTAGCGGCGGCCGGCGAGGATACGGCCGGTGTGCTCGTCGACGATCATGACCTCGCCGTTCATCACGACGTAGTCCTTGTCCGCCTTGTACAGCTCCTTCGCCTTGATGGCGTTGTTCAGGAAGCCGACCAGCGGGGTGTTCACCGACTCGTAGAGGTTGTCGATGCCGAGGTAGTCCTCGACGCGGGAGACACCCTCCTCCAGCACGCCGACGGTGCGCTTCTTCTCGTCGACCTCGTAGTCGCGGTCGATCTTCAGGCGCTGCACCAGCTTGGCGAAGTCGGCGTACCACTTGGTCGCCTGGTCGGCCGGGCCGGAGATGATCAGCGGGGTACGGGCCTCGTCGATGAGGATCGAGTCGACCTCGTCGACCACGGCGAAGTTGTGGCCGCGCTGGACGAGTTCGTCCTTCGACCAGGCCATGTTGTCGCGCAGGTAGTCGAAGCCGAACTCGTTGTTGGTGCCGTACGTGATGTCCATCCCGTACTGGCGCTTGCGCTCGGCGGGCGTCATGTTGCCCAGGATCACGCCAACTTCCAGGCCCAGGAAGCGGTGCACCCGGCCCATCCACTCCGAGTCGCGCTCGGCGAGGTAGTCGTTGACGGTGATCAGGTGCACGCCCTTGCCGGTCAGCGCGTTGAGGTACGCGGGCAGGGTGCCGACCAGGGTCTTGCCCTCACCGGTGCGCATCTCGGCGACGTAGCCGTGGTGCAGCGCGGCGCCGCCCATGAGCTGGACGTCGTAGTGCCGCTGGCCGAGCACGCGCTTGGCGGCCTCGCGGACGGTGGCGAACGCCTCGGGGAGGATGTCGTCCAGGGTCTCGCCGTCGGCGAGTCGCTGCTTGTACTCGTCGGTCAGCGCGCGCAGCTCGGCGTCGGTGAGGTTGACGAAGTCCTCTTCGATGGAGTTGACCTGGGCAGCAATCCGCTGCAGCTTGCGAAGGATCTTGCCTTCGCCGGCGCGCAGGATCTTGTCGAAGACGGACACTTGAGCGGGCTCCTTGCCTGTATTGGCACTGGACGACTGCACGGGGGGTCCACCCCACCGCACGGGCCATCGTATGCGAGGAGTCCAACGCCCCGGGAGGTGCGTCAGCACGCTATTCCCGTGTCACTCGTGCGAGCACATGACCCGATAGCACCGCCCACCGGGGCAAAACGGTCAGCACTGCGGGCAGTTGGGCGGTTTAGCCGGTTAATCGGATGCTCCCATTCCTCCCTGCACGGAATAATCCGCACATGGCAGCGCGACCCGACACCCCCGCCCTCGTCACCCTCGGCACCGAGCGTCTGGTCCTGCGGCCGCCGCAGCAGTCCGACGTCGACGCGATCTTCGAGGCCTGTCAGGAGGCGGAGATCCAGCGCTGGACGGTGGTCCCGAGCCCCTACCGGCGCGAGGACGCGGAGTACTTCGTCAACGACCTGGCCGCCAACGGCTGGCGCACCGGCGACAACCTCATCTGGTGCGTGCTCGAGCGCGAGACCGGCGCCCTGGTCGGCACCCAGGGGCTCGTCAGCTGCCCCGGGCGCCCGGGTACCGCCGAGGTCGGCTGGTGGGCGGCCAAGGAGTTCCGCGGCCGCGGGTACACCGCCGAGGCCGCCCGCGAGGTGGCCCGCTACGGGCTCACCGAGCTGGGCCTGCGCCGGCTGGAGTGGGTGGCGTACGTGGGCAACGAGGGTTCGCGCGCGGTCGCCGAGAAGGTCGGTTTCCGCTTCGAGGGCACCCTGCGTTCGTTCGCGGAGCAGCGCGGCGAGTTCCGCGACTCCTGGGTCGCCGGGCTGCTCGCCACCGACCTCGCCGGCTGAGTTCACCGACCGAGTTCACCGGCCGGGCTCACCAGCCGGGTCCGCCGACCGGTCCGCCGCTGGAGTCCCGCACCGCCCGCGCCCGCCCGCCGCGCGCATGGACGGGCGCGCGCATGGACGCGGGCAGGCGAGCGCGGGCGGGCAGGCAGGCGGACGCGCGTTGTCAGTGCCCCGGTCTACGCTCGCCGGCATGACCGCCTCGACTCCCGCCCCGGCCCCCGTCGCCGCCCTCGGCGCCGACGACGCCCGCCGCATCGCCCTGCGCGCCCAGGGCCTGCTCGGCGCGCCGGACCGCCGCGGCGGGGTCCGCGGAGTACTGCGGCACCTGGGCGCCGTCCAGCTCGACACCATCTCGGTGCTGGCCCGCTCGCACGAGCTGATCCCGTACGCGCGGCTCGGCGCGGTCGGCCGCCCGGCCGTCGAGGCGGCGTACTGGGGCTCGGGGGCGAGCTTCGAGTACTGGTCTCACGCGGCCTGCATCCTGCCGATCGAGGAGTGGCCGCTGTTCGCGTTCCGCCGCCGGCGCTACCGCGAGCGCGCGCACGTCTGGGGCAAGCAGGTGGACGAGGCCACCTACCGCTCGGTGCTGGACCAGCTGCGCGCCGAGGGGCCGCTCACCTCCACCGAGCTGGGCGGCGCCAAGAAGACGGCCGACTGGTGGGACTGGTCCGACACCAAGATCGCGGTGGAGCGGGCGCTGGCCTTCGGCGACGTGGTCTGCGCCGAGCGCCGGAGCTGGAAGCGGCTCTACTCCCTGGCCGAACAGGCCGTCCCCGCCGGGCTGTTCGAGGCCGAGCCGACCGACGAGGAGTGCCTGCGCACCCTCGTCGCGCAGTCCGGCGCCGCGCTCGGCGTGGCCACCCGGGCCGACCTGCTCGACTACCACCGGCTGCGCGCCGACCAATTGGACGCGGTGCTGGCCGACTCCGGCCTCGTCCCGGTGGAGGTGGCCGGCTGGGGTCCGGCCGGCGCCCCCGCCGCCGCCTGGGCCGATCCGGCCGCCCTCGCCGCCCCGCCGCGCGGGCGCCACCGCACCACACTGCTCTCCCCGTTCGACTCGCTGGTCTGGGACCGCGCCCGCACCGAGCGGATCTTCGGCATGGCGCACCGGCTGGAGGCCTACACGCCCAAGCACAAGCGGGTGCACGGCTACTTCGCGATGCCCTTGCTGGCCGGCGGGCAGCTGGTCGGCCGGGTCGATCCGGCCCGTGAGGGAAGGACGCTGGTGGCCCGTCAGATCTCGCTGGACTCCGCACGGCACGTCGGGGCACTGGCGGCCGCCCTGCGCGAGGCCGCCGAGTGGGTGGGCTGCGACGCCGTCCGGGTCGAGGCGCTGCACGACGAGTCCTTGCGCCCGGCTCTGGAGAAGCTGCTCACGAGCTAGGGCCGGCGCGCCCCGGGCCCACAACTGCGGCCCGTGTCACCCTATTTCGAGGATCTTCTCCCGCATCGCGTAGACCACGGCCTCCATCCGGGAGTGCAGCTGGAGCTTCTCCAGGATGTTGCGCACGTGGTTCTTCACGGTGTTCTCGCTGATGAACAGCTCCTTGGCGATCTCCCGGTTGTTCATCCCGGTGGCCACCAGCTTGAGCACCTCCAACTCCCGGTCGGTCAGCCGGGGCGCGGGCACGAGGTCCCGGTCGTCGGAGCGGCGCTGGATCATCGACTTGAACTCGGTGAGCAGCTTGGAGGCCATCGACGGGCTGATCTGGGACTGCCCGTCGGCGACCGCGCGGATCGCGGTGGCGACCTCGTCGGTGGAGATCTCCTTGAGCAGGTAGCCGGTCGCACCGGCCTTGATCGCCTCGTAGAGGTCGGCTTCCTCGTCGCTTATCGTCAGCATGATGATCTTGGTGCTGGGCACCACGTCCTTGATCGCGGTGCAGGCCTCGATCCCGCTGCGGCGGGGCATCCGGACGTCCATCAGGATGATGTCGGGCAGCAGGTCGGCCGCCTTCAGCACGGCCTCGGCGCCGTCCCCGGCCTCACCGATGACCTTGATGTCCTCCTCCTCCGCGAGCACGATCTCCAGCCCGCGGCGGAACAGCGCATGGTCGTCCACCACCAGGACGCGGATCGGCTCCCGCCGGTGCGGGGCGTACTCGGACTCGTCCCCCCGCCCGGGCGCCACCCCCGTGACCGGCCCCGTAGCGGGCCCCAGCCCGAAGTGATCCCCCATCCGCTCCTCCCCCGTCGCCGGTCGTCGTGCGCCAATCATTCCACGGCCCGGACACCCTCCGGTCACCCTCCGACGCCGAATCCTCTGCAGCGGGTGACCCCGAGGGCACCGGGGGGACGGCCCGGGCGCGCCAGGGGCAGGTCAAGGGCTGGCCAGGGGCAGGTCCGGGGACGCCGCCCCCACCCCGGAACGCCGGTGACCCCGGCGGCAACGGCCGCCGGGGTCACCTCTCCCAACAAAGCTCGGACGGTCAGTCCTCGTCGTCGGACCCGCCGATCGCACCGCCTGCGCCACCACCGGCCGTGGACGAGCCGTCGGCCTTCAGGTGGATGACGCCGTAGTTGTAACCGTGCCGGCGGTAGACGACGCTCGGCAGGCCGCTGTCCTTCTCCACGAAGAGGTAGAAGTCGTGGCCGACCAGTTCCATCTCGTAGAGCGCCTGGTCCAGCGCCATGGGGGCGGCCGGGTGGGTCTTCTCCCGGACCACCAGCGGGCCTTCGCCCTCCACTTCCAGGGATCCCATCATGGTCTTGCGGACGGCCCCGTTGGTCTCGCCCTCCTGCTGCGTCGTGGCGGGCAGCGCGGCCAGGGCCGCGGTCGCCTCGGCGACGCTGATGGGGGTGCGGCCGTTGCCGCCCTTGTGCACCCGGCGCCGGTCTGCGGACTTGCGCAGCTGCGCGTCGAGCTTCGCCGAAGCCAGGTCGAGCGCCGCGTACGGGTCTCCGGCGGCGGCCTCGGCCCGGATCACGGGCCCACGGGTACGGAGAGTGATCTCCACCCGCTCGGACCGGTCGGCCTGACGCGGGTTGTGCTCCTTGGACACCTCGACGTCGAGGCTGATCACCTTGCCGTCGAACTTCTGGACCTTCTCCAGCTTCTCGGCCACGTGCTCGCGGAACCTCTTGGGCACCTCGGTCTTGCGGCCCTTGACGACGATGTCCACGCAGAACTCCGATCCCTCGTGCTGACGCCGATCCGGGTGCTACCGGATCGGGCTGAGACCCAGCCGGACCAGCCCATCCACTGCCGGCCCTCCGCCCCCGCCGCGAGCGACGGAAACGACTGGCCCTCACCTCACTTCCTCCCCACCAGGGACGGTTGAAACCCCCTGGAGCCTCATCGAACACCTCACACGGGGTTTTCGCCTCCCCAGGCGGGGGAGCGGGTATGACCCGATGCCGCGGGCTGGCGGTCAAGCTGTTGCACCCTGTCTACCCTCCCGCGAGTGAAACATGGGTAAATGCCTGGACAACACCCCCCGTACGGCGCATTCTTTGCTCACTCTCCGTGCCTGCCGTCGCCAGGAGCAGCCGTGCCGCCCACCCCCAGCGCCGCCCACCCGCAGACCGCCCAAGGGCCGTTCGCCAACGCACTGGCCGGGCTGCTGGACGTGCTGCTGCCGGCCCGGTGCGCCGGCTGCGGCGCCGACCGCGCGCAGCTCTGCCCGGCCTGCCTCACCGCCCTGGCCACCGCCCGCCCCGGCCCGACCGCACTGCCCTGGGTGCACGCCGCCGCCCCGTACGCCGACCCGGTCCGCCAGCTGCTGCTGGCCCACAAGGAGCGCGGCGCGCTGCGGCTGGCCGGCCCGCTGGGCGAGGCGCTCGCCCGGGCCGTGCGCTCCTCGCTCGGGCCGCGCGCCGGGCTCGCGCCGCTGCTGCTGGTCCCGATGCCCTCCGCCCGAGCCGCCGTCCGCGCCCGCGGGCACGACCCGACGCTGCGGCTGGCCGGCGCCGCCGCCCGGTCGCTGCGCCGGGCCGGGCTGGACGCCCGCGCCGCGGCGCTGCTGCGGCACACCCGGCCGGTCGCCGACCAGGCCGGCCTCACCGCCGC
Source organism: Kitasatospora sp. NPDC032757 (assembly GCF_055579305.1). Taxonomy (NCBI): domain Bacteria; kingdom Bacillati; phylum Actinomycetota; class Actinomycetes; order Kitasatosporales; family Streptomycetaceae; genus Kitasatospora; species Kitasatospora sp. NPDC032757. Next base: position 12,139 of record NZ_JBVINN010000024.1, on the reverse strand, counting down.
CGAGCGCCGGCGCAACCTGCACGGCGCGCTGACCGTCCTGCCGGGCGCGCACCACCGGCTGACCGGCCGTCAGCCGGTCCTGGTGGACGACCTGGTGACCACGGGTGCCAGCCTCGCCGAGGCCGCGCGGGCCCTGGCCGCCGCCGGCCTTCCGCCGAAGGCCGCCGCCACCGTCGCGGCCGCCGTCCCGCACCTGCCCGCCGTCCCGCACCGCACCGCCGGTCCTGCGCGCCACCCGGCCCGTACGGGCCCCGCCGGCCGGGCCTGGTCCAAGCCCTAGCCCGGGTAGATGAAGGAGGTCGCCCGCAGGTTCGGGTTGACCTCCCGCCACTGGTTGTTGGTCAGCCGGAAGATCGTGCCGGTGGAGGTCTGCCGTGCGATCACCGGCGGCACCTGGTTCGGGGACTCCGCGCGGAACTCCGAGGCCTCCGCCGAGGACATGCCCTCGCCGCCCTGCAGCGAGGCGTCGCTGCTCTGCGAGCCGTCGGTGCTGATGTAGTGCAGCTGCTGGATACGGCCGTTCTCCTTGCCCAGCACGAGCAGCTGGTCGGTCTCCGCCCAGGACACCGAGGTGATCTCGGTGAGCAGCGGAGCGGCCGAGCGCAGCCCGGTGATCCGCGCGGTGGGCGCCTCCTTGGTGCCGCCGTGCACCACCAGGCCGAGCCAGAGCGACCGCACACCGGCCGGGTTCCTGAGGACCAGGGCGATCCGGACGCCGTCCGAGGAGACCTTGAGGTCCTGCACGACCTGCCCGTCGAGGCCGTCGACGGGCACGGTGTACACCTTGCTGCCGCGCACCATCAGGACCCGCCGGTTCTGCGGGTCACGGTCCACCAGCCAGAGGTCGCCGCGGCCGTCCCAGCTGGGCGAGGCGAGCGCGTCCTCGGTGCGGTCGCCGGACCGGGCCGGGGTGGCGAGCAGCGGTTCGGGCATCGTCGGCATGCTGTCCGAGAGGGCCACCGAGTAGAGCTGGTGGCCGTTGCCGCTGATCGCCGCGGCGCGTTCGCCGTCCCGTGCCACCGCGATCGGGCCGAGCGCCGGCTGCTTGTTGGGCTGGGGCTTGCCGAGCGGGCCGCGGACGGCGGTGCCGTCGGTGTCGCGGGCCTCCATCAGCACGCCGTCGTCGGCGCGCTGGAAGTACTGCCTGGCCGCGGCCGAGCCGGCCAGCGCACCGGGGCCGGTGACGGGTACGTCGAGGCTGGCGGCCTGGCAGCCGTTGCCGTGCGAGCTCTTCAGCTCCACCCGGTCCACCTGCCCCTTGCCCTGGTCGGCGAGGGTGTAGAAGAGCTGGGTGGCCATCTGCCGGCAGGCCGTCTGGTTGGCGAGGTCGGCGCCGTTGAGCACCACGTGGGCGGTGCGGCCCTCGTCGACGCCGACCCGGTCGACGGTCGCTCCGGTCGGGAAGGCGGTCCGTGCCACCGGCGAGAGCCAGTCGGACGCACCGGCGACCACGGCCTTGGCGGCCGAGGTCAGCGTGTCTATTCGGCGCCGCAGGTAGATCGGGTCGGCGATCAGCACGTCCTGGGTGCTGACCGCCGTGGTGCCGGCCGCCGACGGGTCCTGGGCCGCGTAGAAGAAGCGGTCCACCTGGCGGAAGCTGTTGCGGAAGTTGGTCTGGTTGATGATCAGACCGTCGGGCAGCTTGGCGATGCGCCACTCGCCGCCCTTCTCCCGGACGAACGTGAACGGGAGGTCCACGTCCAGCTGCCCGCCCGAGAAGGTGTAGGAGTGCTTGTCGTCCACCTTGGCGACGACCTTGCCGGGGACCTGGGTGGAGTACGACGTGTCGGCGTCCGTCACGGTCTGGTTGGACCGCGGAATGGGGTTGGCCTCCAGCACCTGGATGCCGGCGTCCGGGTTCCAGTGCGCGGCCGCTTCGTCGGTGAGGTACTTGCGTGCGGTGTCGTAGCTCTCGTCCGCGGTCAGCGCGTCCAGGAAGCCGGTGAGCAGGCCGTCCGGCTTGGCGCCCTTGACCGGCCCCACCGGGAAGACCCTGACCTGGAGGTTCTTGTCCGCCGAGCCCTGCGCCAGCTCGACCTTGCCGATGCCGCCGGAGTCCGGCATCGCCGCGCAGCCGCCCGCCAGCAGGGCGACCAGCACCGTGCCGGTCACCGCGGCCGTCCGCGGTTCAGTACTGCTGCTGGTCCTTCGCACGCTGCGACCCCTCCGTGTCCGTCCCGCCCGCACCGACCGCGGCCTCCGCCGCACCCGCAAGGTCCGGCTCCGCCGTCCGCTGCGCCATCGACGGCCGTCCCGGCGTCGGGTCCACCATGACCTGGGCTCCGGTGGCACCGTACCCGGCCCCCACGGTCCGCACGTCCGAGGGGTCGGAGCGCGGCCCCTCCGGCAGCCTGGGGCTGCCCAGCCCGGGGCCGATGCTCAGCACGCCGCCCAGCCCGCTGCCGAACCCGTTGCCGGCGCCCTCCGGGGTCTCCGGCACGCCCTGGTCCTCGGTGACGGTCAGCGCGGTCGCGCCGGACGGGCGGATCGCCCGCCGGTACGGGGTCCCGTAAGAGCCGAGGCCCCGGTTGTTGCGGGAGTCCTCCGGCTCCAGCCGGAACGGCGCCCGGCTGATCTCGCCGCCGCGGGTGCGCGGCAGGGTGAGCCGGAAGTGCGAGCCGCCGCCGGGTTCGCCCCAGGCCTGCAGCCAGCCGCCGTGCAGGTGCGCGTCCTCGACCGCGATGGAGAGGCCGAGCCCGGTGCCGCCGGTGGTCCGCACCCGGGACGGGTCGGCCCGCCAGAAGCGGTGGAACACCCGGGACGCCTCGCCGGGCTTGAGTCCGATGCCGTAGTCGCGCACGCCGACCGCGACCGCGCCGTCGGCCGAGCCCAGCCGGACCACGACGTCGCGGCCCTCACCGTGCTCCAGCGCGTTGACGACGAGGTTGCGCAGGATGCGCTCGATCCGGCGGGAGTCGACCTCGGCCAGGACCGGCTCGCCGTCGCCGCGGACCACCACAGCGCTGCCCTTGGCCTGGGCCAGCGGGTCGGCGGCCTCGATCACCCGGCCGACGATCTCGCGCAGGTCGACCGGCTCGGCGTCGAGGATCGCGGCGCCCGCGTCGAAGCGGCTGATCTCCAGCAGGTCGGCGAGCAGCGACTCGAAGCGGTCCAGCTGGCCCTGGAGCAGCTCGGCCGAGCGGGCCGCCATCGGGTCCAGGTCCTCGCGGCTGTCGTAGATGAGGTCGGCGGCCATCCGCACGGTGGTGAGCGGGGTGCGCAGCTCGTGCGAGACGTCCGAGACGAAGCGCCGCTGCACGCGGGAGAGCTCCTCCAGCTGGCGGATCTGCGCCTGCAGTGCGTTGGCCATCCGGTTGAACGACTCGCCGAGACGGGCGATGTCGTCCGTCCCGGTGACCTTCATCCGCTCCTCCAGGTGCCCGGCGGCCAGCCGCTCGGAGATCCCGGCGGCCATCCGGACCGGGGTCACCACCTGGCGCACCACGAGCCAGGCGATGCCGCCCATCATGATCACCACGAAGACGCCGGCGGTGGCCAGCGTGCCGGTGATCAGGCCGAGGGTGTCGGTCTCCTGGCCGAAGGAGAAGACGTAGTAGAGCTGGTACGGGGCGCCGGTGGGCCCGGAGAACTGCATGCCGACGGCCAGCCCCGGCTCGGTCCGGCCACCGCTCTCCGGGGCGCGCCGGATCACGGTCGGCTGGTCGAAGATGCCGGCCTCGGACGTCACCTTGGCACGCAGGGAGTCGGGGATGCTGCTCGGCTGGATGTCGCCGGAGTAGCGCGGCCCGAGGCCGGTCTTCTCCAGCGAGAGGTGCTGCTCGCTGTCGGGCATGATCGCGATCACCGAGTAGACGTTCTGCCCGCTGGCCGCGAGGTCGCCGACCTGCTTCAGCAGCCAGGTGCCGATCTCCTCGGTGGTCGGGTCGGCGATCGGAGCGACCTTGAGGCGCAGTTCCTTCGCCTCGTCGATCTTCTTCTGCTCGGTCTGGAAGCCGGCCCGGGCCTGGCTGCGCGCCGAGTCCCGCTTGGTGTTCAGCAGCCCGTTGCGGACCTGGGCCACCACCACGACACCCAGCACCAGCACCACGACGACCGACAGCATCAGGGTGGCCGCGACCACCCGCAGCTGGATGGAACGCCGGTACAGCGCCAGGACCCGGTTCACGGGCCGGCGCAGCTGACGGATCACGGGTGCGAGCAGGCCCGCGGGGCCGCGCCGGCGGCGGCTGCGCGTGGTCGAGCTCAGCACGTCCCCGCGCACGGCGGCGCCCCCGTCGGTCGCGGTACCCGACGGGGTCTCGTCAGCCTGGTACGTCACGTCAGCTGGGTCCGGCCTTGTAGCCGACGCCGCGGACGGTCACCACGATCTCGGGGCGCTCCGGGTCCTTCTCGATCTTGGAGCGGAGCCGCTGGACGTGCACGTTGACCAGGCGGGTGTCCGCCGCGTGGCGGTACCCCCAGACCTGCTCCAGCAGCACCTCGCGGGTGAACACCTGCCAGGGCTTGCGGGCCAGCGCGACCAGCAGGTCGAACTCCAGCGGGGTCAGCGGGATGCCCCGGCCGTCCCGCTTCACCGAGTGGCCGGCCACGTCGATCACCAGATCGCCGATGGTCAGCTGCTCGGGCGTCGGCTCCTCGGCACGACGCAGCCGGGCCCGCACCCGGGCCACCAGCTCCTTGGGCTTGAACGGCTTGGTGACGTAGTCGTCGGCCCCCGACTCCAGGCCGACCACGACGTCCACGGTGTCCGTCTTGGCGGTCAGCATGACGATCGGAATGCCCGACTCGGCCCGGATCTGCCGGCAGACATCGATGCCGTCCCGTCCGGGCAGCATCAGGTCCAGCAGGACCAGGTCGGGCTTGGTCTCCCGGAAGGCGGCTAGCGCCTTGTCCCCATCCGCGACGAAAAACGGCTCAAAACCCTCACCACGCAGCACAATGCCGAGCATCTCGGCCAGTGCGGAGTCGTCATCAACGACGAGGACACGTCCCTTCATGCATCCATCCTCTCATTACCGGATTGTGACCTGCCGCACAGCAGTCCCATTGCTCCAGAACGGCCAAGTCCCCGCCCGGGCGAATTCCGGCCATACCGGACGAATATCCCGGCCCGAACCGTCACCCGAGCCCCGCTGACCTCCCGCCGGCCGGCCGCCGGCCTCCCGTTGCGGTTCAGCAACCGGATACCCCTGGGGCCCGTCCGACCACCATGGCACGATGGGCGCTGCGCGCGGGTGAAGATCCACCCGGCCCCGCGAACCCTGACGCCCCTCCGAGGAGCAGTGATGACCGACACCCCGGGCTGGGCCTCGCCCAGCTCGTCCGAGCCGCCCCGCGACGAGGCCCGGCCCCCGGCCGACGCATCCGCCGCCGTGCCCGGGCAGTCGGTACCACCCCACGGCGCGCCCGCCGCGCCCCCGGCCCGGGACGCCGGCCACGGCGGCCCGCAGCAGGGCAGCGGCCCCCAGTACGGCGGTCCCCACTACGGCGGCCAGGGCCCCTACGGACAGCCCGGACAGTACGGCTGGGGCGCCCCGGCCAGCCCCAAGCCCGGCGTGATCCCGCTGCGCCCGCTCGGCCTCGGCGAGATCCTCGACGGAGCCGTCTCCACCATCCGCAAGCACTGGCGCACCACGCTCGGCCTCTCCCTCGGCGTCGCCGTGGTCCAGGAGGCCGCCGTCGTCGGCACCCAGCTGGCCGTCGACGGCAACACGGGCGACCTCACCCCCGTGGTGTCCGCCCTGATCAGCCTGCCGGTGGCGATGCTGCTCGGCGTGGTCGCCGCCGCCCTGCTGACCATGGTCGTCAGCCGCGCCATCCTCGGCCAGGCCGCCACCGTCCGCGACGCCTGGCGCGACGCCCGCCCCCGGCTGCTCCAGCTGATCGGCCTGACCCTGCTGACTGGCCTGATCAGCGCCGGCATCGTCCTGCTCGGCTTCGCCCCGCTGATCGGCTACCTGCTGGCCGGCGCGGACGAGCCCATCATCGTGGGCCTGCTGGCCGTGGTCGGCATCCTCAGCATCCCGGTCGCCTTCTGGATCTGGATCCAGCTCAGCCTGGCCGCCCCCGCCCTGATGCTGGAGAAGCAGGGCGTCCTGCCCGCCCTCTCCCGCTCCCGCCGCCTGGTCCGCGGCTCCTGGTGGCGGCTGTTCGGCATCAACATCCTCGGCCGGCTGCTGGCCGGCCTCGTCGCCGGAATGCTCAGCATCCCGTTCGCCGTCATCGGCCTGGTCCTCGGCTTCGACGACCTCTCCGACCAGCTCGGCTCCGGCGAGCCGGCCACCCTGCCCGTCGCCATGCTGATCAGCAACGCGATCGCCGGCGTGATCTCCTCCACCCTCACCATCCCGTTCACCGCCACCATCGGCGTCCTGCTCTACGTCGACCAGCGGATCCGCCGCGAGGCCCTGGACATCGAGCTGGCCCGCGCCGCCGGCCTGCCCGAGTACGGCGGCACCGGCTGGAGCGACCCGGTCGGCCAGAACCCGGCGAGGCTCTGAGCCGGATGCCGAACTGGGGGGAGAAGGTGCTGGCCGCGGGCGGGGCCCCGGTCACCACCCCGCGTGACCCGGCCCGCGACGCCGTCCGCGACGAACTGCTCAAGGCCGACTACCACCGGCACGACCCGAGCCTCCAGGAGCGGGTCCTCGACTGGATCACGGAACGGATCGACGACGCGCTCAACGCCATCACCGGTGACGGCACCACCGGCACCACCGGCCTGATCCTCTTCCTGGTGGTCGCCGTCGTGATCGCGGCCTCCCTCTGGTGGCGCCTCGGCGCGCCCAAGCGGGCCGCCCGCACGACGCTCGACGTCTTCGGCGCCGCCGCCCCGCGCAGCGCCGCCCAGTACCGGGCCGACGCCGAACGGCACGCCACCGCCGGCCAGTGGGCCGAAGCCGTCCGCGAGCAGATGCGCGCGGTCGTCCGGGCCCTGGAGGAGCGCACCCTGCTCGACACCCGCCCCGGCCGGACCGCCGACGAGGCCGCCACCGAGGCGGGCCGCATGCTGCCCGCGCACGCCGCCGCCCTCACGACGGCCGCCCGCACCTTCGACGACATCGCGTACGGCGAGCGCACCGCCGACCACGCCGCGTACCAGCTGCTCCGCGACCTCGACCAGGCCCTCGAACGCGCCCGCCCGGCCCTCGCCGCGGCCCCGGGAGGAGCGGCATGACCACCACCACCCCCGGCGCCTCCCCCGGCCCGGCCGCACCGCCGACGCCCACCGGAGCACCGGCCGTACCGCCCGGCGCCACGGCCACCGGAGCGCCCTCACCCGCCGGGCCGCCCGCACCACCCGAGCCCCGCGTCAGCCCCAGCAGCCTCGCGCCCACCGGCCGCAGCCTCTGGTACCGCTCGCGCTGGTTCCTGCTCACCGCCGTCCTGGTCCTGGTCGCCGGCGCCCTCCTGGCCGCCCTGAGCCAGGACCGCCGCTACCCGCCGCTGGACCCGCGCTCCTACGACCCCTCCGGCGCCCATGCCGTGGTCGCCCTGCTCCAGCGGGAGGGCCTCAAGGTCGACATCACCACCGACCCCACCGCCCGCACCACCGGCAACGACACCCTCGTCGTCCCCGAACCCGACCTGCTCAGCCCCGAACAGCTGCGCACCATCGCCGCCGCCAAGCACGCCCGGCTGATCCTCCTCTCCCCCGGCCCGGCCGCGCTCAGCGCGCTGGCCCCGGGCGTCCGCACCTCCGACGAGGGCGGCGGTGTGCCGTACGCCGGGGTCCGCAGCACCGCCGCCCAGTGCGCCCTCACCGAGGCCGTCCGGGCCGGCACCGCCCACCTCGGCGGTCTGCTCTACACCACCGGCAGCCGCGGCGAGGGCTGCTACCCCCGCGGCCACGGCTACCCCCTGGTGGCCGTGCCGACCGGCAAGGGCACCGAGGCCGTCGTCCTCGGCAGCGGCGACTTCCTCAGCAACGAGCTGATCAAGAAGGACGGCAACGCCTCGCTCGCCCTCGGCCTGCTCGGCTCCCAGCCCAACCTGACCTGGCACCTGCCCGACTACTCCGCCCCGGTGGCCGCGGGCGGCGACAAGCGGTTCACCGACTACATCCCCGACGGCTGGCGCTGGGGCGCGTACCAGCTCGCCATCGCCGTCCTGCTGGCCGCCGTCTGGCGCGCCCGCCGGCTCGGCCCCGTCATCAGCGAGAACCTGCCCGTGGTCGTCCGCGCCGCCGAGACCACCGAGGGCCGGGCCCGCCTCTACCGCCGGGCCAAGGCCCGTGGCCGTGCCGCCGACGCCCTGCGCCGCGCCACCGTCCACCGCCTCGCCCCCACCCTCGGCCTTCCGCTCAGCGCCGGCGCCCCCGACCCGACCGCACTCTGCGCGGCGGTCGTCGACCGCCTCCCCGACCGCCCCGCCGGAGACGTACGGACCCTCCTGTACGGCCCGCCCCCGACCGACGACGCCGCACTGCTGCGACTCGCCGACGACCTCGACGCCCTCGAAAGGCAGGTACGGAAGCCGTGACCGAACAGGCCACCGCCCAGCTCCGCATCACCCCCGGCACGGCACCCGCCACCCCCGGCACCACCGTCACCCCCGGCACCGCGGGCGACCCCCGCCAGGCGCTGACCGCCCTGCGCTCCGAGATCGCCAAGGCCGTGGTCGGCCAGGACGCCGCCGTCACCGGTCTCGTGGTCGCCCTGCTCTGCGGCGGCCACGTGCTGCTGGAGGGCGTCCCCGGCGTGGCGAAGACCCTGCTGATCCGCACCCTCTCGACGGCGCTCAGCCTGGACACCAAGCGCATCCAGTTCACCCCCGACCTGATGCCCGGCGACGTCACCGGCTCGCTGGTCTACGACGCCCGCACCGCCGAGTTCTCCTTCCAGCCCGGCCCGGTCTTCACCAACCTGCTGCTCGCCGACGAGATCAACCGCACGCCGCCGAAGACCCAGGCCGCCCTGCTGGAGGCCATGGAGGAGCACCAGGTCACCGTCGACGGCGAGCCCCGCAAGCTGCCCGTCCCGTTCCTGGTCGCCGCGACGCAGAACCCGGTCGAGTACGAGGGCACCTACCCGCTGCCCGAGGCCCAGCTCGACCGCTTCCTGCTGAAGCTGATCCTGCCGCTGCCCGACCGCGACCAGGAGTACCAGGTCCTCGCCAAGCACGCCTCCGGCTTCGACCCGCGCGACCTCGCCGCCGCCGGCGTCCGCCCGGTCGCCGGACCCGAGCACATCGCCGCCGCCCGTGAGCAGATCGCCAGGCTCACCGTCTCGCCCGAGGTCCTCGCCTACATCGTCGACCTCTGCCGGGCCACCCGGCAGTCCCCGTCGCTCTCCATCGGCGTCTCCCCGCGCGGCGCCACCGCCCTGCTCGCGGCCTCCCGCGCCTGGGCCTGGCTGGCCGGCCGCGACTACGTCACCCCCGACGACGTCAAGGCGCTGGCCCTGCCCACCCTGCGCCACCGCGTCGCGCTCCGTGCCGAGGCCGAGATGGAGGGCGTCACCGCCGACTCCGTCATCCAGGCCGTCCTGGCCCAGACGCCCGCCCCCCGCTGACCGCCTCCACCGCCTCGCTCACGAAGGAGCGCACCGCATGGCCCTCACCGGGCGAACCGCCCTGCTCGCCGCACTCGGCGCGCTCGTCGTGGGCCTGCTCCTGCCCTCCTGGGGCGGGATCGCCGCCGTCACCGGCGCGGTCCTGCTCGCCGTCGTGACCGACCTGGTCATCGCCGCCCCGGTCCGCCGTCTGCGGATCACCCGGGGCGGCGACACCACCGTCCGGCTCGGCGAGCCCGCCTCCGTCGAACTGACCGTCACCAACCCCGCCGGCCGCCCGCTCAGAGCCCGCGTCCGCGACGCCTGGGCCCCCTCCGCCTGGCGGCCCGGCAGCGAGATCGCCGCCTCCCGGCACACCCTGAGCATCCCCGGGCACGAACGACGCCGCGTCACCACGGTGCTCACCCCGACCCGGCGCGGCGACCACCACGCCCACAAGGTGACGATCCGTTCGCTCGGCCCGCTCGGCCTGGCCGGCCGTCAGGGCTCCCACCTCGTCCCGTGGACGGTCCGCGCCCTGCCGCCGTTCAACAGCCGCAAGCACCTGCCCTCCCGGCTCGCCCGGCTGCGCGAACTCGACGGCCGCACCTCCGTCCTGACCCGCGGCCAGGGCACCGAGTTCGACTCCCTGCGCGAGTACCTGCCCGGCGACGACATCCGCTCCATCGACTGGCGCGCCAGCGCCCGCCGGCACACCGTCGCCGTCCGCACCTGGCGCCCCGAACGCGACCGCCACATCCTCGTCGTCCTCGACACCGGCCGCACCTCGGCCGGCCGGGTCGGCGACGCGCCCCGCCTGGACGCCTCGCTCGACGCCGCACTGCTGCTCACCGCGCTCGCCACCAAGGCCGGCGACCGGGTCGACCTCCTTGCCCACGACCTGCGCAAGCGCGTCTCGGTGGCCGGCCGCGCCCCCAACGAGATCCTGCCCGCCTTCACCACCGCGATGGCCACCCTCGAACCGGCGCTCTACGAGACCGACATGCGCTCGCTGGTCGCCACCGCGCTGAAGATGGCGCCGCACCGCTCACTGATCGTCCTGCTGACCGGGCTCGACGCGGCCCCCGTCGAGGACGGCCTGCTCCCGCTGCTTCCGCTCCTCACCAAGCGCCACGAGGTCGTCCTCGCCTCGGTCTCCGACCCGCACCTGGACGAGCTGGCGGCCGGCCGCGGCACCGTCGAGGCCGTGTACGGCGCGGCCGCCGCCGAACAGACCCGCGCCGACCGCCGACTCACCGCGGACCGGCTCACCCGCGCCGGCGTCACCGTCCTCGACGCCCCGCCCGCCGCCGTGGCCCCCGCCCTCGCCGACACCTACCTCGCTCTCAAGGCCGCCGGCCGCCTCTGACGGCCGGCGGCTCTGCCCGCTCCCGGCTACCGCTCTGCCTGCCGCTGCTGCCGCTCTCCGCGGCCGGTGCGCTTGCCGCCGACCGGAGCCGTGAGGAGGGCCAGTCCCAGGGCGAGGACGGCCAGCCCGCACCAGGAGGCCACCGGCAGACGCTCACCGAGGACGGTGACACCCAGGACGGCCGCCACGGCCGGCTCGGCGAGGGTCAGCGTCGTGGCCACCGAGACGCCGGTGTGCCGCAGGCCGCGTCCGAAGAGCCGGTAGGCCAGGTAGACGGTGAACACGGCCAGGTGCAGGGCCACCGCCGCGCCACGGACGCTAGCGAGCCACTGCGGCCCGGCGGACAGCACGATCGGCAGGACGAGCAGCGCGGCGGCGCCGAACAGCACCCCCATCACCGCGTCGGAAGGATGTCCACGCGTGATGAGCCGGCCTCCGATCAGGGAGTACACGGCGTAGGACAGCCCGGCGGCCGCGGCGAGCGCGATTCCGGTCGGGTCCACGGGTGTGGCACGGCCGGTCAGCCCGGGGCCCAGCACCAGGAGCGTGCAGCCCAGAACGGCGGCCGCGGTGGCACCGGCCCAGCGCGCGGCCGGCCGGCCGCCCCCGGCGATCCAGGACAGCAGCCCGGCGAAGACCGGCGCGCTGCCCAGCGCGATCACGGTGGCCACGGCCACGCCGGTGCGGCCCACGGCCGGGTAGAAGGTCACCGGGTAGCCGGCCACCGCCGCCGCACCCACGGCGAGCAGCCAACGCTCGGTACGCGAGCAGGCCGCAGGCAGCGCGCGGGCACCCAGGGACGTCAGGAACAGCAGCAGACCGCCGAGGGTGAGGCCGGCACAGCCGACGGCCGCCGCCGGCACACCGGCCGGGGCCATCGAGCCGGCGGTCCCGGTCGTCCCCCACAGGACGGCAGCGGTGAGGATGGGGACCGGCCCGCCCAGGAGGGCGGCGCTCTTCGTCTGCGAGGCGTCGCTGGTCGGGCGGGCGGGAGTTCGGGGAGAAGTGCGGTTCGGCACAGTCGTGGTCTTCCGTCGTCGAATACGTCAAGGACCGGATTCGAAACAGGCGCACGACAGGAACCCCTGACCACCCTGCGGGCCGGCCGGGATCCCGGGTCAAACCATCAGCGTCGGCGCCCGGTCAGGCGCCGAGCGGCGGCAGAACGACGTGCCAGTAAGCGTTCACCCGACGATCGTACCTGCGGGGAGTCTCCGGGAAATGCAAAGAACCCCCGATCCGTGACGGATCGGGGGTTCTTTGTGAATGATTGTTCGGCGGCGTCCTACTCTCCCACAGGGTCCCCCCTGCAGTACCA
>NZ_JBVINN010000023.1:0-137065 GCF_055579305.1 Kitasatospora sp. NPDC032757 | reverse complement strand
GCCAGGTCCTCGCCACCTCGCTCGCCATGCTCCGCACCAAGCACGCCGATCTGCCCAGCCGCAAGCACGGCAACCCGCCGATGTAGCAGCGCCGTCCCGCGGTCCTCAGTTCCGGTGCCACCGACCACACACCACGCATCCGCCCGGGAGAAACCGGATCATGGCCGTTTCCGCCGCCCCCTGCATCCGCGTCGTCCGCGGCTCGCTCTCCGACGAGGAGCTCGCGGCCCTGACCGCCGTGCTGACGGCCCTCGCCGCGTCCCGGCAGGCCGCGGCCGCCGCCGCGCCGGGCGAGCCGACCGCCACCCGGCACCGGCTGGAGCTCCGCCCGGCCTACTTCTCGCCGGTCAGCTGGCAGCAGGCCGCCTGACGGACGGTCACCGGCGGGCCGCTCGCGGCCGCGAGCGGCCCGCTCCGGGCGGACATGGGAAGTGATCAAGTTCGTGATTGGCCGCGGGAACGCCGGATGCGGCACAGTGGCCCCATGAGCCCGGACACGAGGAGTCACCACGCCGCCGGGGAGCGCGCCCCGGGCCGCCGGCGGCCGGTGCAGCAGCGCAGCCAGGAGCGGTACGGCCGGATCCTGGACGCCTGTGCCGGGCTGCTCGACGAGGTCGGGGCCACCGCGCTCACCACCAAGGAGGTCGCGCACCGCGCCCAGGTGCCGATCGGCACGCTGTACCAGTTCTTCGCCGGCAAGGAGGACCTGCTGGCCGCCCTGGCCGGCCGCAACCTCGACCACTACCTCCAGCGGCTGGACCGGCGGCTGAGCACCGAGACCCCGGACGGCCCGGCCGGGTTCACCGACCTCGCCGTGGACGAGTTCGTCACGATGAAGCGGGCCGTGCCCGGCTTCGGCCAGGTGGACTTCGGGCTGGCCGGCGCCGCCGTGCCCGCCGGGGTCCGGGACGACCGGCACCTGATCGACGCCGAGCTGGACAACAACACGGCCGTCGCCCTGCGCCTCCAGGCGCTCGGCGGCCGGCTCTTCTCCACGGCCGACCCGGCGGCGCTCACGCTCCGCCTGCGGGTGGCCCTGGAGGCGGCGGACGCCGTGCTCAAGCTCGCCTTCCGAGGCGACCCGGAGGGCGACCCGGTCCTGATCGCCGAGTCCAAGCGGCTGGTCCGCTGCTACCTGGCCGAACCCCCGGGCCCCCACCGAGGCCCGCACTGAGGACCCCCGCCGGGGCCCGTGCCGAGGCCCCTGCCGAGGCCCGTGCCGAGCGACGAGACCGGCCGCGACGGCACCCCCGGGCGTCCCCGGCACCGTCACGCCGTTGCGAGGCCGTCCCCGCCGCAGCACAGTGGAAGCAGAACGGCCGCCCGCGCGGCCACCGCTACCCGAGGAGCAGACCATGCACGCAGCGGTAGGTGACCAGCTCCACATCCACAGCAGGTCGGTGGGCATGGTCGACCAGAAGGGCGAGATCATCGAGGTGCGCGGCGCCGAGGGCGAGCCGCCGTACATGGTCCGCTTCGAGGACGGCCACACGGGCCTGATCTACCCGGGGCCCGACTGCAACATCGAACACCGCGAGGCGCTCCGCTGACCCAGGCGGCCGCCACCCCGCGCTCCCGCGGCGCGGGGTGGTGACTCACGTGTCCGCGCCCGCCCCCGCACTGCCCGGCGCGCTCGCCGGGCTCGCACCGCTGCTCGACCAGTACGGCTACCTGGCCGTGGCGGTCTTCGTGCTGCTCGACAACTGCGGCATCCCGGCGCCCGGCCAGACCATCCTGGTGCTCGCCGCCGTCTACGCCGGCGCCGGGCACCTCGACATCGCCGCCGTGGTGACGATCGCCTTCACCGCCGCGGTCGTCGGCAACAGCCTCGGTTATCTGATCGGCAGCACCGGCGGCCGCGCCTTCGTCCACCGCTGGGGCCGCTACGTGCTGCTCACCCCGGCCCGGATGGAGCGCGCCGACGGCTTCTTCGCCCGGCACGGCGGCAAGGTCGTCACCGTCGCCCGCTTCGTGGACGGGCTGCGCCAGACCAACGGCATCATCGCCGGCACCACCGAGATGCGCTGGCGGCGGTTCCAGCCGTTCAACGTGCTCGGGGCGGCGCTCTGGGTCGGCGTCTGGTCCGCCTTCGGCTACCTCGCCGGCGCCAACATCGGCGGGGTCTACCGGACGGCGATCCGCTACCAGCTCTGGCTGCTGATCGCCCTCGCCGCCCTCTGCGCCGCCCTCGCCGTCCGCCACCTGCTGCGCCGCCGCCGCAGGCCGGACGGCGGGCGGCGCGAGCAGGCGGTCGAGGACCCGCGGGACGGGCGCCCGGACCCCGAGGGCCCGCGGGGCGAGGACTCACGGCACGAGAGCACGCAGGCCGAGAACCCGCAGGCCAAGGGCTCGCAGGACGAGGGCTCGCAGGCCTAGCGCAGCGGGAACACCTCGAACGGGACGGCGAAGCGCGTCCCGAGGCGGCTGCCGGCGGCCCGGCTGAAGCCCTCCAGGAACTCGCGCGGATCGCTCATCACGCCGCCCAGCCCGGCCAGGTACGCCTTGTGCTCGGCCAGCGAGGCGACGCCCTGCTCGAAGTGGTCGGTGGTGTCCACGGCGTGCCGGGACTCGGGCGAGGCGACCGCCCAGATCTCGCGCACGCCGTCCCACGGCTCGTGACCCTCGGCCGTCAGCTCACGGAACACCCACCGGTTGCCGGCGTCGCGCACCGCGTCCAGGGTGGCCCGGCCGACGGCGATGTGGTCGGCCTGGTTGAGGAAGACCCCGCCGTACGTCTCACGGAAGTTGCTGGTGATGACGATGTCCGGGCGGTGCCGGCGGACGGCGCGGGCGATGTCGCGGCGCAGCGGCAGCCCGTATTCCAGCACGCCGTCGGGGTGGCCGAGGAACTCGACGGTGTCGACGCCGACCAGGGCGGCGGAGGCGATCTGCTCGGCCTCGCGCAGCGGTCCGCACTCCTCGGGGCTCAGCGAGTCGATACCGGCCTCGCCGCTGGTGACCATCAGGTAGACCACCTTCTTGCCCTGCGCCGTCCAGCGGGCGACGGCGGCGGCACCGCCGTACTCCATGTCGTCGGGGTGGGCGACGACAGCCAGTGCGGTCTGCCAGTCCTCGGTGACGGGCTCGAACGGCTCGGGGGCCTGCTGCTCGCTCATGGTGGTGCTGCCTCTCCGTGGTGCTCGCGGTGCGGATGTCGGGTCGCTGCGGTCATTCGGTCGTACCGCTGGTGACTCTAGGAGATCGCCGCTCCTCCCGTCCGCCGAACGGCCCGTCAGGCACCGTCCCCGCAGCCGCCTTTCCGCGGCGCGTCCCCTCGGCGGACGCTCCCCCCGGACGGCGGCCGGATCAGCGTCCCGATGCCGGCGCAGAGCAGGTCCAGGCTGCGGGTGAACTTCTCGTCCGGCCCGTGCGCGGCCGCGGCGGCCACCGTCCGGGGGAAGCTCCGGTGGAGGGCGGCGACGTCCTCGGCGGTGACCGGCACCGCCGGTGGCTCGCTCTGCTCCTGGAGCACGTAGCCGGTGACGTGGCTGAGCACGGTGTCGGCGGCCGTGCCGCAGTGCTCCGGGGGCACGCCGGCCTCGGCGAGGGTGGCGAGCAGCCGTTCCATCAGCGAGAGAGCGCCGGGGCTGAGGACCTTGGGGCTGCCGGCGAGCATGATCGCCCCGCCGGGGTGCTGCCGGATGCTCTGCCTCAGGGTGACGGCCTGCGCCGTGACCCGCGCCGGCCAGCCTGCCCGCGCGGGCAGTGCGGCCAGGGCCGCGGTGCCGGCCTCGTACGCCTGCCGGACCACCCGGTCCGCCATCAGCTGGAGCAGCGCGGCCTTGCTGGGCACGTGGTAGTAGAGGCTGCCGGCGTGGACGTCGAGCCGGTCGGCGACCCTGCGCACGGAGAAGCCGTGGTAGCCGGTCTCGGCGAACACCGCCATCCCCGTCTCGATGATCCGGTCCACGGTCAGTTTCACGGCCGCAGTCTAGCGAGTCGTGCCGACTTTCAAACACTGTTTGAAAACGCTCCGAGTCGCGCTACTGTCATGATCAGCAAAATCGCACACGGCTCGGAGGGGGGTGGTGACGATGGACGTTCTGCTGTTCAACGTGACCACGGCGGCACTGATGGTGCTGATGTTCAACGGCGGTCTGGCCCTGGTCGGCCAGAGCACACTGAGCCGGCGGCGGATCCCCTGGGCGGCCGTCGGCCTGACCGGGATCGCGCTCGCCGGGGTGGCGCTCCAGCTCTGCTGGCCGGGGGCGATGGGCGCACTCGACGCGGACCCGGCGAAGTCCGGCTGGTGGCGCGTGGTCACCTCGGTCTTCATGCAGAACGGCGGCTTCGGCGGGGCCGCCTGGAACATCGCCACGCTCGCGGCCGTCGCGGCCTTCGCCGACTGGTTCTGGGGTGCGCCGCTGATGCTCGGCCTGTTCTCCGCGGGCATCCTGCTGCCGGAGCAGATCGACAAGCTGTGGGGCCAGACCTCCCACAGCACCGACCCCCGCAACTTCGCCGGCAGCTCCGGCGCCACGTACTTCCTGGGCGCGACGCTGGCCGCTGCCCTGCTGCTGCGCGGCGGCGCCGACGAGACCTCCGGCCGGGATGCCGGGAAGGGCTCCGCCGACAAGGACGCCGGCCGCGGCAAGGCCGTCCGCAAGACCCGGCTGCTCGCGCTCGGCGTGCCGGTGCTCGGCCTGGCCATGTGGTTCGCCCAGGAGAACGGGCACGGGCTGGTCTCCGCCTACGGCTTCGCCCTCGGTGCACTCGTCCGGGCCGCGTTCCGCACCGTCCTGCGACCGGACCGCGACCTCGTGCAGCCGCCGCGCACGACGGTCGCCTCGCTGACCGGGCTCGTCGGGCGGCGGACCCGCAGCGCCGGCTAGCCGGAAGGCGCCGCCCGCCCCGCCCGCGCCGTTCCACCATGACCACGAGGGAGAGAGCATGTCGGAGAACCTGCGCCGGGAAGTGTCGAAACTCGTCGACCGGGAGGTGGCCAGGATCCTGGAACAGACCGACCGCGACGTGGCCCGTACGGTCAACCGCGCGCTGGGTGCGGGCGACGGCGCCCCGGCGTTCGACACCGCCCGCTGGCAGGCCCGGCTCGGCGGGCTCCTCGCCGCCCACCACATCCCCGGCGCCGCCCTGGCCGTGCTCGCCGACGGCGAGATCCACGAGGTGGCCGCCGGCATCCTGCACACCGGCACCGGCGTCGCGGTGACCCCGGACTCCGTGTTCCAGATCGGCTCCGTCAGCAAGGGCTACACCGCCGCCATGGTGGTCCTGCTCGCCGACGCCGGGAAGCTGGACCTCGACGCGCCGGTCGCGGACGTCCTGCCGGACTTCGCGGTCGCCGACGCCGTGGCCGGCCGGACGATCACGCCGCGCCAGCTGCTCAACCACACCAGCGGCATCGAGGGCGACCACGTCAACGACACCGGCCGGGGCGACGACTGCCTGGCCCGCTACGTCGAGAGCGCGCGGACCGTCGGCCTGACCAACCCGCCCGGCGTCACCATGTCGTACTCCAGCACCGCCTACAACGTCCTCGGCCGGATCGTCGAGGTGGTCACCGGCCGGACGTGGGACGAGGCGCTCAAGGAGCTCCTCCTCGCCCCGCTCGGGCTGGAGCACACCATGACCCTGCCCGAGGAGGTGCTGCGCTTCCGCGCCGCCATGGGGCACATGGGCGAGCCGGGCGAGCCCCCAGTCCCCACCCCGCTCTGGAACATGCTGCCGCGCTCCGCCGGTCCGTACGGCGGAATCAGCGCGACCGCCGCCGACGTGGCCCGGTTCGCCCGGGTCTTCGTGGACGGCGGCGCCGCACCGGACGGCACCCGGGTGCTGCCGGCCGCCGTGGTCGACGCGATGCTGACCCGCGAGGTCGAGATGCCCGACCAGTGGTTCCTCGGCGCCCACTGGGGCCTGGGCTGGGGCCTGTTCGAGTGGGACGGCGCGCGCGGCTTCGGCCACGACGGCTCCACCTTCGGCCAGCTCGCCTACCTGCGCGCCATCCCGGAGAAGGGCCTCGCCATCGCCCTGCTGACCAACGGCGGCGGCGCCGCGCCCAAGGTCTTCGAGGCGCTCTGCCGTGAGCTCTGCGCCGAACTCGCCGGGGTCACCATGCCCAGGTTCGCGCCGGCCGCCGAACCCCCGGCCGTGGACACGGAGCCGTTCCTCGGCGGCTACAAGCGCGAGGGCTTCCTCATGACCATCGCCGCCGGCGACGGCGGCCCGGGCACGCTGCGGCTGAGGTACGAGGGCGCGGACGGCCTGGCGGGCACCTTCGACCCGCTGGTCTGGCACCTGACCCCGGTCTCGCACACGCCGGCGAAGACGGTGTTCGCCGGCCGCCGCAACGAGAAGGACGCGTGGATCCCCGTGGTGTTCTACGCCCTCGCCGACGGCAGCCGGTACGTCCACTTCGGCGTCCGGGCGACGGCCAAGTCCGCCTGAGGCGCCTGCCGTCCGGAGGTGCGGCCGGACTGATCCGCCGCACCTCCGGGCCGCGCCCCGGGACGGCCGGCCGCCCGTGGCCGCCGGAATGATCGCAGAGCACCGCCCACCCACATTGCAGAGGATTCTCTGCAGAGACCTCTATGCAGAGAATCCTCTGCAACATACGATGACACCATGACCGAGCACCCGGAACAGCCGACCCCGCCCGCCACGCCGCAGCGCCGGCTCGACGCCACGAGCCTGCGCGGCCTGGCCCACCCGTTGCGGATGCAGATCTTCGAACTGCTCAACCTGGACGGCCCGTCCACCGCGACCCGGCTCGCCGAGCGGCTCGGCGAGAACACCGGCACCGTCAGCTGGCACCTGCGCCACCTGGCCGACCACGGCTTCATCGAGGAGGACACCGGCCGCGGCACCAAGCGCGAACGCTGGTGGCGCCGGGTGCCCGTGGCCAACCGGCTCGACACCACGGACTTCCGCGACGACCCCGCCAGCCATGGCGCGCTCACGCTCTACGTGCACCAGGTGGTGCAGAACTCCTTCAACCGGGTCACCGCCTATATCGACCAGGAGTGGGAGGACGAGTGGCGGGACGTCGGCACCGTCTCGGACTGGAGCCACCTGCGCCTGACGCCCAGCCAACTCAAGGCACTGAACGAGGAGTTCGAGGCCGTCATCGCCCGCCACACCCCCGCGCCGGACGCCGAACCCGACCCGGACGCGCTGCCGATCGTGGTGCAGCTCCAGTCCTTCCCGCGCCGCGCCGGGGGTGCCGAGTGAGCTCCACCGCACGCGGCGGGCTGCTCCGCCGCCACCGGGACTTCCGCCTGCTCTGGAGCGGCGAGACCGCGGGGAAGTTCGGCGCCTCCGTCACCGGCGTGGCGCTGCCGCTGATCGCCGTCTCCGACCTGCACGCCTCGACCTTCGAGATCGGCCTGCTGAACGCCGCCGCCTGGGCGCCCTGGCTGGTGATCGGCCTGCCCGCCGGCGTCTGGGTGGACCGCTTACCGCGCCGACCGATCATGCTGGCCACCGCCGCGGCCTCACTGCTGCTGTTCGCCGCCGTCCCGCTCGCCGACCGGCTCGGCCACCTGAGCATCGGCCTGCTGCTGGCCGTCTCCCTGCTGACGGGCACGGCCGCGGTCTTCTTCCAGACCGCCTACACCGCCTACCTGCCCGGCCTGCTCGACCCCGCCGACCAGCCCGAGGGCAACGCCAAGCTGCACGGCAGCGCGTCCGCCGCCCAGCTCGCCGGGCTCGGCTCCGGCGGCCTGATCGCCCAGTTCGCGGGCGCGGTGAACGGCATGTTCGCCAACGCCGCCACCTTCCTGGTCTCGCTCGTCTGCCTGAGCCGGATCCGCCACCGCGAGACCCCCGCCCCCCGCAAGGAACGGGCGCTGCGACGCGAGGTCGGCGAAGGCCTGCGCCTGGTCGCCGGTGACCGCTGGCTGCGCACGCTGACGCTGTTCGGCGCCGCCTCCAACCTGGCGCTGATGGGGTACCAGTCGATCCAGGTCGCCTTCCTGATCCGCGAGGTCGGGCTCGCCTCCGGCACGGTCGGCGGGCTGATCGCGGCCGGGGCCAGCGGCGGCATCGCCGGGGCGTTCGCCGCCCGCCGGGTCGCCGCCCGGATCGGCACCGCCCGCGCGATGCTCCTCTTCGAGCTGGGCCTGCCCGGCCTCGCCCTGCTGATCCCGCTCACCACCGACGGGGTGGGCGTGCTGCTCTACGTCACGGGCGGGTTCAGCATCTCCGCCGGAGTGGTGGCGGGCAACGTGCTCAAGTCGAGCTTCCAGCAGAGCTACTGCCCGCCCGAGCTGCTCGGCCGCCTCTCCGCCAGCGCCGCCGTCCTCAACTACGGCACCATCCCGCTCGGCGCGGTGCTCGCCGGCGTCCTCGGCACGACGCTCGGCCTGCGCCCCGCGATGTGGATCGCCACCGCCGGCGTCCCGCTCGCCGCCCTGATCCTGCTGTTCTCCCCCGTCGGCCGCACCCGCGACCTCCCGGCCTCCCGCCGCCCGGACCGGACGGAGGAGGGGGCGGACGGCCGCCCGCAGTCCCCGGTCCTGCGCTGACCCGCCCCGCGGTTCCCGGCGGCACCGTCCCTCCGGGCCGCTGGTCACAAGGCGATGGCCGGCCCGGAGCCCGGCCACCGCACGTGGGCGCGGGCCGCCGGCGCGGACCGGTTTCGCCCGGCCGTCGCGGAGCAGGCCGAGGGCGGCGTCCGGGCAGTGCCGCTCGCCCTCCTGCGAGGGCCCGGCGTGCAGCGGGGCCTCCCGGGCGAGGCGGGCCGGCGCCCGGGGCCCCCGGGTCGTGAAACCGTACTCCCGAGGTCGCCGGGCCCGCCGGCGTTACCGGGCCCGACCGGCGCTACCGGGCCCGGCCGCGCCCGGAGCGTACGTTCTTCCTATGGCACGGAGCTCACGAGCCGGCCGGCTCGCACCCCCCAGCTGGCTCACCGCCGGCCTGCGGCCGCACTCCGCGCCGATCCCGTGGGCCGCCGTGGCCCGGGCCGCCGTCGCGCTCTCCGCGCCGCTCGCGGTCGGGCTGGCCGCCGGGGAGCCCGGCTACGGCGCGCTGGTGTCGATGGGCGCGCTCTCCGCCGTCATCGGCGACACCGCCGACGCGTACCGGATGCGGCTCTTCAACATCGCCGTCCCCCAGCTGTTCGGTGCCCTCGGCGTCACCCTCGGGACGCTGGTGTACGGGCAGGGCTGGACGGCCGTCGCCGTGCTCACGGCGGTCGCGCTGGTCTCCGGCATGATCTCCTCGATCGGAGCCGTCGCCTCCGCCTCGGGGCTGCTGCTCCTGCTCAACGCCGTGGTCGGCGCCGGCCTGCCGATGCCCGCCCCCTGGTGGAAGCCGCCGCTGCTGCTCACCCTCGGCGGCGCGGTGGTGCTGGTGCTCACCCTGGTCGCCTGGCCGCTGCGCGGCGGCGTGCCGGAGCGGACGGCGGTCGCCGGGACGTACCGGACCGTCGCCGACTTCCTCCAGGCGGCGGGCACGCCCGCTCACGACGAGCGGCGGCAGGCCGTCACCCACTCGCTCGACCGGTCCTACGACCTGCTGCTCGCCCACCGCGCCCGCCGGCACGGCCGCTCCCCCGCGCTCGCCCGGCTGATCGCCCAGCTCAACGCGGTGATGCCGGTGGTCGAGGCCGGTTCGGCGGCCAAGCTGCGGCCGGCTTCGCTCGGCCCGCTGGCAGAGGCGTACCCGGCGGCGGTCCGCGAGCTGGCCGCCGCCGTCGAACAGGGCCGGCCCGGCGCGCGCCTGCTGGACCTGCCGCCGCCGACCGGTCCGTCGGAGCGCGCCATCGACCACGCGCTGCGCTACGCGGCCGCCGTCGCCCACGAGCCCTCGCCCGACCCGTTCGGCCCGGCCGACCGCCTCGGCCTCCCCGCCGCGTTCCGGGTGCGGGCCCGGCGCACCGCGCGGGCCGCGCTGCTCTCCGGGGCGTCCTGGCGGTACGGCCTGCGGCTGGCCCTGTGCATCGGCCTCGCCCAGGCAGTGGTCTCGGTGCTGCCCGTGCCCCGGTCCTACTGGGTGGCGCTGACCGTCACCTTCGTCATGAAACCCGACTTCGGCTCCGTCTTCTCGCGCGCCGTGCTGCGCGCGCTCGGCACCGCGGCCGGGCTGCTGATCGCGATCCCGGTCCTCGCCGAGGTGCCCCGCGGGTGGTGGGACGTGCCGATGACGGCGTTCCTCGCGATGCTGATCCCCGCCGCCTCGGCCAAGGGCTACGCGTTCCAGACCGCCGCCATCACCCCGGTCATCCTGCTCCTCTCCGACCAGATCAACCACCAGGGCTTCCAGTTGGTGCTGCCCCGGCTCTACGACTCGCTGATCGGCTGCGCGATCTCGCTGATCGCCGGTTACCTGCTCTGGCCGGAGTCCTGGCACACCCGGATCGGCGACCGGCTCGCCGACGCCGTCGCGGACACGGCGTCCTACGTCACGCTGGCCTTCCCCGCAGCCCCCGGACGCGACCAGGCCGTCCGGCTGCGCTACCGGCGCCGGCTCTACCGCGACCTGTCCGCCGTCCGCTCGGAGTTCCAGCGCGCGCTCACCGAACCTCCGCCGACCGGAGCGCTGGCCGCCGCGTGGTGGCCGCTGGTGATCGCCGTCGAGCGGATCGTGGAGGCCACCACCGCCACCCGGGTCCGGGTCGACCACGGCGTCCCGCCGCCGCCCACGGCCGAGGTCGCGGCCATCGTCCGGGAGCTGGGCGACCTGGCCGGCGCCCTGCGCGCCGGGGCGGCGCCGGCGGCCCCGCTGACGGCGGACGGCCCGGACGAGCCGGACGAACAGCGGGACGGCGTGCTGGCCCCGCTGCACCGGGAGGTCCGGGCCGCGCGGGTGATCGCGGCCCCCGGGCCGGGCTGACGGCTCCGGGACGGGCCTACGAGACGCCCTGGTCCTGGATCCGCTGCCAGGGCCGGTCCGCCTCCAGCGCGAACGCCAGCTCCAGCAGCAGCCGCTCCTGGCCGTGCGCCGCCGACAGGTGCACGCCGACCGGCAGGCCGTTGCCCGCCGGCTCTGCCGGCAGCGAGATCGCCGGGCCGCCCGTCACGTTGTTCACCGGAGTGAACGCCACATAGCGGTGCAGCCGGTCCAGCAGTTCCTCGAAGGCGACGTTCGGGCTCAGGTGCCCGATCGGCGGCGCCATGTGCGCGAGCACCGGCGAGAGGATCACGTCATGGTCCCGGAACAGCCCCGCGTACGCCGCCTCGGTCCGCCGCAGCCGGCGCAGCACGCCCGGCGTCTTCATGAACTCGCGGTGGAAGGTGCGCCGCAGACCCGTGGTGAGGCCGTCCAGCTTGCGGGCCTGGAAGCCCGGGTCCAGCAGCAGCTTGCCGGTGGTGGCGATCAGAAAGGCGATGTAGCCCCAGTAGAGGGTGAAGTCCCGGGAGAACTCCTCGCCGAACGGCAGCGTGGTCGGCGTCACCTTGTGCCCCAGCGCCTCCAGCCGCCCCGCCGTCCGCTCCACCGCGTTGCGGGTCGGCCCGTCGGTGACCGCCACCGGCGAGTCGAGCACCAGCCCAACCCGCAGCGGCCGCTCGCCGGGCCCCTCCACCAGGCCGAGCGGCGGCAGCGCCGGGTTGCGGTGGTGGCGTTCGGCCTCCGCGAAGAAGGCGGCGGTGTCCCGGACGGAACGGGTGACCACGCCGTCGGTGACCAGGTCGATCGGCAGCCGTCGGCCCTGGTCGTTGGCGACCAGCCGGCCCCTGGTCGGCTTCAGCCCGACCAGCCCGCAACAGGCCGCCGGGATCCGGATCGACCCGCCGCCGTCGTTGGCGTGCGCGATCGGGACGACGCCGGCCGCGACCAGCGCGGCCGCCCCGCCCGAGGACGCCCCGGGTGAGTGCGAGGGCCGCCACGGGTTGCGCACCGGCCGGGCCTCGGCGAACTCGGTCGAGGCGTTGAGGCCGAACTCCGGCAGCCGGGTCTTGCCGAGGACGGCCAGCCCGGTACTGAGGAACTGCTCGGCGAAGCCCGCGGTCCGCCGTGCCGGCTTGGCCCGGAACGCCGAACTCCCCTGCCCGGTCGGCATTCCCCGCAGGTCCACGTTGTCCTTCAGATAGCTCGGCACCCCGAACAGCGCGCCGCCGTCACCGGCCGGCGCCGTCCGCGGCTGCCCGTACGCGGCGAACGCGACCGGCGCCAACGCCGCGTCGACGCGCTCCGCCCGCGCCGCCGCGGCCGCCGCCAGCTCCGCCGGGCTGACCTCCCCGGCCCGTACCGACGCCGCCAGCGCCACCGCGTCGTGCTCCCCCAGCGCGTCGTCCCCGAACGCGTGGACCCGCTCCTCCGCCATACGACTCCCCATCCCCTACCGGCCGGTAATACCGCGCGAGTTCCGCAGTCTAGGCGCGTGGACTCCGTCCGGACAGCCCGCCGCTCCGCCGGAAATCCGCTACCCCGGGCAGGTCCGGCCCGGCCATGATGGCGGCATGACGAACGGGAACGACCAGGAGGCGC
Source organism: Kitasatospora sp. NPDC032757 (assembly GCF_055579305.1). NCBI lineage: Bacteria > Bacillati > Actinomycetota > Actinomycetes > Kitasatosporales > Streptomycetaceae > Kitasatospora > Kitasatospora sp. NPDC032757. The sequence continues at coordinate 124,681 of NZ_JBVINN010000023.1, read as the reverse complement.
CGGGCCTCTGCGTGGTGGCCAACGTGGCACGGGAGACCACCCACGGCGAGGGCGGGCTGGAGATCCGCACCGGGCTGCGGCACTTCGCCGCCGGGGCCAGGGTCTGGATCGCACCGCTGCGGTGGGGCGGCCCGGACGTGCACGTCGTCGGCCGGCACCGGGGCAACGGCCGCCGCTACACCGGGATCGTCGTCCCGCGCAGGTTCCTGGAGAACTTCCGCGTAGCCACCGTCCACAGCCCGGCGCTGCTGCGGGCGCTCGGCGGCGGGCCGCTCTGGACGGCCGAGGACGCCGAGTCGTACGTGCGGTTCTGGGGCACACCGCGGCTGGCGACCCAGGTCCACGTACCGGGCGAGCCCTTCGTCCGCCGGATCAGGCCGGTCACCGACCCGCCACCGATGGAGCTGGAGTACGAGGGCGCCACCTACTACCTGGCCCACTTCAACGCCAACCGCGCCCGCTACTCACCTCTGCCGCCGCCCGCCGAGCCCTCCCCGCCGGCCGGCACCTGAGGCTCCGGACCGGCGCACCGAAGGGCCCCGGCTCGCCCGGGCCGCCGAACCCGCCGCCTGCCCGGCCGGCCCAACTATCCTGCCGAGCAGCCCGAGTTCCCACCGAAAGCCGGTCCCATGCTCGACTACGACGACACCGGATTCCGCCGCGACGGCGCACCGCACCGGATCATCTCCGGCGCCGTGCACTACTTCCGCATCCACCCCGACCTCTGGGACGACCGCCTGCGCCGGCTGCGCGCCCTGGGCGCCAACACCGTCGACACCTACGTTCCCTGGAACTTCCACGAACTCCCTTCCGGTGAGGTGGACTTCACCGGCTGGCGGGACCTCGGCCGGTTCGCCGCACTGGCCCGCGCCAACGGCCTCGACGTGATCCTGCGCCCCGGCCCCTACATCTGCGCGGAGTGGGAGTTCGGCGGGTTCCCGGCCCGGTTGCTCGCCGCCGACGGCCTGCGGCTGCGCTGCGCCGACCCGGCCTACCTGGCCGAGGTGGACGGCTGGTTCGACGCCGTGGTGCCGGAGATCCTGCCGCTGCTGGCGAGCCGCGGCGGCCCGGTGGTGGCGGTCCAGGTCGAGAACGAGTACGGCAGTCACGGCAATGACGCGGCCTACCTGGCCCATCTGCGCGACGGCCTGCTCACCCGGGGCGTCGACTGCCTGCTGTTCACCGCCGACGGCGCCGAGGACACCATGCAGCAGGGCGGCACCATCCCCGGCCACCTGTCCACCGCCACCTTCGGATCCCGGCCCGCCGAGCGCTTCGAGGTGCTCCGGCGCCACCAGCCCAAGGGTCCGCTGACCGCCATGGAGTTCTGGATCGGCTGGTTCGACCAGGTCGGCGGGCCCCACCACGTCCGGGACGCCGAGGAGTCCGCCCGGGCGCTCGACGACCTGCTCGCCACCGGCGCCTCCGTCAACCTCTACATGGCGCACGGCGGCACCAACTTCGGCTTCTGGGCCGGCGCCAACCACACCGGCACCCACCCGGAGGACGCCGGCCACCAGCCCACCGGCACCAGCTACGACTACGACGCGCCGATCGGCGAGGCGGGCGAACTCACCGACAAGTTCCACGCGTTCCGGGCCGTCATCGGCAGGTACGTCCCGCTGCCCGGGACGGAGCTGCCGCAGCCGCCGCCCCGCATCACCCCACAGCGGATCGGACGCCCCACGGGCCGCGCCCGCCTGCTGGCCTCCCTCGACGCCCTGGCCACCCCGCTGCGCCGGGCCGCGCCCGAACCGATGGAGAAGGTCGGCCAGTCGCTCGGCCTGATCCACTACCGCACCCGCGTCCCCGGCCCGCGTCCCGCGCTGCCGTTGCGGATCGACGGCATCGGCGACCGCGCCCACGTGTTCGCCGACGGGGTGCCGCTCGGCGTCCTGGACCGCAACGCCCCCGGCGAGACCCTTCCGCTGGCGACCGGGCCGGCCGGCGCGACCCTCGACATCCTGGTCGAGGCGCTCGGCCGGGTGAACTACGGCCCGCTGCTGGAGAACGACCGCAAGGGGATCGGCCGCGGCGTCTCGCACGGCCACCAGCGCCTGTTCGACTGGGAGATCCGCCCGCTCCCGCTCGCCGGCCTCGGCTCGCTCGCCTTCTCCGACACCGTCGGGGCGAGCGACGGCGACCCGGTCTTCCACCGCTTCGAGGCGACCCTCGACGCCCCCGCCGACGCCTTCGTCGCCCTGCCCGGCTGGGGCCGCGGACTGCTCTGGCTCAACGGCTTCCTGCTCGGCCGCTACACCCGCCAGGGGCCGCAGCGCACCCTCTACGCCCCGGGCCCGCTCTGGCACGCGGGCGGCAACGAGCTCGTGGTCCTCGAACTGGAGACCCACGCCGAGGCCGTCGAACTCCGCGACCACCCCGACCTCGGCCCCACGGCGGCCGCCCCCAGCATCGACTACTGAGCCACCCGGCCGGCCGGTCCCGGATCCTTCCGGAACCGGCCGGCCCCCTCCGCCCCGTCTGCCCCCGGCCCCGCCGTCCCCCGCCCCTCCCGACCCGCGGCCCCTTCCGTGCTCCGGAAGAAGCCACTCGCCACCCCAATGGTGCTACTGTCGATAGCATCATGCTGCTGAAGCTGGATCTCTCCGACAGCCGCCCCCTGCACGAGCAGGTGGCCGGTGCGATCCGGCGCGCCATAGCCGAGGGCGAGTGCGCGCCGGGCGACAGGCTGCCGCCCGCCCGGGAGCTGTCCCGGGCGCTGGGCGTCAACGCCAACACCGTCCTGCGCGGCCTGCGCGCACTCCGGGACGAGGGCGTCCTGGAGTTCCGCCGCGGCCGCGGTGTGACGGTGGCCGCGGGCGCCGACCAACGGGCCGAACTACTCGCCCAGGCGGCCGCGTTGGTCGCCGAGGCCGCGCGGCTGGGCTACAGCAGGACCGATCTCGTCGAACTGATCAGGAGGCTGCCGTGAACGGCGGGGGGAACCGGAAACGTGGTGCGTGGTGGAGCGCGGCCGCCTGGACGGCGGGGGTGCCGGCGGCCCTGGTCGCACTGCCCCTGGCGGCGGCCGGCCGGCTGCCGGACGAAGTGGCCACCCACTGGGGCGCGGGCGGCCGCCCCGACGACTCGATGCCCTTCTGGGCGGTACCGCTCGCCCCCACCGGGATCTGGGTGGTCATGGTCCTGGCGCTGGCCCTGACCGTCCGGCGGGCCGGCCCGGCGGCGCGGTCCTGGTCGGGAGCTGCGCTGCTCTCCGGGGGTGTCCTGCTCACCGGCGCGCAGGCGTCGATCGTGCACGCCAATCTGGACCGGACCTCCTGGACGGACGCCGGCTCCGTCGGCCCCGAGGTCGTCGCCATCCTGGCGGCTTCGGCCCTGGCCGGCCTGCTCGGCCGGCTCGCCGGTCGCCGCGCCACCCCGCCACCGTCCGCCACCGGGGCCGACGGGACGGCCGTCGGCCCGCAGCTCGACGTCCCCGCCGGGGAGCGCTTCGCCTGGCTCTCCCGCACCGTCAACCCCTGGCTCCAGCTGACCGCGACCCTGGTCGGCCTGGCCGCCGCCGGTACCGCGATCGCCGCGACCGCCGGCCTGGCCGTCCCGCTGTGGGCCGTCGCCCTCCCGCTCGCCGTCGCCGCCGTCGCGATGTTCGCCTGCTCCTCCGTCCAGGCCCTGGTGACCCCGAAGGGTCTGGAGGTCGCCTTCGGCCCGGCCGGCTGGCCCGTCCGCCGCTGGCCCCTCGACACCATCGAGTCGGCCCGCGCCGAGAAGCGGACCCCGGCCCAGGTCGGTGGCTGGGGCTACCGCCTCAGCGGCCTGGGCACCACGGTGATGCTCCGTGGCGGCGACTGCCTGGTCGTCCGCTCGCGCAAGGGGACCGACTTCGCCGTCAGCGTCGACGACGCCGAGCGCGGCGCCGCGCTCCTCAACTCGCTCACCACCCGGCACTCCGCGAAGTGACGCCGGACCGGCCCCGGCTCCCGAACCGACCCTCGCCCCCGGAATACCCGCCGCTGTACGGAGGTTGACGCCTCGGCAGGCCGGTGATCAGAGGCCGGACCAGGTCCGGTAGCGAGGGGGAGCCGGCGGCGCGGTGGGTGCGCAGTCCTTCGCCGACCCCCGCAGCGGCCTCGCGTACAGCTACACCCGCCGCCGGTTCGCCTTCGGGGAGGGCGGCGGCGCGTCGGAGAACCACCGTCCGGCCTCGGCGGTCGTCCGCGCCGCCGAGGCCGCCCGCGCCACGACCGGCCGGTGATCCGCCCGCTGCCGCCGGAGGGCCCGGCAGGGCGTCGCCGGTCCCTCGCGCGGCACGCGGATCAGCCGCGCCGGGCGTGCCGCACGCCTTCCGTGTGCGACACGTCGGCCGTCGGGGCGACTCTGCGGCGCGCAGGCGCCCGCTCCGCCGGTAGCGTGCGGGTGACGGCCGTCGTCGGTCACCGCTGTTCGCCTCCCCGGCCGTCGATGCCGTCGATCACCGAGCGGCCGCGGCGCTGCGCGTGCCCCGGCCGTGCACCGCCGAAGGGGACGACACGGGTGCCCGAGCCTCAGCTGACTCCGGAGGTCTTCGACCGGGCCATCGTGGCGATCGCCCTCACCGCGGGGCCGGAGCACCGCCTGGTGTACCGCAACGACGCCTTCCACGACCTGTTCGGCCCACGGCCGATGGGGGTGCCGATCCGGGAGGTGTTCACCGAGCCGGGGGTGGACCGCTTCTTCGAGACCCTCGACCTGGTCCGGGCCGACGGGACGGCCCGCCAGGTCACCACGCCGCGCACCGTGGAGACGTCCGAGGACGACCCGGAGGGCCACCGGCACTTCGTCTACAGCTGCTCGCCGGTCTCCTCCCGCTTCGGGGCGGGCGTCCTGGTCAGCGCGATCGACACCACCGCCGAGGTGCACTCCGCCCAGCGCGCCGAGCGGCTCTCGCTCGACCGCCTGTACGCGCTCCAGCGCTACGAGGCGCTGATGTCGGCCGTCTCGCAGCTGGTCTGGCTCACCCGCGCGGACGGCACGATGGCCGAGCTGGTCCCGGGCTGGGAGGAGCTGACCGGGTACCCGTGGCGGGAGACCATGGACGAGGAGTGGTTCGAGCTCATCCACCCCCGGGACCGGGAGGCCCTGGCCCAGCACTGGCTCGACGCGGCGGAGGGCGAGCCGACGATGTTCGAGCACAGCTTCCGGGTCCGCACCTCCTCCGGCGAGTACCGCCACGTCGCGTCCCGGGCCGTGCCGATCGTGCGCAACGGGCAGCTGGTGGAGTGGATCGGCGCCACCTCCGACGTCGAGGACCGCTGGCGCAACCGGCTGCGCGAACGCCTGCTCGCCCGGGCCGTCGCGGTCACCGAGGCCTCCCGCACCGAGGACGCCTTCGCGGCCGTCGCCGACCTGGTGGTGCCCGACCTCACCGACGCCTGCACGGTCTTCGTGCTCTCCGGCCGGGAGCACTCGTCCCAGCCCGACGAGATCCGCGGCACCCGGATCGCCTCCACCGCCCGGCCCGGCCTGCCACCGCTGCCGCCGCTGCACCAGCAGACCTTCCTGCTCGGCCCCCCGGCCCGGCGGGCCGTCGCCGACCGGGCTCCGGCCCTGATGACCTTCCCGGCCGGCCGCGTCCCGCCCGGTCTGGTCCCCGAGGAGTCGGCGCGGTGGCTGGCCCGGGCCCGCGCCACCAGCCTCACCCTGCTGCCCATCGTGATCGACGGCGCCACCGTCGCCCTCGCCGCCGCGGCCGGCTGCGACGACACCCCGCCGCCCGGCCGCGCCGACATCGAGCTGCTCCAGGAGGTGCTCCAGCGCGCCCAGGTGCCGCTGCGCCAGACCCTGGAGCTCCAGCGCACCCGGCACGCGGCCCTCGTCCTCCAGCGGGCCCTGCTCACCGCCCCGCCCACCGTGCCCGGCGCCGAACTCGCCGCCCGCTACCAGCCGGGCAACCGCGCCGCCGAGGTCGGCGGTGACTGGTACGACGCCTTCACGCTGCCCGACGGCTCGCTCGCCCTGACCATCGGCGACGTGGCCGGCCACGACCTCACCGCCGCCACCACCATGGGCCAGCTGCGCAGCATGCTGCGTTCCATCGCCTACAACCGCACCCACCTGCACACCCCGGCCGACGCCCTCACCGGGCTGGACGCCGCCGCCGACGGACTCGGTGTCGCCGTCTTCGCCACCGCCGTCCACCTCCACCTCGCCCCGACCCCGGCGGGCAGCTGGCAGGCGGCCTGGTCCAACGCCGGCCACCCGCCTCCGCTGCTGCTCCCGGCCGACGGCCCGCCGCGCTTCCTCGACGCCGACGAGGCCGACGTCCCGCTCTGCGTGGCCCCCGCCGAACCGCGTCACACCTACCGCACGCCGATCGGCCCCGGCGACACCGTGCTGCTCTACACCGACGGGCTGATCGAGGTGCCCGGCGAGAACCTGGCCACCGGTCTGGCCCGGCTGGCCACCGCCGCCGGGCAGGCGCACGACCTGCCGCTCCACGCCCTCCTCGACCGTCTGCTCGCCGAAGTCCCCGACGCCCGCGACGACATCGCCCTCATCGCCTTCCGCGCCCTCGCCGAACCCGCCGCCGCCGAACCCCCTGCCACCGAACCCCCCGGAGCCTGACCGGCGGCCAGTCCCCCGACGTCGCCCCACCACCCGACGGCTCCGGCTGCAGGCGAGGGGGAGCCGGCCGCCGTGCGCCCGGAGGGCGGTAGATTGCCGGGACCCCCCGTCTCGCCCCCAGGAGCCCCCCGTGCTCGACGCCACCGACGCCGCCCTCGTCCGCGAACTGCAGCGCGACGGCCGGGTCAGCTACCAGCGGCTGTCCGAGCTGCTCGGCATCTCGCGCGAGGCGGCCAGGGCCCGGGTGCAGCGGCTGCTGCAGCGCGGCGGGGTGCGGATCGTCGGCATCGTGCCGCCCGCGGTCGCCGGGATCGCGGCGGTGGCCCACGTCTCGCTGGACGTGTCCGGTCCGGGCGGGCCGGTCGCCGCCGTGGCCGCCGGGCGGCGGGCGACCAGCTTCGTCTCCTGCACGGCGGGCCCGCAGAGCGTGCTCGCCGAGATCCGGGTGGCCGACGGGGCAGCCCTGGAGCACGAGTTCGCGGCGCTGCGCGCGGTGCCGGGCGTGCGGGGCCTGGAGGTGTTCCGCTGTGCCGAGCTGGTCCGGGACGCCTACTCGCCCGAGGTCGCGGGTGTCCGCGCGGGGCCGCCGCCGGAGCTGGACGCGGTGGACCGCCGGCTGCTCGGCCTGCTCCAGCTCGACGGGCGGGCCAGCTTCGCCGACCTGGCGGAGCGGATCGGCCTCTCCCAGCCGGCGACCCGGGCGCGGGTGCTGAGGCTGCTGGAGGAGGGCGCCGTCCATGTGACCGGGCTGGTGGAGTCCCGTGCGCTGGGCGTGCGCGAGGCGGCGGGGGTCGGGCTGGGGGTGCAGGGCCCGGTCCGGTCGGTGGCGGAGGCCGCGGCCGCACTGCCGGGGGTGAACTACGTGGCCACCGGCTACGGGCGCTTCGACGTGGTGTGCGGTCTGGACGCCCCGGACCGATCCGCGCTGCTCGCGGGCCTGGAGGCGGTGCGCGCGCTGCCGGGCGTCTCCCGCTCGGAGTCCTGGGTGCACCTGGACATCGTGAAGGAGTCCTACACCTACGATCTGCCCATCGGCTAGGCGATTCCCTCGCCATCAGTACGTCTCACCAACGAATCGCCCACCACCAACACCACAGTCAGCGAATCGTTTCCTTCAAACCCTTGACGCGTTCTTTTCGCCCGCCTTCAATGGCCGGACACCTTCCCCCGCGAGAGAGTCCGGTCCCCCCGATGGCGTCTTCTCCTCCCCCACCGCCGCAGGTCGCCGCGCTGCCGCGCTCCCTCGGCGTCTTCGGCGGGGTCCTGCTGACCCTGTCCTGCGTCACGCCCGCGTCGTCGCTCTTCATCGTCGTGCCCCCGCTGCTCCAGTCGCAGGGCAGCGGCGCGGTGCTCAGCCTGCTGGTGGCCGCCGTGCTCTCGCTCGGGGTGGGCCTCTGCTACGCCGAACTCGGCACGCTGGTGCCCAGCGCCGGCGGCGAGTACTCGATCGTGGGCCAGGTGCTCGGCCGGCTGGCCGGCTGGCTGGTGTTCGTGATCTCGATCGTCTCGCTGCTGGTGATCCCGCCGATCATCGCCCTCGGCACCGCCGGCTACCTCGGCTCGGTGCTCTCGCTGGACCCGGCGGTCGCCGGCGGCGCGGTGATGGCGCTCGCCGTCGCGGTGGGCGTCCTGGACATCAAGTCGAACGCGCTGATCACCGGCGTCTTCCTCGGCCTGGAGGTGCTCGCCGCCGGCGTCGTCACCGTCCTCGGCCTCACCCACGTCCACCAGCCGGCCTCGACCCTGGTGCACGCGGTCGTCCCGGACGGGCAGGGCGGCACCGGCCCGTTCACCGCGGGGCTGCTGATCTCGGGCCTGGCCGTAGCGATCTTCACCTACAACGGCTTCGGCACCGCCATCTACCTCTCCGAGGACGTGCGCGACCCGCGCCGCTCGGTCGCCCGGACGGTGCTCTGGTCCCTGCTGGCCGGAGTCCTCGTCATCACCCTCCCGGTGATCGCGATCTGCCTGGGCGTGAGCTCACCGGACCAGCTCGCCGCGGGGGACCTCGTCGCCATCGTCGACGGCTGGGCGGGCAGCACCGTCGGCACCTTCGTGAGCCTCTGCATCGCCGCCGCCATCCTCAACGCCGTCATCGTGATGGTGATCCAGAACGGCCGGGTGCTGTACGCCTCGGCCCGCGACCGGACCTGGCCCGACCCGGTGAACCGCGCCCTCGGCACCCTGCACCCGCGCTGGGGCTCCCCCTGGGTGGCCACCCTGGCGATCGGCCTGCCCGGCGCCGTCCTCGCACTGACCGTGCCGATCGACGCGCTGCTCGGCTTCACCGGCGTGGTCGTCGCGGTCATCTACCTGCTGCTCGGCGTCGCCGCGCTCGCCGCCCGGCGCGGCCGTCACCGCGCCACCGACGCCTGGCGGATGCCGCTCTGGCCGGTCGCACCGGTGATCACCACCGTGGTCCTCGGCTACACGCTCACCCAGCAGGCCGGGCGCGACCTGCTGATCACCCTCGCGGTGCTCGTCGTCGGCGTCCTCTACTGGTTCCTCTACCTGCGCCCGCGCAGCGCCACCCACTGGGTGCTCAGCCTCCCCGCCGACCAGACCGACCCCGTGGCCGCCTCCACCCCCGTCCACGCCACCGCCTCGGAGACCTCGTGAACCGCCCCGCCGACCTCGTCGTCCACAACGCCCACGTCCACACCGTCGACGACCGGCGCCCCCGCGCCGAGGCGGTCGCCGTCCGCGACGGGCGGATCGCCTGGGTCGGCGACGGCGACGGCTGGCGCGAGCTGGCCGGCCCCGGCACCGAGGTGGTCGACGCCCGCGGGCGCCTGCTGATGCCCGGCTTCGTGGACAGCCACAACCACGTCCGGCTCGGCTCCGACGCCGCCTGCGTCCAGCTCGCCGGCGCCGGTGACCTGCCCGAGATCGGCCGCCGGATCGCCGACTGGCTGCGCCGCAACCCGGACGCCGACTGGATCGAGGCCGAGGCCTTCGACTACACCGCCATCCCCGGCGGCCGGATGCCCACCGCCGCCGACCTGGACCCGTACACCGGCGACCGGCCCGCCTTCGTGCTCAGCTACGACGTGCACACCGCCTGGCTGAACACGGCGGCCCTGCGCCGCCTCGGCATCACCGCGCGGACCGCCGAACTCGCCTTCGGCACCGTGCGGAAGGATCCGGCCACCGGCGAACCGACCGGCTTCCTCACCGACTTCGCGGTCCGCGGCCTCTCCCGCGACGGGCACCGCGCGCTGCGTGCCGCGGGCATCCCCTGGGCCCACCCCGACCGCCAGTACGGCCGGCTCGCCGCCAGCCTCGACCTGGCCGCCCGCTACGGCATCACCACCGTGGTCGAACCGCAGAACTCCCTGGACGACCTGGCCCTGTTCGAGCGCGCGATCGCCGAGGGCCGGCTCCGCTCCCGCCTGGTCGCCGCGCTGTTCCACCCCCGCGGCACCACCGGGGCGGACCTCGCCGAGTTCGCGGCGGCGGCACGGCGGCACGACGACGACCGGTTCCGGGTCGGCCCGCTGAAGCTCTACATCGACGACGTGGTGGAGCCGCACACGGCCGCGCTGCTGGAGCCCTACGCGGGCCACCACAGCCACCGGGGCGAGACCTTCTACCCCGCCGAGGAGTTCGCCGAGGTGCTGGCCCGCCTCGACGCGGCCGGTTTCCAGGCCTTCGTGCACGCCACCGGCGACCGCGGCATCCGCACCGTGCTGGACGCGGTCGAGCACGCCCGCCGGGTCAACGGCCCCCGCGACGCCCGCCACCAGGTGGTCCACGTGGAGTGCCTGGACCCTGCCGATGTGCCGCGCTTCGCCGAGCTGGGCGTGGTCGCCTGCATGCAGCCCCGGCACTGCTCCCCCGACATCGCCGGCCCGGGCAAGGACTGGGCCGAGGCGGTCGGCGAGCAGCGCTGGTCCAAGGCCTGGCCGATGCGCAGCCTCCAGGACGCCGGCGCGGTGCTGGCCTTCTCCAGCGACTGGAACGTCGCCGAGATGGACCCGCTGGTCGGCCTCTACACCGCCGTGACCCGCCGGGGGCTGGCCGGAGGCGAGCCGTGGGTGCCCGGCGAGACGGTCTCGCTGGCCGCCGCCCTGCGCGGCTACACCCTCGGCAGCGCCTACGCCAACTTCCTGGACGACCGGCTGGGTTCGATCACCCTCGGCAAGCTGGGCGATCTCGTCCTGCTCTCGGAGGACCTCTTCGCCCTGGACCCGAAGGCCTACCTGGACGCCCGGGTCGACCTCACCGTGGTCGGCGGCGAGGTGGTCCACCGGGCGGGCTGAGCCGGGGGGCGGCCCCGGACCCGGTCACTGGTCCGAGTAGCCGAGGTCCCCGAGGGTCCAGCTGGAGACGTCCTCGATCGCGATCCGGTACATCCCGCCGGTGTGCGGGAGACCGAAGTCACCCTGGAGGATCCTCGCCAGGTGCAGGTGGAGGTGGGTCACCGGGGCGGCGCCGGGGGCCGGGGCGGCCGCGTCGGCGAACAGCGGCGCGAACGGCTTGAGGCGGTCGGAGGCTTCAAGGACCTCCGCGACCCGTTCACGCCAGACGGCTTCGGCGGCGAGCCGTCCGGTGATGACCGCTCCGGGCACGACGACGGTGATCGGCATCTGATTGCTGCCCGTCGACTCCACCATCGCGGTGATACTGGTCAGCAGCGGATCCGGTTTCGGCATGCCTCCAGACTAACGGAGCGGCCTCGCCGGGGGCAGTGGCCCGCGGCGGGGCCGGAAAACGCCGAAAGGCCTGCACCGAGCGAATGGCTCGGTGCAGGCCCGTGCTGTTCGGCCGTCACCGCCCGGAAAAGGGCGGGTGCCGCTCAGCGGTTGTTACTACAGCGGGCGAATGTTCTCCGCCTGCGGGCCCTTCTGGCCCTGCGTGACGTCGAACTCGACCTTCTGGCCCTCAAGCAGCTCGCGGAAGCCCTGGGCGTTGATGTTCGAGTAGTGGGCGAAGACGTCCGGGCCGCCACCCTCCTGCTCGATGAAGCCGAAGCCCTTCTCCGCGTTGAACCACTTCACAGTGCCATTAGCCATGAAAAATCTCCTTGAAAGGCAAATGCGGGTCCTGCACCTCGCAGGGGCCCGTGTCGCCGCGATGAGGCCCACCCGAAGAAGAAATCGGGAAAAACAAAAAATGCGCCAGCGGTCACAACCGGCAGGCGCACACAAAGTTCATGGGAACCAAAACTGCAACTGACACCGACTGTAGCAGGTAACGCACCCGAACGGCGTTTTTTCCTCGCACGACTCGCCCGCGCCCCGCCCTCCGTCCACCCCCGCGTCGAGGGCGTGTCCGGGGCGGCCTCCGGTGACCCGACCGAGCGGGTGGAGTGGGCGGACCCCGACGCGCGGCAGCGGCCGGGTCCAAGGACCTCGCCCGGTGAACGAATTCGGGCCGCCGTCCCGGCGCGTTCGGTGCCCTCCGGGGCGCATACTGGCAGCAATGACGAACGCACCCGTGCCCAGGCGCCATCTGCCCACCAGTCCCTTCCGAGCCAAGGTGCCCCCGCCACCGAAACACTTCGCCGTCGACGATCGGGTGTCCCACGACGAGTACGGCCTCGGCCGTGTCGTCGCCGTCGAGGGCGGGGCAACCGCGGTCCTGGTCGACTTCGGCTCGCAGGAGAAGAGGATCACTGCGCCCTTTGCCAAGCTCTACCTGCTGTGACACTCCCCCGTCCCCTCTGACGTCTGACGCCGCCGGCCCGTCCGGCGGCACAGCACCCGGAAGCCCACCGAGCCCCAGAAGCCCGGCGGGCTTCCGCACGTCCGGGCCCGGCCACCGCACGGCGACCGGGCCCGGGGGCAACCGCACGGCGGTCTACTCGACGGTCACGCTCTTGGCCAGGTTGCGCGGCTTGTCGACGTCCCGCTTGAGCGCCACCGCGGCGTGGTAGGCGAGCAGCTGGAGCGGGATGTTGAGGAGCAGCGGGTCCAGCTCGGGCTCGTTCTTGGGCACCAGGATGCAGTGGTCCGCGAGCTTGGCCTCGGGGCGGCGGTGCGCGACGGCCACCACACGGCCGGAGCGGGCCTTGATCTCGCCGAGGGTGGTGAGGTTCTTGTCCAGCAGCTCGTCGTCCGGCACCAGGGCGACGGTCGGCAGCTCGGGGCTGATCAGCGCGAGCGGGCCGTGCTTCAGCTCGCTGGCGGGGTAGGCCTCGGCGTGGACGTAGGAGATCTCCTTGAGCTTCTGCGCGCCCTCGCGGGCCACCGGGAAGCCGCGGACCCGGCCGATGAACATCATGCCCTCGGACTCGGCGTACTCGGCGGCGAGTCCGGCGATGTCGTCGCTCTGCGCGAGGATCTCCCGGATCTGGTCCGGCAGCGCCTTGAGGCCCGCCACGATGCGGCGGCCGTCGGCGGGCGAGAGGTCGTGGATGCGGCCGAAGTGCAGGGCGAGCAGGGCGAAGGCGACGACCGTGGAGGTGAACGCCTTGGTGGAGGCGACCGAGATCTCCGGCCCGGCGTGCAGGTAGATGCCGCCGTCGCACTCGCGGGCGATGGCGCTGCCGACGGTGTTGACGACGCCGAGGACCCGGCCGCCCTTGCGCTTGATCTCCTGGACGGCGGCCAGGGTGTCGTAGGTCTCGCCGGACTGGCTGACCGCGACGTACAGGGTGTCCGCCTCGATCACCGGGTTGCGGTAGCGGAACTCGGAGGCGGGCTCGCTGTGGGCGGGGATGCGGGCCAGCTCCTCGATCAGCTGGGCGCCCATCTCGCCGGCGTAGTAGGCGGAGCCGCAGCCGAGGATCTTGACCCGGCGGATCTCGCGCAGCTCGCGGGCGTCCAGGTTGAGGCCGCCGAGGTGGGCGGTGGCGAACCGCTCGTCGAGCCGGCCGCTGAGGGTGCGCTCGACCGAGCCGGGCTGCTCGTGGATCTCTTTGAGCAGGAAGTGCTCGTAGCCGCCGGTGTCGTAGGAGTCGATCTCCCAGTCCACGGTGGACGGCTGGCGGTGGGTGGTGCGGGCGTCCTCGGTGAAGGTGCGGAAGCCGTCGGCCCGGACGGTGGCCAGCTCGCCGTCCTCCAGGTGGACGACCTGGCGGGTGTAGCGGACGAGCGCGGAGACGTCGGAGGCGGCGAACATCTCCTTCTCGCCGATGCCGAGCACGATCGGGCTGCCGTTGCGGGCGACCACGATCCGGTCGGGCTGCTCGGCGTCGAGCACGGCGATGCCGTAGGTGCCGACCACCTTGCCGAGCGCGGCGCGCACGGCGTCCTCCAGCTCGGCGCCCTCGGCCGCGTGCGCGGCGATCAGGTGGGCGAGCACCTCGGTGTCGGTCTCGGAGCGGAAGACGGCGCCGTCGGCGGTGAGCCGGGCGCGCAGCTCGTCGGCGTTCTCGATGATGCCGTTGTGGACGACGGCGATGCGCTCGGCGTTGTCCAGGTGCGGGTGGGCGTTGGCGTCGCTGGGCACGCCGTGGGTGGCCCAGCGGGTGTGGCCGATGCCGGTGGCGCCCTTGAACCGGGCCGGCACGGCGGCGGCGAGGTCGGCGACCCGGCCCTTGACCTTGCGGACCTTGAGGCCGCCGGTGCGGCCGGTGACGGCCACGCCGGCCGAGTCGTAGCCGCGGTACTCCAGCCGGGCCAGGCCCTCCAGTAGGAAGGGGGTCGCGTCCTTGGGGCCGATGTAGGCCACGATTCCGCACATGGGGATGACTCCTTCGTGAGACAGGGGGGCGGCGCTCAGCCGTAGACGATCCGGCGCAGCTGCCGGGCCGAGAGCCCGGGCGCCGCGACCCGCCGGGCGGGCAGCTCCTCCGCGAGCCGGGCGAAGATCCGCTCGTTGGTCAGGCCGCGTGCCTGGAGCTCGCCGTGGCGGCGGCGGACGTACTCCTCGGTCGTCTCGGAGAAGTACGCCAGGACCTCCGCCACCACCCGCGCCGCCTCGCGGGGCCCGAGCGGGCTGGTCCGGGTGAGGTGGGCGAGCAGGTCTTCGTGAGGGTGCGAGGCGCCGGGTGAGCTGGACACGAGTGAGGACTCTAGGCCGGACCGATCGGAGAGATCAAAGATCCTGCCCGAATTCGGGCAGATCTTGAGACTTTTGGCGCAAGGAACACCGCCGGACACCCGGCCGGCACTCCCCGGAAGCCACAGCATGGATTCGTCACCTTGTCGACACACCCTTGTAGCGGCACCGGATCGCCACGTAGCGTGACTCTCCGCACACGCATCGGAGATGCGTGTCGGAAGAACCGGAGGCTTGCTGATGTGCGGGATCACCGGATGGGTCGCCTTCGACCGCGACCTCACCACCGAACGTCCAGTGCTCGACGCGATGACGGCCACCCAGCTCTGCCGCGGCCCGGACGCCGGCGGGGTCCACCTGGAGCGGCACGCCGCGCTCGGCCACCGCCGCCTCGCCGTCATCGACGTCGAGGGCGGCACCCAGCCCATGACGGCCGAGCACGACGGCCGGGTGCTGGCCGCCCTCACCTACAGCGGGGAGGTGTACAACCACCGGGAGCTGCGGGCCGAGCTGACCGCCGCCGGCCACCGCTTCCACACCCGCAGCGACACCGAGGTGGTGCTGCACGCCTACCTGGAGTGGGGCGACGGCCTGGCCGAACGGCTGAACGGCATGTTCGCCTTCGCGATCTGGGACGCCCGCGGCGAGGAGCTGCTGCTGGTCCGGGACCGGATGGGCGTCAAGCCGCTGCACTACTGCCCCACCCCGCACGGCGTGATCTTCGGCTCCGAGGTGAAGGCCGTGCTCGCCCACCCCGACGTCCGGCCGGTGGTCGACCTCGACGGGCTGCGCGAGATGTTCGCCGTCACCAAGACCCCCGGCCGCTCGGTCTACCGGGGCATCGTGGAGGTGCAGCCCGGCCACGTGGTCAGGGTCCGCCGCGAGGGCGTCTCGGTCCGCCGCTACTGGGCGCTGGAGGCCCGCGAGCACACCCACGACCTGGACACCACGGTGGCCACCGTCCGGGCCCTGCTCGACGACATCGTCCACCGCCAGCTGGAGGCGGACGTACCGCTCTGCTCGCTGCTGTCCGGCGGCCTCGACTCCAGCGCCGTCACCGCCCTGGCCGCCAGGGCCCTGCGCGCCGCCGGAGCCGGCGCGGTGCGCTCCTTCGCGGTCGACTTCACCGGCCAGAGCGAGCACTTCCGGGCCGACGAGGTCCGGTCCACCCCGGACGGCCCGTACGCCCGGCTGCTGGCCCGGCACGTGGGCGCCGACCACAGCGTCATCGAGCTGGACAGCGCCGAGCTCACCGACCCGGTCCAGCGCGCCGCCGTGCTGCGCGCCCGGGACATGCCGGGCGGCTTCGGCGACATGGACATCTCGCTGCTGCTGCTCTTCCGCGGCGTGCGCAGGCACTCCACCGTGGCGCTCTCGGGCGAGTCCGCGGACGAGCTGTTCGGCGGCTACCGCTGGTTCCACGACCCGCGGCTGGTCGCCGCCGACGACTTCCCGTGGGCGGGCGCGGTGACCCAGCTCGGCGGGACGGGCACCGGGCCGCGCGAGCAGCTGCTGGACCGCGGGCTGATCGGCAAGCTCGACGTGCACGAGTACCGGCGGGCCCGGTACCGCGAGGCACTGGCCGAAGTCCCGCACCTGCCGGACGCCGACCCGGTGGAGCGGCGGATGCGGGAGATCTCGTACCTCAACCTCACCCGCTTCGTCTGCATCCTGCTGGACCGCAAGGACCGGATGAGCATGGCCAACGGCCTGGAGGTCCGGGTGCCGTTCTGTGACCACCGGCTGGTCCAGTACGTCTTCAACACGCCCTGGGCGATGAAGTCCTTCGACGGCCGGGAGAAGAGCCTGCTGCGCGCCGCCGTCCGGGACGTGCTGCCGGACGCGATCGCCGACCGGCTGAAGAGCCCGTACCCCGTCGTCCAGGACCCGCGCTACCCGGCGCTGCTGCGGGCCGAGCTCGCCGAGCTGGCGACCGACCCGAACGCCCCCGTCCTGGGGCTGCTCGACCGCCGGGCGCTCGCCGACGCGCTCGCCCCGGAGACCGACCCGCAGTCCGTCCGGCTCGGGGCCGACCTGGCGCTGGACCTCAACACCTGGCTGACGGAGTACGAGGTCTCGCTGGAACTCTGAGCCACCGTCACCACCGGGACGGCACGGCGCGGGCCCCGTCCGCGACTGCGCCGTCCGGGCGGTGACCCCCGGCCATCCCGCTTCGGTGACCGGGAACGACGTGCGATAGCGTCGCCGACACCTCCCGAATGGCGGCCGAAAACACGGTTTCGCAGCCCCGTGCCGTCAGGATGGGGAGCGAACCGTCCGTCTCGATCCGCCGGGGGATCTCCGTCATGCAACCGCGAGCATTCGCGATTCTCACCGCCCTCCTGCTGGGGGTCCTGGGCCTGGGGTCGGTGGCCGTCACCGACTGGACGCCCGCCGCCGGCACCTCGGCGGCCGGGTCGGCCACCCCCGGCACGGCCGGCCCGGGGGGCTCGGGCGCACCGCCCGCCGGCGCGCAGCAGGCCGGGGCGACGGCCACCCCGACCGGCGACCCGGCGGTCTGGACGCGTTCGACGCTGCGGAACAAGCTCATGGCCGAGATGGAGGCCACCGACCCCGGCGTCGCGCTGGCCGACCTGGACAAGATCACCAAGGCCCAGCCGTACACCGTCCGGTTCTGCCACCCGATCGCGCACGAGCTCGGGCACCAGGCGGTCAAGCGGTACAACGCCGACTTCCAGAAGGTCATCTCCTTCCCGCACGAGACCTGCGCGGCCGGCTATCTGCACGGCGCGGTCGAGGAGATGCTGAACGCCTCCGCCCAGCCCGAGGTGGACCTGCTGAAGCTCTGCGCGCCCAAGAACAGCGGGCCCTGCATCCACGGCGTCGGCCACGGCACGATGTTCGTCGCCAAGCAGGACGTGGCCAAGGCCCGGGACCTGTGCAACAAGTTCACCACCGACCAGAACCGGATCCGCTGCTCCGAAGGCCTGTTCATGCAGCTGTTCGGGCCGGACGAGGAGGACGAGAAGGCGAAGGCGAACCTGCCCGCCGACAAGCTCGCCCAGGACCCGCTGTACCCGTGCAAGGACCAGCCGTCGCTGTTCCAGTCCGCCTGCTACTTCTACGCGCCGACCTTCTACCTCTCCTCGCACGACTACCCGAACCACCCCGAGGTGTACGGCGAGGCGCTGAAGTGGTGCCTCAACGGCAAGGCCTCCGGCGGGGCCGTGGACTGCAGCCGGGGCGTCGGCTCGCGGACCATGAAGTACAACCTGGACCGCGAGGACTGGGCCGCCCAGCAGTGCGCCACCGCCGCCGACGGCTGGCAGCGCAAGGCCTGCGCCGAGGGCCTGGTCAGCTACTACACGGTGAACTACACGGACGCCGGCGCGGCCGGCCGGCTCTGCGCCAAGATCACCGACAAGGAGATGCAGGGCTACTGCCGCTCCGCGGGCGGGCTCTCCGCCTCGCTCGACTGAGCATCCGCGCCGCACGAAGGGGGGCCCGCACCGCACGGTGCGGGCCCCCCTTCCGTAGGATCGGGCCCGATCAGGTGCGCCGAGGACGCCGCGCCACGAGGCCTCCCCCACCCGCTGGAGCACCCCGTGACCTCAGAGGACTTCCGCGCCGCCGCGCACTCCGCCGCCGACCTCGTCAGCGACTATCTCGCCGAGCTGCCCGCCCGCCCGGTCTGGCAGCCGATGGACGACGCCGCCCGGCAGGCCCTGCTGGACGCACCGCTGCCGGCCGACGGCCGCCCGCTCACCGAGCTGCTGTCCGCCATCGGGCGCGACGTCCTGCCGTACCCGATGGGCAACGGCAACCCGCGCTTCTTCGGCTGGGTGAACTCCGCCCCGGCCCCCGCCGGGGTGCTGGCCACCCTCGCCGCCTCCGCGATGAACCCCAGTTCGGCCGGCGGCGACCACGCCGACGTCCACCTGGAGCGGGCGGTGGTCCGCTGGATCGCCGAGCTGGTGGGGTTCCCGCACCCGGCCGGCGGCGGGCTGCTGACCTCCGGCACCTCGATGGCGACCATCGTCTGCCTGGCCGCCGCCCGTGACCGCGCCGCCCGCGCGGCCGGGTGGGACGTCCGCGAGGACGGCCTCGCCGGGATGCCGCCGCTGGCCGGCTACGTCACCGGGGAGACCCACTCCTGCGTCCGCAAGGCCGCCGAGCTGCTGGGTCTGGGCAGCAGGCACCTGCGCACCGTGGCCACCGGCCCGGACGGGCTGCTCGACGTCGCCGAGCTGCGCGCCGCGATCAAGCGCGACCGGGCCGCCGGGCTGCTGCCGTTCCTGGTGGTCGCCTCGGCCGGCACGGTCGGCACCGGCGCGGTGGACGCCTTCCACCCGATCGCCGACCTCTGCGCCGAGCAGCGCCTGTGGCTGCACGTGGACGGTGCGTACGGGGCCTTCGGCGCGCTGGACCCGGCGATCGCCCACCGCTACGCCGGGCTGGAGCGGGCCGACTCGCTCGCCCTCGACCCGCACAAGTGGCTCGGCGTGCCGGTCGACTGCGGCTGCGCACTCGTCCGCGACACCGAGGAGTTGCGCTCCACCTTCAGCCTCGTGCCCTCCTACCTGCGCGACGAGGCGGCCGGCGCGCTCGGCTGGTTCTCCGAGTACGGCACCGAGCAGACCCGCCCGTTCCGCGCCCTCAAGGTGTGGGCCACCATCGCCCACCGAGGTCGCGACGGTCTCTCCCGGGACATCGCCCGGTGCACCGCCCTGGCCCGCCACCTCGGCGAACTCGTCGAGAAGGACGGTGAGTTGGAGCTTCTGGCCGAGGTGCAGACGTCGATCGTGGCGTTCCGCCACCGCGCCCCCGGGCTGGACGAGGCCGCCCTCGACGCCGTCAACCGGGAGCTGCCGGTGGCGGTCCAGCGGCGCGGCCGGGTCTTCGTCACCGGCGCCCGGCTCGGCGGCCGCGAGATGCTCCGCGCCTGCCTGCTCAACGCGGACACCACCGAGGCGGACCTCGAACTGCTGCTCAGCGAGGTGAAGGCCGCCGCCCGCGAGCTGCTCTGACGCGGGCCGCGAGCGGGCGAGTCACCGACATTAACCGACAGGTCACGGGGGATTCGTGATCGTGAAACACCGGGGCGGCAGATTGATGGCATGGAGCACACGGAGCAGCTGACGACGACCGGACCGACCGCCACCTCGACGCCGAACCCCTCCCGTGCCCAGCGGCGCGGCACCAGAACCCCTCGCTGGCGCCGCGACACCGTGGAGCTCGCCGCGGTCTTCCTCTCGGTGACCGCGGCCGACCTGGTGGCCAAGCTCGTGGTGCACGGCCCGGACGGCCCGGTGGTGCTGGCCGCCTCCGCGGTCGCCCTGGTGGCCACGGCGCTCTTCCACACCTGGTGGTCGCACCGCCACCAGTTGCACGGGCCGCCGGCCCCGGACGCGCCCGCCCCCCCGGCCGCGTCCCCGGCCGCAGCCGGGGCGCAGGCTGCCGCGAAGGAGCCGCTGAAGGGGCCGCTGCACGACTTCGAGCAGACCACGCTCTGGCGGGTGCGCACCACCGTGCAGGACTCCCCCGGCAGCCTGGCCCGGGTCTGCGCGGCCTTCGCGGAGCGGCAGGTCAACATCGTCTCGATGCAGTCGCACCCGCTGCCCAGCGGCACCGTGGACGAGTTCTTCGTCCGCGCGCCCCAGGCACTGACCCGGGCCGACCTGGCCGCGCTGGTGGCGGCGGCCGGCGGGCACGACATCTGGAGCGCCCCGGCCGACGCGCACGACCTGGTGGACGTGCCCACCCACGTGCTGGCGCTGGCGACCCGCACCGCGCTGGACGCCGCCGAGCTGCCGATCGCCCTGCGCCAGCTCTTCGGGCAGTGCACCATCCGGCAGTACCCGGGCGCGGCCGGGCGCGGCGGCACCGGGGTGGACGGGCATGTGATGCGGCTGCCGGTGCCGTCCGGCGACCTGATCGAGCTCAGCCGCCCGCACCTGCCGTTCACCCCGACCGAGTTCGCCCGGGCGCAGGCCCTGGTCGAGCTGGACACCCTGCTCGGCCCCCGGGTGCCGGACGTCCGGGCCAGGCTGGCCCAGCCCGCCGGGGCCGACCTGACCGTGCGGCGCGCGGACGCCGGCGACAAGGCCGCGGCGCTGGCCATGCACCACCGCTGCTCCCCCGACACCCTGCGCAAGCGCTACCACGGCCCGGTCCGGGACGCCGACCGCTACCTGGACCACCTGCTGAACGCCCGGCACGGCCAGACGCTGGCGGTGGAGGCCACCGACGGGCGGATCGTCGCCCTCGGGCACCTGATGTGGGACGACGGCAGCGCCGAGGTCGCGGTGCTGGTCGAGGACGCCTGGCAGCGGCGCGGGCTGGGGCTGGACCTGATGCGGCGGATGTCGGCGCTGGCCCTGGAGGCCGGCGTGGAGACGGTGTACGCCGTCACGCAGTCCTCCAACACCGGGCTGATCGCCACCATGCGCAAGCTGGCCGCCCCGCTGGACTACCAGGTCGAGGAGGGCACCCTGGTGATCACGGCCCACCTGGCCGAGGCGGCCGAGGAGCTCCCCGTCCCCTGGCCGACCCGGCCGGGCAGGTGATCGTTTCTTCACCACACCCTCACGGCGCACCCCAGGCCGGACGGCGACCCCGCCGTCCGGCCCGGTCGCGCTCCGGGCCCCGCCGGGAACCGCCGGGGCCCGGAACGGCGTCCCCAGCAGCGGAAGGCCCGTCCGTACACCGCCTTTTCTGACGGAACGTCAGGGACCCGCGGGCCGGGCCGCCGGGGCCGTCGCAGCTGGCGGCGCGGGGTCCGGATCGTCGAGCCGGGCGGCGGAGTCGGTAGGCTGGCCCCGTCCCCGCCGCCCGACGGCCCGTTATCCGGCCCCGGGCGGTGCCGCAGCAAGGAGGAACCACTGAGCATGGCAGGCACCGAATCGGAGCCCACAGGCGCACGCGACGCCTCGCTGCCCGCCCGCGCCAAGATCGCGGTCACGGCCGGCAAGGTGGCCGCCGCCCTGTCCCAGAAGGCGGGCCGAGGCAGCGGCTCGGTGATCGGCGGCAAGATCGCCCTCAAGCTCGACCCCGATCTGCTCGCCACTCTCGCCGACCACCTGGACGTGGTGCTGGTCAGCGCCACCAACGGCAAGACCACGACCACCCGGCTGATCGCCGAGGCGCTGCGCGCCGCCGGCCCGGTGGTCTCGAACGCCCTGGGCGCCAACATGCCGGCCGGCATCACCTCCGCCCTGGCCGGCGGCTCGGAGGCCCGCTTCGGCGTCATCGAGGTGGACGAGAAGTACCTGGCCGGGGTCGCCCGCGACACCCACCCGAAGGCGATCGCCCTGCTCAACCTCTCCCGCGACCAGCTCGACCGCGCCGCCGAGACCCGGATGATGGCCGAGAAGTGGCGCGAGGGCCTCCAGGACACCGAGGCCGTGGTCATCGCCAACGCCGACGACCCGCTGGTGACCTGGGCCGCCTCCTCCTGCAAGAAGGTGGTCTGGGTGGCCGCCGGGCAGGCCTGGAAGGAAGACGCCTGGTCCTGCCCCGCCTGCGGCGGCGTGATGCAGCGCCCCGGCGAGGACTGGTTCTGCCAGGAGTGCGGCTTCCGCCGCCCCAACCCGCACTGGGCGCTCCAGGGCACCCACGTGATCGACCCGCAGCGCGGCGCCTGGCCCATCCGGCTCCAGCTCCCCGGCCGGGCCAACCTGGCCAACGCCACCAGCTCCGCCGCCGTGGCCGCCGTCTTCGGCGTCTCCCCGCAGGTCGCGCTGGAGCGGATGCAGTCGGTGACGGCCGTGGCCGGCCGCTACGACGTCGTCCAGTACCAGGGCCGCGACATAAGGCTGCTGCTGGCCAAGAACCCGGCCGGCTGGCTGGAGACCTTCTCGCTGATCGACGGCCCGCCCACACCGGTCATCCTCTCCGTCAACGCGCTCGACGCCGACGGCACCGACACCTCCTGGCTCTGGGACGTCGACTACGAGCGCCTCGCCGGCCATCCCGTCTTCGTGATGGGCCAGCGCAAGCTGGACCTGGCCGTCCGCCTGGAGGTCGCCGGGCTGCAGTTCCACGTGGTGGACTCGCTGGAGCAGGCCGTCCGGATGGCCCCGCCCGGCCGGATCGAGGCGATCGCCAACTACACCGCCTTCCAGCAGCTGCGGAAGGTCGTGGCCGGCTGATGCCGGCCCAGCAGCCCCATCGAGTTTGCGTGACGGAAGGCCTTCGAGGATGAGTGAGAGCAGCCTGCGCGTGGTCTGGGTCTACCCGGACCTGCTCAGCACCTACGGCGACCGGGGCAACGCCCTGGTCGTGGAGCGCCGGGCCCGCCAGCGCCATCTCAACGTGACCCGGATCGACGTCCGCTCCGACCAGGCGGTGCCCACCAGCGGGGACATCTACCTGATCGGCGGCGGCGAGGACCGGCCGCAGCGGCTCGCCGCGGAGCGGCTGCGCAACGACAGCGGCCTCGTCCGGGCCGCCGAGAACGGCGCGATCATCTTCGCCGTCTGCGCCGGCTACCAGATCCTCGGCCACGAGTTCGTCAACGACCTCGGCGAGCGCGAGCCGGGCCTCGGCCTGCTCGACGTCTGGACCACCCGTGGCGAGGGCGCCCGCTGCGTCGGCGACGTGCTGGCCGACGTCGACCCGCGCCTCGGCCTGCCGCAGCTGACCGGCTTCGAGAACCACCAGGGCGTCACCCACCTCGGCCAGGGCGTCCAGCCGCTGGCCACCGTCACCGCGGGCCGGGGCAACGGCACCGGGGACGGCACCGAGGGCGCCTGGCGGGACACCGTCTTCGGCACCTACCTGCACGGGCCGGTGATGGCCCGCAACCCCGCCGTGGCGGACATGCTGATCAAGCTGGCGCTGGACGTCAACGCCCTGCCGCCGGCCGACACCACCTGGTACGACGCGCTGCGCGCTGAGCGCATCGCGGCCACATCGCGCCCCGCGTAACACACGCTGTCGTGCGCCGGTCCGCTCCGACCGGGTGCCCGCGATGCGGTCACCCGGTCCACGGACGGGCCCGGACGTACGACAATGGGGTTGCCGGCTGCACACCCTCCTCGGCAGCAGGCTGCACTTCCGCGCGGGGGCGCCGACGGCGCCGCTCCCGCGTCGGCTCCTGCCCGGCCGGACGCAGGGGCCGTATGCTCGACACTCCCGGCCGGTTTCGGATGTTCTGTCCGGATCGGCCGGTCCTTCACCCCACGGTCATCTCCCCGCCATCACGGCGTGGAACGGGGCCGCTACGGTGACGGTTCGTCGTCCCAGCCTGTAGTCCGGCCGTTCCTCGGTTCTGCTCGGGAGTTGCAAAGCAATGCGTATTGGAGTGCTGACCAGCGGCGGTGACTGCCCCGGCCTGAACGCGGTGATCCGTTCCGTGGTCCACCGGGGGGTGGTCGACCACGGCGACGAGATCATCGGGTTCGAGGACGGCTGGCGCGGTTTCCTGGAGGGCGTCCACCGCCCCCTGACCCTGGAATCGGTGAGCGGCATCCTCGCCCAGGGCGGCACGATCCTCGGCTCCTCCCGGGTGCAGCCGAGCCACCTGCGCGACGGCGTCGAACGCGCCAAGCGGTACTGCTCGGACCTCGGCCTGGACGCCGTCATCCCGATCGGCGGCGAGGGCACCCTCAAGGCCGCCAAGCTGATGAGCGACGCCGGACTGCCGATCGTCGGCGTGCCGAAAACCATCGACAACGACATCGCCTGCACCGACGTCACCTTCGGTTTCGACACCGCCGTCTCGGTCGCCACCGAGGCCCTGGACCGGCTGAAGACCACCGCCGAGTCGCACCAGCGCGTCATGGTCGTCGAGGTCATGGGCCGCCACACCGGCTGGATCGCACTCAACGCGGGCATGGCCGCCGGCGCCCACGCGATCGTCGTCCCGGAGCGCCCCTTCCACATCGACAAGCTCACCGCCGTCGTCCGCGAACGCTTCGACCGGCAGAAGAAGTTCGCGATCGTGGTCTGCGCCGAGGGCGCCAAGCCCGAGCCCGGCACCATGCACTGGGAAGAGGGCAGCAAGGACATCTACGGCCACGAGCGGTTCACCGGCATCGCCACCCAGCTCTCCCGCGAGCTGGAGCACCGGCTCGGCAAGGAGGCCCGCCCGGTGATCCTCGGCCACACCCAGCGCGGCGGCACCCCGACCGCGTACGACCGGGTGCTGGCCACCCGGTTCGGCTGGCACGCCGTGGAGGCCGTCCACAAGGGCGCCTTCGGCCACATCACCGCGCTGCAGGGCACCAACATCAACCTGGTGCCGCTGGGCGAGGCCGTCGCCGAGCTGAAGACCGTGCCGCAGGATCGCTACCTGGAGGCGGAGACGGTCATCTGACCCTCCCCCGCCCCCTGCCGCCGGCCCCCGAGCACCCGCTCGGGGGCCGGTGTCGTTCCCGCGCGACGCCCCCGCGCCCGGGCTAGCGTGACCGTGGGGCAGGACCGGTGGGGCGTGACCGGCGGAACCCAGCACCGCCGGCCGTCGCCGGAGCACCGCCGGAGCACCGCCGGGCCACCGTCAGACCACGGGAAGGAAGCAGCCGATGGAGATCCTCGCGTACGGCGTACAGGCCGACGAACGGCCGCTGCTGGAGCAGGCGTTCACGGGCCGGCACGAGCTGCGCTGCCTGAGCGTCTTCCTCAACCGCGACACCGCCCCACTGGCCGCCGGCTACCCGGCCGTCAGCAGCAGCGTCAACGACGTCCTCGACGCCGGCACCCTCACCCTCCTCGCGGCCGGCGGCACCAGGCTGATCGCCCAGCGATCCACCGGCTTCAACAACATCGACCTGGAGGCCGCCGCCGAACTCGGCCTCACCGTCGCACGGGTCTCCCACTACAGCCCGTTCGCCGTCGCCGAACACGCCTGGGCCCTGGCCCTGGCCGTGAACCGCCGGCTCACCCGGGCCGCGAACCGCTCGCGCGAGTTCGACTTCCGCCTCGACGGGCTGCTCGGCCGCGACATCCACGGGATGACGGTCGGCGTGATCGGCACCGGCAAGATCGGCGAGTGCTTCGCCCGGATCGCCCACGGCTTCGGCACCGAGCTGCTCGGCTGGGACATCGCCCCCAACCCCGCCTGCACCGCCCTCGGCATGACCTACACCGAACTGCCCGAGCTGCTCTCCCGCTCCGACCTCGTCAGCCTGCACGTCCCCCTGCTGCCCGCCACCCACCACCTCATCGACGCCGCCGCGCTGACCCGCATGAAGGACGACGCCATCCTCGTCAACTCCAGCCGCGGCGGCCTCGTCGACACCGCCGCCCTGGTCGAGACCCTGCGCGCCGGCCGGCTCTCCGGCGTCGGCCTCGACGTCTACGAGGAGGAGACCGGCGTCTTCTTCTACGACCGCTCGGTCGAAGGCATCAGCGACGACACCCTCGCCCGCCTGATGACCTTCCCCCAGGTCCTGGTCACCTCCCACCAGGCCTACTTCACCCGCACCGCCGTCGGCCAGATCATCGACGCCACCGCCCGCAACATCGAGGACCACGAAGCCGGCCGCACCAACGAGAACACCCTCGTCCCGGCCGCCGGCACCTGACCCGGAAGGAGCGTCCGGACCGGATCATCCTGCGGGTACGGGCGGACACTTCGCGGCCTGCACGTTCATCCGCGGGAGCCGGCCGAGGTCTCCCCGCCGTCCTCCGCCACGGCACGCGCGGGCGCCGTCGGCTCCGACCGAGGACGGTCGGAGGCCGCGGTCCGGACCAGGGCGGCGCAGCCGGCCAGGGCGACGGCGACGAGCGCGCCCGCCGTGAGGACGACCCGCTGTGACGTGCCCGCGAGCAGCCCGTGCCCCAGGGCCCGGCCGACGGCCGCAGACCCGGCGGACAGGGCGGGGCCGAGGGCGGAGACCTCGGCACTGCTGGCTAAGGCCGAGCGCAGGAGCACGGCCGACCAGCTCTGCCAGGCGTTCTCCACCAGATAGGCGAGGGCGCAGAGCCCTCCGAGCAGCAGCAGGCGGCGGGTCCGTACCGTCGGCCGGGGCCCGGAGGCCCGGACCTGCCCCGCCGGCGTGGCGTCCCGGTCGAGGAGGTGCACGACAACGGCCACGAGGAGCGTGATGAGGGACACCCCGGCGAACACGCTGCGCCGGCCACGTCCGCGGAGCCGGGGGCCGGGGGAAGCCCCGGGGTAAGGCCCGCCTAGTCTGTAGACGCAAGCAAAACGGGCGAACCGGACCCACCAGGGGGCCGCGACGAGGGAAAGCAGGACCCGCCCATGGGCGACGGAATGTCAGGCATGCACCACCACGGCGGGATGACAGAGCTGGGGCCGTTCTCCCTCTCCAACGTCATGACCTGGTCCCCCGACTGGGTGTTCCTGATCGGCAGCCTGGTCGCGCTGGCGCTGTACGGGACGGGCGTGGTGCGGCTGTACCGGCGCGGCGACCGCTGGCCGATCGGCCGGACCGTCGGCTGGGTGGCGGGCGTCGGCTCGGTGATCCTGGTCACCTGCACCGGACTGAACGACTACGGCATGG
Organism: Kitasatospora sp. NPDC032757; assembly: GCF_055579305.1. Lineage (NCBI taxonomy): Bacteria > Bacillati > Actinomycetota > Actinomycetes > Kitasatosporales > Streptomycetaceae > Kitasatospora > Kitasatospora sp. NPDC032757. Next base: position 97,745 of record NZ_JBVINN010000023.1, on the reverse strand, counting down.
TGCTGTTCAGCGCGCACATGATGCAGCACATGGTGCTCTCCATGCTCTCGCCGATCCTGCTGCTGCTCGGCGCGCCGATCACGCTGGCGCTGCGCGCCCTGCGCCCGGCCGGCAAGGGGCGCCCGCGCGGCCCGCGCGAGCTGCTGGTGGCGCTGCTGCACAGCACCTACGTCAAGGTGATATCGCACCCGGGGTTCACCATTCCGCTGTTCATCGCGAGCCTCTACGGGGTGTACTTCACCCCGCTCTTCGACTTCCTGATGCAGTACCGCCTCGGGCACATCTTCATGATGGTGCACTTCCTGGCCACCGGGCTGGCGTTCTTCTGGCCGATCATGGGTGTGGACCCGGGCCCGAACCGCCCCGGCCACGTGATGCGGATCATCGAGCTGTTCATGGGGATGCCGTTCCACGCCTTCTTCGGTGTGGCGGTGATGATGGCCAGCCACTCGCTGGTGACCACCTTCACCGAGGCCGGCGCGCCGCCCGGGACGGACCTCCTGGCGGACCAGAAGCTGGCCGGCGGCATCACCTGGGCGTTCGGCGAGATCCCGACGGCGATCGTGCTGATCGCGCTGGTCTACCAGTGGATGCGCTCCGAGCAGCGGGTGTCCCGCCGCCGGGACCGCGCCGAGGACCGCAACGGTGACGCCGAGCTGGCGGCGTACAACGCGTACCTGGCCTCGCTGGACAAGCGCGGCCAGCGCCCGGCACCGGCGGCCGACGCCGGCTGAGCCCGCTCCCGGGCGTCCCGCTCCCCCGACGAACCCCTGCCCGACGCCCGGGTGGGGGTTCCGTCGTTCCCGGGGTCAGTCGCGGGGGGCCGCCTGCCGGGCGAGGCCGGCGACCAGGATGTCCATGCCGAACTCGAAGCGCTCGTCACCGACGTTGCGGGTGAGCGCGGCGGCCATCGAGGTGATCATCGGGTAGCGGTCGGCCGGGATCGTGCTGAAGTACTCGCGCACCCGCTCGGTGTAGGCGTCGGCGTCGGCCTCGGTGTGGCCGCTCCGGGTGGAGGCCTCGAAGGTGGTCGCGGTGGTGTAGAGGCCGAGCAGGTCCACGCCGTACGCGGCGGTCTGCTCGTCCAGCCCGCCGGCCCGCAGGATGCCCAGCATGGTGTCGGCGACGTCCATGGCGTGCGGGGTCACCGGGACGTTGGCGACCACGGCGGCTTTGGCGAGGTCGCGGTGGCCGAGCAGCACCTCCCGCGAGCGGCGCATCAGCCGCTTGATCTGCTCCTGCCAGTCGGCCGGGTCCGGCTGTTCGAGGGCGATCTCGGAGTACGCCAGGTCGAGGACGAGCTCGACCAGCTCGTCCTTGTTGCCGACGTGGGCGTAGAGGCTGGCGGCGCCGGTGCCGAGCTCCTGGCCGACCCTCCGCATGCTCAGCGCGTCCATGCCCTCGGTGTCGACGATCCGCAGGGCGGCCTCGACGATCCGTTCGCGGCTCAGCGGCTGGCGCCGGGAGGCCGTCTTCTCCTTCTCCTGCCAGTGCGCCGACCAGCTCGGACGCGGGGCGGCACTGGTCATGGGGGCTCCTTCGTGGTCGGCGTCGGGTCCCACACTACTTGACACGAACGCCGTTCCATGGGAGAACACTGTTCGTCGCAAGAAAACAGTGTTCGTTAAGACGAACATGGTTCGTCCGGCTCCGACCATCAGGAGAGCCCCCATGACCAGTCAGACCGCCCCTCCCCCGGCCGCCACGGCGGCCGAGCCCGCACCGGCCGGCTACCGCCTGCGCTGGGCCGCCCTCGCCGTGATCCTGGCCGCCGAGGTGATGGACCTCCTCGACACCACGATCGTCGGCGTCGCCTCCCCGGCCATCCGGCGCGACTTCGGCGGCAGCGACGCGCAGATCCAGTGGATCTCCGCCTCCTACACGCTCGCCTTCGCCGTCCTGCTGATCACCGGCGGCCGGCTCGGCGACCTCCTCGGCCGCAAGAAACTCTTCGTCGCCGGCGCGGCCGGCTTCACGCTCGCCTCGGTGCTCTGCGCCGCCTCGGCCGGCCCGGGCACCCTGATCGCCGCCCGCACCGTCCAGGGCCTCTTCGCCGCCCTGCTGATCCCGCAGGGGCTCGGCCTGATCAAGGCGATGTTCCCGCCGAAGGAGATGGGCGCCGCGTTCGGCCTCTTCGGCCCCGTCCTCGGGCTCTCCTCCGTCCTCGGGCCGACGCTCGGCGGCTACCTCACCGACGCCGACCTGTTCGGCACCGGCTGGCGGATGGTCTTCCTGATCAACCTGCCGCTCGGCCTGCTCGCGGCGCTCGCCGCCGTCAGGGTCCTGCCCGCCGACCGCACCACCCGCACCGCCGGCGCCGGCCGGCTCGACCCGGTCGGCGTCCTGGTGCTCAGCGCCGCCGTCCTGCTGCTGGTCTACCCGCTGGTGCAGGGACGCGAGCTGGGCTGGCCGCTCTGGACCTACCTCGCCATGGCCGCCTCGCTGCCGGCCCTCCGGCTGTTCACCGTCCACCAGCGCCGGGTGCTGCGGCGCGGCGGCACCCCGCTGATCGAGCCCTCGCTCTTCGCCAAGCGGGCCTTCACCTCGGCGCTCGCCACCGGGCTGGTCTTCTTCGCCGCGCTCTCCGGCCTGCTGCTGACCTTCACCCTCTACCTGCAGCTCGGCCTCGCCTGGAGCCCGCTGCACTCCGGCCTCACCATGATCCCGCTCTCGCTCGGCATCGTGGCCGGCGCGATCCTCTCCGGCGGCTTCCTCGCCCCCAGGTACGGCCGGCGCGTCCTGCATGCGGGCATGGCCGTCGCCGCCGCGGGCACGCTCGGCCTCCGGGCCTCCGTCGAGCACTGGGCCGGCGGCCTGACCAGCTGGGAGCTGACCCCCGCGCTGGCCGTCACGGGCTTCGGCCTCGGCCTGATCATGGCGCCGTTCTTCGACATCGCCCTGGCCGGCGTCGAGGACTCCGAGACCGGCTCGGCCTCCGGGGTGCTCAACGCCCAGCAGCAGCTCGCCGGCTCGATCGGCGTCGCGCTGCTCGGCACCGCGTTCTTCGGCTGGGCCGGCTCGGACGGCTTCCGGCACGCGGCCGGCTGGACCTTCGGCCTGACCGCCGGCCTGCTGGCCCTCGCCTTCCTGGCCGCCTTCCTGCTCCCGCGGAACGCCCGCCCGGGCGGCGAGCACTGACCCCTCCGTACCGCCACCGCCCGCCGGGGCAGCACCCGGCGGGCGGTGGCGTCCGCTTACCATCCGGTGCATGCAAGCCCTTCTGATGGCCGCCCTGCTCGCCGTGGTGCTGCTCTCCCGGATCCAGGAACCGCGACGGTTCGGCAACGGAGTGCTGCTCGGGCTGACCGGCCTCTGCGTGGCGGTCGGCACGGTGAGCGCCGTCGGCCACTTCTCGGCGCCGGCGGCGGGCGCCGTCACCGCCGGGGTGGCCGGCGCGGTCTGGCTGAGCGGGCTCGTCGCGGCCGCGCTGCTGGTGGCGAACGGGGTCACGATGGTCCGCCGGGAGGGCACCCGGCCGGCCAGCCTGCTCTCCCTGCTCACCGGTGCGGCCCTGCTCGGGCTGCTGGGGCTGCTGCTCTCGGCCACCTACCTGAGCGTGCGGGCGCTGCGCGCGGCCGCCGGCGCCGCCGTCCTGCTCGGCGGTTACGGCGTGTTCCTGCTGCTCTGCTTCCTCGGGTACACCCTGCTCTACCGGCGGCTGGCCGTCCGCCCGGGCGCCGACTACGTGGTCGTGCTCGGCGCCGGGCTCGACGGCCGCGAGGTGCCACCGCTGCTGGCCGCCCGGCTGGACCGGGCGCTGGCGCTGTACCGGGCCGAGGAGGCGGCCGGGCACACGCCGCTGCTGCTGGTCACCGGTGGCAAGGGGCCGGACGAGAGCTGCACCGAGGCGGCCGCGATGGCCGCCCACCTGCTCGCCCGCGGCTGCCCGGGCGAGCGGATCCGGCGGGAGGAGAAGGCCACCAGCACCGCCGAGAACCTGGCCTTCAGCCGCGAGCTGATGGAGCGCGAGCACCCGGGCTACCACTGCACCGTGGTCACCAGCAGCTTCCACGTGCTCCGCTCCGCCGTCGCCACCCGCCGGGCCGGCGTGCCCGGCCAGGTGGTCGGGGCGCCGACCGCCGCGTACTACTGGCCGAGTGCCGTCCTGCGCGAGGTGGTCGCGACCGCCCTGCTATACCCGCGGGTGAACGGCGCGGCCGTCCTGCTGCTCGCGGCGGCCGGGGCGGTGGCCGGCTGGCGCTGGTAGGGCCCGGCCGGCGGGCCGGTCGCCGCGTCCTCGGGACGAGCGCGGGGAGGCCCCGGGATCCTGAGCGGACCCCGGGGCCTCCCGGTTCGACTGGGCTGCGTTCAGCCGAGGTTGGCCAGCGCGTCGTTGAAGGTCTTCGACGGGCGCATCGCGGCCGCGGCCTTGGCCGGGTCGGGCTGGTAGTAGCCACCGAGCTCGACCGGGGCGCCCTGGACGGCGATGAGCTCCTCGACGATGGTCTGCTCCTGCTCGGCCAGCGACTTGGCCAGGCCCGCGAACGCCTCGGCCAGGGCGGCGTCGGCGGTCTGCCGGGCCAGCTCCTGGGCCCAGTAGAGGGCCAGGTAGAAGTGGCTGCCACGGTTGTCGATGCCGCCGAGGCGGCGGCTCGGCGACTTGTCCTCGTTGAGGAAGGTGCCGGTGGCGCGGTCCAGCGTGTCGGCCAGCACCTGGGCGCGGGCGTTGTCGGTGGACTGGGCCAGGTGCTCGAAGCTGGCGGCCAGCGCGAAGAACTCGCCCAGGCTGTCCCAGCGCAGGTAGTTCTCCTTGACCAGCTGCTGGACGTGCTTCGGGGCGGAGCCGCCGGCGCCGGTCTCGAACAGGCCGCCGCCGTTCATCAGCGGGACGACCGACAGCATCTTGGCGCTGGTGCCCAGCTCCAGGATCGGGAAGAGGTCGGTCAGGTAGTCACGCAGCACGTTGCCGGTGACGGAGATGGTGTCCTCACCGCGGCGGATGCGCTCCAGCGAGAACTTCGTCGCCTCGACCGGCGTCTTGATCTCGATCTGCAGGCCCTCGGTGTCGTGCTCCGGCAGGTACGCCTTGACCTTCCCGATCAGGACGGCGTCGTGCGCACGGCCCTCGTCCAGCCAGAAGACGGCCGGGCTGCCGGTGGCGCGGGCGCGGGTGACGGCCAGCTTGACCCAGTCGCGGATCGGCAGGTCCTTGGTCTGGCAGGCGCGGAAGATGTCGCCGGCCTGGACGGCCTGCTCCAGCACCACGTTGCCCTCGGTGTCGACCAGGCGGACGGTGCCGGCGGCCGGGATCTCGAAGGTCTTGTCGTGGCTGCCGTACTCCTCGGCCGCCTGGGCCATCAGGCCGACGTTCGGCACCGAGCCGATGGTGGCCGGGTCGAGGGCGCCGTGGGCGCGGCAGTCGTCGATGACGGCCTGGTACACACCGGAGTAGCTGCTGTCCGGCAGCACGGCCAGGGTGTCGGCCTCGTTGCCGTCCGGGCCCCACATGTGGCCGGAGGTGCGGATCATGGCCGGCATCGAGGCGTCGACGATGACGTCGGACGGCACGTGCAGGTTGGTGATGCCCTTGTCGGAGTCGACCATGGCCAGGGCCGGGCCCTCGGCCAGCTCGGCCTCGAACGAGGCCTTGATCTCCTCGCCCAGGTGCGGCACGCCGTCCAGGCCGGCGAGGATGCCGCCGAGGCCGTTGTTCGGGTTGAGGCCGGCGGCGACGAGCGCCTCGCCGTACTTGGCGAAGGTCTTCGGGAAGAAGGCGCGGACCACGTGGCCGAAGATGATCGGGTCGGAGACCTTCATCATGGTGGCCTTGAGGTGCACCGAGAACAGCACGCCCTCGGCCTTGGCGCGGGCGACCTGCGCGGCCAGGAACTCGCGCAGCGCGGCGACGCGCAGCACCGAGGCGTCGACGACCTCGCCGGCCAGGACCGGCACCGACGGGCGCAGCACGGTGGTGGTGCCGTCCTCGCCGACCAGCTCGATGCGGAGCGAGCCGTCGGCGGCGACCACGGCGGACTTCTCGGTGGAGCGGAAGTCGTTCTGGCCCATGGTGGCGACGTTGGTCTTGGAGTCGGCCGTCCAGGCGCCCATGCGGTGCGGGTGCGTCTTGGCGTAGTTCTTGACCGACGCGGGGGCGCGGCGGTCCGAGTTGCCCTCACGCAGGACGGGGTTGACGGCGCTGCCCTTGACCTTGTCGTACCGGGCGCGGACGTCCTTGTCCTCGTCGGTCTGCGGGTCGTCCGGGTAGTCCGGCAGCGCGTAGCCCTGCGCCTGCAGCTCGGCGATGGCCGCCTTCAGCTGCGGGATGGAAGCCGAGATGTTCGGCAGCTTGATGATGTTGGCGCCCGGGGTCTTGGCGAGCTCGCCGAGCTCGGCGAGGGCGTCCTCGATCCGCTGGCCCTCCTCCAGACGCTCCGGGAAGCTCGCGATGATCCGCCCGGCCAGGGAGATGTCGCGAGTCTCCACCCGGACACCCGCCGTCGAGGCGTAGGCCTGGACCACAGGCAGGAACGAATACGTTGCCAGGGCCGGCGCCTCGTCGGTGTGCGTATAGATGATGGTCGAGTCAGTCATCGGTACTCCGCTTCACGTCTCCAACGTCTTGATGTCAAGATATCTCGTGATCGCCCCTCCGCTCCACCACCCCCCGCTCCGGAGCACGCGCCGGCGCCCGCCCCGGGTCGGCGGCGGTCAGGTCCACCGTGGTCCCGGGACGGGCGCGGGGCAAGCGGAGGAGAGTCAGGCCCGGGCGAGCCGGGCGCCGAACTCCTCGGCGTCGGCGACGAACCAGAGCTGGTTGCCGCGGTTGCTCTCGTAGACGAAGTCGCGCAGGGCGCTGCTGGCGGCCAGGTGTCCGGAGATGTCGCCGGTGACGGCCAGGCCGATCCGGTAGTTGACGAACTTCTGCGAGATCTCGCCGGCGACCCGGGTGCTCAGCCGGAAGAAGTCGTCGCCGAGGCGGGCGGCCGGGACGACGACCCAGGCGGCGTCGTGGCCCATCGCGTCGCCGATCAGGTCCATCGCGTCCCGCTCGCCGCGGACCGCCGGGCCCTCGGCGGGCAGGCGCAGCACGGTGGCCCCGGCGACCTCGACGGCCTCCGCCCCGGTGGCCACCGCCGCGGCGGGCTCGACGGTGTCGGTGACCTCGTGGTGCTCAGACATGACGGTTCTCCCTGGTCAGCGCATTGATGAGGACGAGCAGCTCGGCGGTGTCGGCCAGCCCCCCGAGGATGATCACCTTGAGCGTCGATCGCTCCTCGTCGTGCACGGTCTGGAGCTTCAGCGGCCTGCCCTCGCGGGGGCCGGCGATCGCCGCCATCACGGTGTTGGCGAGCCAGGCGGCCTCCCGGGTACCGATGCCGTCGACCTGCACGATCGTCGAGGCCTCGGCATGGAGCTCCGACGCAGCGGCCGGAGCGGGCGTCGCCGGGGTGCCGGTGAAGGCCGCCAGGTCCTCCTCGGTGATCCGGTACTGCTTGCCGATCCGGGCCGCCTTCAGCCGGCCGTCGCGGACGTAGCCGCGCACGGTCCGGACATGCAACCCGAGCAGCTCGGCCACCTGTTCCACCGAGTAGTACTGCGGCACGCGTGCCACCCTCCTTGGACTGCTCTATTACTCCGCAAACTACCATACTGAGCATGGCACAAGGGAAGAATAAGGAGGTTTGGGGAAGGACGGCCGGGCGAACGTCAGGAGTCCGTCAACGCGGCGCCGCATTCGGTCAACACTGCGTCAGGACGGCGCCCGGCGGACCGCGGGCGCCCTAGCGTCGGAGAAGCAGTTCCGGCAGGCCCCTCCACCACTCGGGAGCACCCGCATGGCCCGCGTCGTCTGGCACGTCCCGGTCACCGTCACCGGACGCACCACCGCCCTTCGCCTGTTCCGCCTCCGCGACGGCCGCCGCTGTGCGGTCGGCTTCAGCTCCGCCGGGGCCCTGACCGCCCTGCTCGGGCCGGGCCAGGCGTCCACCGAGCTCGCGGAACCCGCACTGCGGGCACTCGCCGCACCGCTCGGCGTCGACACCGTGGTCCTGGACCCGCGCCTGGTGGCGCCGCCCGTGCCCGCCACCTGCGCCCCCGCCCCGGCCGCTCAGCTCCAGCCCCGGTGACCGCCCTCCATCTGCTCCCCGGCGGCGCCGCGCCGCAGCCCGAGGGAGCCCGGTCCCTGCACGCCCTCGCCCGGGTCGGCTTCGGCCCCGTCCCGCTCGACTTCGACCGGCTGGCCGCCGAGTTCCCCGCCGTGCAGAGCGGACTCGCCCTGGCCGGGGACGCCGACCTCGAACTCCGCCTCGCCTGCACCGGCCCCGAGGAGTTACGGGCCATCTCCGCGGCCCTGCTGCGGGCCGGCGCCGCCCACGTCCGGATCGACCTGGTCCTGCGCGCCCTCGTCCCCCGGCCGCCGACGCTCCGGCCGGTGCCGTAGCCACCCGCCGCCCGCGCCCCCGTGTCGCGGGGCGCGGGCGGCTCGGCTCAGCCGCTTTCGCGGGTCAGCGCGGCGATCGCGGCCAGCAGGAGGACGGAGCCGGCCAGGAGTGCCGGGGTGAGGGGCTCGCCCGGGAAGGCGGTGGCGATCAGAGCGGCCGTCGCCGGTTCGATCAGGACCACGACGGAGGCCGTCGCACCCGGCACGGTGGCCAGGCCCGCGAAGTACCAGCGGTGGGCGAGCAGGGTCGGATCGGTGCCGATGGTGATCAGCGTGCCGAGGCCGAGGCCCGCGTACTGCACCGAGCCGAAGTAGGCGCACTGGCTGACGGCCGGCCCGAGCCCGAAAAGGACGGTCGCCCGCCGCGAACCCTCGGCCGGTCGTGATCTTCTCCTCTCCCACGGTGACCACGTACCGTCGGCGGTGACGCGGTGGAGGTCCTCCTCCACCCCCGGGTGCGGAGGAGAGCAGCGGCGTGGACCACCTGACGTACAGCGACGTGAAGGCGGCCGGGGAGCGGATCGCGGGGCGGGTGCGACCGGTGGTGGTGGCGCCGGGGGACGAGGGCGGGCGGGTCTGGCTGGCTCTGGAGTACCTGCAGCACACCGGGAGTTTCAAGGCGCGCGGCGCGCAGAACTTCCTGCTCGCGCACGCCGGGGCGGGCACCCTGCCCGCCGCCGGGGTGACCATCGCGTCGGGCGGGAACGCGGGCCTGGCCTGTGCCTGGGCGGCCCGTGAACTCGGCGTGCGCGCCACGGTGTTCCTGCCGGAGACGGCGCCGCCGGTGAAGATGGCGCGGCTGCGCTCCTACGGCGCCGAGGTACGGCTGGCGGGCGGCGAGTACGCGGAGGCGCTGGCCGCGTGCGAGGAGTTCGCGGCGGCGAGCGGCGCGTTGGCCTCGCACGCCTACGACCACCCGCTGATCGCGGCCGGGGCCGGGACGGTACTGGAGGAGATCCGGGACCGACTCCCGGGCCTGGACACGGTGGTGGTGTCGGTGGGAGGCGGCGGACTGTTCGCCGGGGTGGCGGCCGCGGCGCGCGAGCACGACGTCCGGGTGGTGGCGGTGGAGCCGGCGGGCAGCCGGGCGTTGAACGCGGCGCTGGCGGCGGGGAGTCCGGTGGACGTCCCGGTGGAGTCGGTGGCCTCGGACTCCCTGGGCGCCCGCCGGGCCACCGCACTCGCCGTCCATGCCGCCCAACAGGACGGCGTCCGTTCGGTGCTGGTGCCGGACACCGCCATCGTCCGGGCCCGGCAGGACCTTTGGGACGAGCGCCGGATCGCCGTCGAACACGCGGCGGCCACCGCCCTCGCCGCGGTGGACGGGACCGACGGCGAGCGGATCGCCGTCCTGCTCTGCGGCGCCAACACCGACCCGTCCGACCTGGTGGCCGGCGGCTAGCGGCGGCCGGCGGCCGGCGGCTCAGCCGATGCCCTGGCGGTCCGGCACCAGGGCGAACGTCCGGGCCTGTGGGTCGGGCAGGTTCTCCGCCACCGCCCGGTCCAACAGGACGCGCTGCTCGAGGAGTCGGGTGCGCCGGTGCTCGGGGGCGATGCGCAGCAGGTCGTCCAGGGAGGCGGCGAGGCGGCGTGTCACCTGCGGGTGCCCGGCGCCGCAGAGGCGGATCTCGGTGAAGGCGAGGTCGACCACGCAGCGCCAGTCCGGTACCGGTTCCACCAGGCGGACGGCGCCTGCCCGGTCGCGGAAGCAGAGGTCCCCGAAGCTCTCGTGGACGAGCATGGCGAGCAGTTGGTGGATCCGGTCGATGGACTGCACAGCGGTGGTCGGGTCGTTGACGGCGGGCGAGAGCGCACGGATGGCGATGTCGACCAGCTGGCGGAACCCGAAGCCGAGGTCCTGGTGCATCGTCCGGTCGACGCCGACGTTGAAGGCCAGGGCGATCCGCCGCGGGCGCGGCGGCCGGGCGCCGGCCACCCGGACGATCGGGGTGCCGGGGGTGATGAAGTCGCCGATCCGGGGGACGAGGTGGAGCACCGCGTCGTGCTTGCGGGCGATCCGCACCAGCCGGCCGATGTTGACGTCGCGCAGCACCCCCGAGCGGCCCTCGTGCAACAGGGTGAGCGCTCCCTCGGGGACGGCCGGCGGCTGCGGCTCGGGCTGCATCAGCCGGTAGTGGAGGATGACCGACACCGACTCGTTCGCCACCCGGTCGATGACGTGCGGAACGCGCAACAGCCGCATGGTGGACTGCACGTAGAGGACGAACAGCCCCAGGCTGAGCACCACCAGCAGGACGGCGACGAGGCCGGAGAAGACCGGTACGGACGTGACCTTGGCCGGGTCGGTGGAGTCGTCGTAGCTGAGCTGGACGAGCAGCGCGAAGAGGAAGGTGGCCAGGCAGACCGAGAAGGTCGCCTTGGTCAGCCGGCTGCGCACGTACAGCCGCAGCACCCGCGGGGAGAACTGGCTGGCGGCCATCTGCAGGGCGACCAGCGAGATCGAGAACACCACGGCGATGAACGTCAGCATGGCCGAACTGACGGTCGAGACCACACTCCTGGCGGCGCCGGTGAACCGCATCAGCTCGTCGGCGGAGCCGGTCTCGGCGACGGTGGCGGTGACGACGCTCTCGTCCAGCCAGGCGGTGACCGAGGCCAGCACCACGGCGGCGAGGCAGGTGAGCAGCGGGGCGAACCAGAACGACTCCCGCAGGTGCTCGCGCAGCGGGGAGAGCGCGCGGTAGCGCACCTGTCGGGGCGGGCCCGGCGAACGGTCGGTCATCGCCCCAGGCTAGGGCGGGTGCTCACAGCCGCGCCGGTACGCCACGCCCGCCCCGGGTGGGCTACCCCAGCAGCCGGCGCAGTGCGAGCCCGTCCGGGGCTGCGGCGGTGAGCAGCGCGGCGTCCGGGTCGGGCAGCGTGAGCAGGGCGGCGTCGCCCCCGGCGGGCCGCCCGGGCGGTGGCGGCGGCGGGTGGCCGACGGTGAGCCGCTGTCCGGTGGCCCGGTGGCCGCCGAGGACGGCGGGGCCGTCCCAGCCGGGGGCGCCGGGGCCGAGGTCGGTCTGCTGGTCGAGCAGGAGCCGGCCGGCGCGGCGGACGGTGAGCCGGGAGGTGAGCCGGCCGGGGGCGGCGCCACGGGCCCAGTCGTGGTGGCGGCCGAGGATCTGTTCCTCGCGGTGGCGCAGCCGGGCGCCGGCGGCGAGGGTGATCCGGGTGTGCAGGACGAGGTGGCTGCCGCTCGCGGCGACGACGGGTTCGGGCCGCCAGTCGAGCCGGGCGCCCTCCCCCACCGTCAGCGCGATGTCGTAGAACGCGGGCCCGGGCCCGGGCAGGCTGATGGTGGCGGCCGCGCTGGTGACGGTGAGCGCGGCGCCGTCGGCGAGTTCGACGGCGAGGGCGAGCCGGTCGCCGCCGAGCGGTGCGGCCATCGAGCCGACGAGCACCACGTGGGCGGCGCCGTCGTCGTCCCGGGTGCGGCGGGGGGCGAGCGGGCCGGCGCCGGAGAGGACGGGCAGAGCGGTGGTGCCCCGCCCGTCCGGCTCGGCGAGGATGCGGGCCCGCGCGAGGACTGCGGCCGTCACCGGGCCTCGCGCCGGTCGGTCGCGTGCTGCGCGGCCTGGCGCGGGTCGGCCCCGTGCTGCGCGGCCTCACCCGGGTCGGCCTCGTACTGCGTGGTCTCGCGCTGCGCGGCCTCGCGCCAGGCCGCGAGCTTCTCCCGGACCCAGGCGGCGACGGGCGCCACGCCGTCGGCGGAGGTGAGCGAGCAGAAGACGGTGGGCAGCTCGCCGCGCTGGGCGGCGGCGTCGCGGGCCATCACGCCGAGGTCGGCGCCGACCAGCGGGGCCAGGTCGGTCTTGTTGATCACCAGCAGGTCGGAGGTGGAGACGCCGGGGCCGCCCTTGCGCGGGATCTTGTCGCCGCCGGAGACGTCGATGACGAAGATCTGGTGGTCGACCAGCCCGCGGCTGAAGGTGGCGGTGAGGTTGTCGCCGCCGGACTCCACGAGGACGAGGTCGAGCGGGCCGACGGCGTCCTCCAGCTCCTCGACGGCCTCCAGGTTGGCGGAGATGTCGTCGCGGATGGCGGTGTGCGGGCAGCAGCCGGTCTCGACCGCGCTGATCCGCTCGGGCGGCAGGACGGCGTTGCGGAGCAGGAACTCGGCGTCCTCGGTGGTGTAGATGTCGTTGGTGACGACGGCCAGCGACAGTTCCTCGCGCAGCAGGCGGCAGAGGGCGGCGACGGTGGCGGTCTTGCCGGAGCCTACCGGCCCGCCGAGGCCGATCCGCAGGGCGCGGCGGCGGCCGTCGGCGGCGAGGGCGGCGGCGTACGTGTGGCGGACGGGTGCGTCGACGGGGTCGACGTGGTCACGATGCAAAGAGACGGACCTTCCAGGAGTGGTGCTCTTCGGCGTAGACGTCGAGCAGCGGGGCGGAGGCGGCCGGCAGCGCGTCCGGGTCGCCGCGCAGCGCCGCACCCAGGGCCTCGCCGGCGACGGCGTCGAGCTGCGGCGCGAGGCGGGCGAGCGCGGCGGCGACCTCGTACGGGTCGAGGCCGAGCAGCCGCACGCATGCCGTGGCCGGCCCGTTGACGCTCTCGTACACGGCGGCGGAGGCCGCCTGGGCGGGGGTGAGCCCGGCGGCCAGTGCGGCGGTGCCGAGCACCACCGGCTGGTGCGCGCCGCGCGGGAACCCGCCGGCGAGCCGGTCGAGTCGGTCGTGCGGCCAGGCGGCGCGGGCGGCCCTGAGCAGCTGGCGGCCGAGCCGGCGACTGGTGGCGCGCAGGGCCGGCGACGGGGTGCGGGCCTCGGCGGCCGCGTCCAGGACGACGATGTCCTGTCCGGCGGCGGCCGCGGCGGCCAGGGCGGCGGCGACCAGGCCGGTGGTGTGCAGCCGCCCGGTGAGGAAGGCCGCCATCGTGGCGCTGTCGTACACCCGCCCGGCCTTGACCGCCGCCTCGGCGCCGCCGGAGTGCGCGTGCCCGCCGGCGGGGAACCGGCCGTCGGCGAGCATCAGCAGGGCAGCGAGGGCCATCAGAAGAGGAAGTACCGCTGGGCGAGCGGCAGTTCGGTGGCCGGTTCGGGGGTGACGACCTCACCGTCGACGGTGACGGTGAAGGTGTCGGGGTCGACCCGGACGTCGGGGCGGGCGCTGTTGTTGACCATCTGCTCCTTGGTGACCCCGCGGGTGTTCCGGATCGCGGTGAACTCCTTTGCCACGCCGAGCTGTTCGGCCATCCGGGCGGGCAGGCCGTCGTCGATCGCGGCCTGCGCGGTGAAGTTGAGCGAGTTGGCCGCCGCCGAGCGCCCGGTGGCGCCGAACATCGGCCGCGGCAGCACCGGCTGGGGCGTGGGGATGGACGCGTTCGCGTCGCCCATCTGCGCCCAGGCGATCTGGCCGCCCTTGACGACCAGGTCGGGCTTGACCCCGAAGAAGGGCGGCGACCAGAGCACCAGGTCGGCGAGCTTGCCGGGTTCGACCGAGCCGATCTCGCCGTCCAGCCCCTGGGCGACGGCGGGGTTGATGGTGTACTTGGCGACATAGCGCCGGGCCCGGTGGTTGTCGGCGCGACCGTCCCCGGGCAGCGCGCCGCGCCGGGCCTTCATCACGTGGGCGGTCTGCCAGGTGCGCAGCACGACCTCGCCGATCCGGCCCATGGCCTGGGAGTCGGAGCTGATGATGGAGATGGCACCGAGGTCGTGCAGGACGTCCTCGGCCGCGATGGTGGAGGGCCGGATCCGGGACTCCGCGAACGCGAGGTCCTCGGGCACGTGCGGGCTGAGGTGGTGACAGACCATCAGCATGTCGAGGTGCTCGTCGACGGTGTTGACGGTGTGCGGCCTGGTCGGGTTGGTGGAGCTGGGCAGCACGTTGGCCTCGCTCACCACGGTGATGATGTCGGGCGCGTGACCGCCACCGGCGCCCTCGGTGTGGTAGGCGTGGATGCCCCGGCCGGCGATCGCGGCGAGGGTGTCGCCGACGAAGCCGGCCTCGTTCAGGGTGTCGGTGTGGAGGGCGAGCTGGGCACCGGTCCGGTCGCAGACCCGCAGGCAGGCGTCGATCACGGCCGGGGTGGCTCCCCAGTCCTCGTGGATCTTGAAGCCGAGCGCGCCGGCCCTCAGCTGGTCGTGCATCGACGTCTCGTTGACGGTGTTGCCCTTGCCGAGCAGTCCGAGGTTGACCGGCAGGCCGTCCATCGCCGCGAAGAGCCGGCCGAGGTGCCAGGCGCCCGGGGTAACGGTGGTGGCCTTGGTGCCCTCGGCGGGCCCGGTGCCGCCGCCGACCAGGGTGGTGACACCCGAGGCCAGTGCCTCGTCCACCAGCTGCGGGCAGATGAAGTGGACGTGGGTGTCGACGGCGCCGGCGGTGACGATCCTGCCGTTGCCGGCGATCACCTCGGTCTCCGGGCCGATCACCAGCCGGGGGTGGACGCCGTCCATGGTCTCGGGGTTGCCGGCCTTGCCGAGCGCGGTGATCCGGCCGTCCCGGATGCCGATGTCGGCCTTGACGACGCCCCAGTGGTCGAGCACCACGGCGCCGGTGATGACGGTGTCCGGGGCCCCTTCGGCGCGGCTGGTGCGGGCCTGGCCCATGGACTCGCGGATCACCTTGCCGCCGCCGAAGACGGCTTCGTCGCCGCCGCGGCTGCGGTCCTCCTCGACCTCGATCAGCAGGTTGGTGTCGCCGAGCCGGATCCGGTCGCCGGTGGTCGGGCCGTAGAGGTCGGCGTAGCGCTCGCGGGTGAGCCGGAGGGCGGGGCGGCCGGCCGTGAGGTGGTCAGTCATCGAGGGCTCCTGCCGTCTCGCCGCGCAGGCCGGCGACCTCGCGGCGGCCGGCGATCGGGACCAGCTGGACCTCGACCGGGATGCCCGGCTCGAAGCGGACGGCGGTGCCGGCGGGGATGTTGAGGCGCAGGCCGCGGGCGGCCGCGCGGTCGAACGCGAGTCCGGGGTTGGTCTCGGCGAAGTGGTAGTGCGAGCCGACCTGGACGGGCCGGTCGGCGCCGTTGAGGACGGTCAGCCGGGTCACGTCCAGCCCGAGGTTGAGAGCGATCTCGCCTTCTCCGTGGATGATCTGACCCGGCGTCATGCTTCCGCCGGCGCTCACTGGATGGGCCCGTGGACGGTGACGAGCTTGGTGCCGTCGGGGAAGGTCGCCTCGACCTGGACGTCCGGGATCATCTCGGGGATGCCCTCCATGACGTCGTCCCGCGTGAGCACCTTGCGGCCGGAGTCCATCAGCTCGGCGACGGTCCGGCCGTCGCGGGCACCTTCGAGGACGTGCGAGGTGATCAGTGCGACCGCCTCGGGGTGGTTGAGCCGCAGGCCGCGGCCCCGCCGGGAGCGGGCCACATCGGCGGCCACGTGGATGAGCAGGCGCTCCTGCTCGTGGGGGGTGAGTTTCATCTGCGCGCACCTTCGAGGGGAGGTAAGAGCGCGCGGACACGACGCTGTGCCGCGGTGGTGGCGCATACCGTAGCGGACGAACCACCCCTGGGGCAGGCCGCCCCACCAGCCCGGGCCGGCATCACTATGCAGTAGGCGCTATTTCTATAACCCTATGTGCCGTCCAGATTGCCAGATCTTGAGGCGAAGCTCAATTCCCGCTCAAGTACTGAACTTACTCATCAGTTATGTAACACATGTATGAACTGAATGCCCCCTACCTGCGAGGATGTCCGGCCAAGTAGGTAAACATTCAGTAATGAAATCTGTGCAGAGGCCTATGAATACGCCTACTGTGTGGCAACTCTCCGCGCTCCGATCGCCGGGGCCCCCACACCACAGAGAGATTTCGCATGGCATCCCTCAACCAGCTCTCCCCGCCGAGCACGGGTACCGACACCGGTACCCCCACTCACCGCTCGCTGCGCCGCGAGGTCGGACTGATCGGCCTCATGTGGGCCTCGGTCGGCTCGATCATCGGCTCCGGCTGGCTGTTCAGCGCGAAGAACGCCTCCATGGTCGCCGGCCCCGCCGCCCTCATCTCCTGGGGCATCGGCGCCATCGCGATCGCACTGCTGGCGTTCGTCCACGCCGAGCTCGGCGGACTCTTCCCCGTCGCGGGCGGCACCGCCCGCTACCCGCACTACGCCTTCGGCGGCCTGGCGGGGATGTCTTTCGGCTGGTTCTCGTGGCTCCAGGCGGCGACCGTGGCGCCGATCGAGGTCTTCGCCATGATCAACTACGCCACGCACTGGTCCTTCGCCGAGGGCCTGCAGCGGCCCGACGAGACGCTGACCACCAGCGGCCTCATCGTCGCCGTCTTCCTCATGGCCCTCTTCGTCGCCGTCAACTTCCTCGGCGTCAAGGTGCTGGCCCGCACCAACAGCATCACCACCTGGTTCAAGATCGCCGTGCCGCTGGCCACGATCTTCGTCCTGGCCATCACCAACTTCCACCCCGGCAACTTCACCGAGCACGGCTTCGCGCCGTTCGGGATCAAGGGTGTCCTGACCGCGATCAGCACCAGCGGCATCATCTTCGCCCTGCTCGGCTTCGAGCAGGCCCTGCAGATCTCCGGTGAGAGCCGCAACCCCAAGCGCGACATCCCGCGCGCCGTCATCGGCTCGGTCAGCATCGGCACCCTGATCTACGTGCTGCTGCAGGTGGTCTTCATCGCCGCGATCCCCGCGGCCAGCCTCGCCGGGGGCTGGGCCGGCCTGGACTTCGAGGGCATCAGCCGCCCGTTCGCCGGCCTCGCCATGACCGTCGGCCTCGGCTGGCTGGCCTACGTCCTCTACGTGGACGCCATCATCTCCCCCGGCGGCGCCGGCCTGATCTACACCACCTCCACCTCCCGCATCTCCTACGGCCTGAGCAAGAACGGCTACGCGCCGCAGGCCTTCGAGAAGGTGGACCGCAACGGCGTGCCGTACTTCGGCCTGATCATGTCCTTCGTCACCGGCGTGATCTGCTTCCTGCCGTTCCCCAGCTGGCACGAGCTGGTCGGCTTCATCACCTCCGCGAGCGTGCTGATGTACGCCGGCGCCCCGCTCGCCTTCGGCGCGCTGCGCCGCCGCCTGCCGAACCGGGAGCGCTCCTACCGCCTGCCCGGCGGTGCCGTCATCGCCCCGCTGTCCTTCGTGGTCGCCAGCCTGATCATCTACTGGTCCGGCTGGGAGACCCTGTACCGCCTGGGCTTCGCCATCCTGATCGGCTACCTGCTGCTCGGCGGCTACGCCGTCTACGCGATCCGCAAGGGCCTGCCGAACGCGCCGCGCCTGGACTGGCGGGCGGCCCAGTGGCTGCCGGCGTACCTGGTGGGTCTCGGCGTGATCTCCTGGCAGGGCACCTTCGGCGGCCAGGGCCACATTCCGATGTGGTGGGACATGGCCGTGGTCGCGGTCTTCGCCCTCGGCATCTACTACTGGGCGATCCGGGTCGCGCTGCCGGCCGACGTGATCGAGCGGAACGTCGAGGACATCGAGGTGGTCGACGCGGGCGGTCACTGACCCTCGGTCACACCACAGGACGGGCCCGCCGGTTCACCCCGGCGGGCCCGTCCCGTATCCCCGGCGCCCTACAGCTTCAGCACCGCGCGCAGCGCCGCCGTCACCGCCGCCTCCGGATCCGCCACCGCGCCCTCCGAGCGCCAGGCGACGAAGCCGTCCGGACGGACCAGCACCGCGCCGTCCGGGCGGACCCCGTGGAGCTCGGCGAAGTCCGCGCCGGGCTCGGGCGCCAGGTCGTCCTCGGCGCCCGTACCGATCCGGTAGGCGTCCAGCGGGACGGCCAGCCGGTCGGCCGCCCGCTGGGCGCCCTCGTGCCAGGCCGTGCCTTCGGGGCCGGTGAGCAGCACCATCGCCTGCTCGTACAGGTCGAGGGTGGAGAGCTTCACACCCGCCCGCAGCAGCCACTGGTGCGGCGCCCGGCTGCCGGGCTCGCCGGCCGACTCGAACTTCTCCGGCACCACCGCGCCCGCCGGATCCGCCCCGGCCACCGCACCCTCGGGGTAGCGGTAGCCGAGCGCCACCGCCAGCACGCCGGCCTGCCGGCCGATGCCCGGCACCACCGCGTACCCGGGGTGGCTGTGCTCGGCCGAGCGCGCCGAGGCACGCTCGCTCGTCACCTCGGCGACCGGACGGCGCTCCTGGCCGTACGTCTCCAGCAGCCCCGGCCCGGCCCAGCCGCCCAGCACCGCGGCCAGCTTCCAGGCCAGGTTGTGCGCGTCCTGGATGCCGGTGTTGGAGCCGAACGCGCCGGTCGGCGACATCTCGTGCGCGGCGTCCCCCGCGAGGAAGACCCGTCCGCCGGAGTACCGCTCGGCCACCCGTTCGGCCGCGTGCCAGGGCGCCTTCCCGGTGACCTCCACCTCCAGGTCGGACACGCCGACCGCCGCCCGGATGTGCCGGACGCACCGCTCGTCGGTGAACGCCTCCAGCGGCTCACCGCGCTCGGGGTGCCAGGGCGCGTGGAACACCCACTCCTCGTGGTTGTCCACCGGCAGCAGCGCGCCGTCGGCCTCCGGGTTGGTCAGGTAACAGGCGATGAAGTGCCGGTCGCCCACCGCCTCGGCCAGCCGCTTGGCCCGGAAGGTGATGCTGACGTTGTGGAACAGCTCGCCCTTGCCGGTCTGGCCGATGCCCAGCCGCTCCCGGGCCGGGCTGCGCGGGCCGTCCGCCGCGACCAGGTACTGCGCCCGGACGGTGCGCTCCTCGCCGGTCTCCCGGCTGCGCAGCAGCGCCGTCACCCCGTCGGCGTCCTGCTCGAAGGAGAGCAGCTCGGTGCTGAAGCGCAGGTCGCCGCCGAGCTCGCGGGCGGACCGCAGCAGCACCGGCTCCAGGTCGTTCTGGCTGCACAGGCACCATGCGCTCGGGCTGAACCGGGCCAGCCGGCCCCCCGGGTCGATCTCCCGGAACAGCCACTCCTGCTCCTCGCCGGTCAGCGAGGGGGTCTGGAGGATGCCGTGGTTCGCGGCGAGCACCGAGGCCGCCTCGCGGATCGCCTGCTCGATCCCGGCCACCCGGTACAGCTCCATCGTGCGGACGTTGTTGCCTCGGCCACGCGGGTGACGCGAGGTGTCGGCGTGCTTCTCGACCAGCAGGTGCCTGACACCCAGCCGGCCCAGGAAGAGTGAGGCCGACAGCCCGACCAGCGAGCCGCCGACGATCAGGACCGGCACCCGGTCGTCAACCTTCGGATTCATCAATTACTCCAGCCTGTACGGGAGTTCGCGGTCCGGCTTCGGGCTCGGCGCCGCCCTCGGCGGGGCACGCACACACGGCGGCCCCATCTCTCCATCCCCCGCCCCGGGGTCGTTCTGCCGCCCCTTCGCTCGGATGGCCCGCAAATCTCGCGCCACCCCGCGGGCTCCGCGCACGATCGACCTCAGGCCTGACGCCGATGCCCGGGCCGACCGCCACCGCACCGCCCTCCCCCGTCGGGCCCACCGGCCGGACACCGCCCCACGCGGCCGGACGCGGGCGCCCCAGAAGCAGAAAGTGGATCATGACGACTCTGTCCGAACCGCAGTCGCAACAGCAGGCCGAGACCGACACGCGGCTGCGCGTCATGCTGATGCTGGAGATCAAGGACGGCGCCCAGCAGCGCTTCCTCGACGTGTACGAGACGCTGCGCCACCAGGTGGCGTCCGTCCCCGGGCATGTCAGCGACCAGCTCTGCCAGTCGATCAACGACCCCCGGCAGTGGCTGATCACCAGTGAGTGGGAGGACCAGGAGACCTTCCTGGAGTGGGTCGACAGCCCGGCGCACCGCGAGATGGTCAAGCCGATGCACGGCTGCGTCAGCGACACCTTCCGCTCGCTGCGCTACTCCATCCTCCGGGAGACCTCCGCGGCCGGCGTCACCGGCACCCGCGCCCCGGCGGAGGTGCCGGCCGGCCTGCCGCGCACCACGCCGGCCGGGCACGTCGGCCCGCCGCAGGCCGCACCCGGCCCGGACGGGGTGACCCGGCACGCGCTGACCTTCACCGTGAAGCCCGGCAGCGAGCAGAAGGTGGCCCGGATCCTGTCCGGCTACACCTCCCCCAAGGCCGAGGTCGACGAGACCACCCGGCTGCGCCGCACCTCGCTGTTCATGCACGGCAACCGCGTCGTCCGGGCCGTCGAGGTGATCGGCAACCTCGGTGACGCACTGCGCCACGTCGCCATGCAGCCCGAGGTCCGGGCCGTCGAGGAGGCGATCAACCCGTACCTCGAGGAGGCCCGCCAGCTGGGCGACCCGCAGGCCGCGCGCGCCTTCTTCGCCAAGGCGGCGCTGCCCGCCGAGCACCAGGCGATCGCGGGCTCCCCCGTCTCCGGGCGGCTGCACCGGCACGCGGTGCTCTACCCGGTGAAGCCCGGCAACGGGCAGGCCGTCTCCGCGCTGCTGGCCGAGCACGACAACCTGGCCACCGCGGACCCGACCGGCCCGGTCGCCGCGTCCTTCGTCTTCCACCGGGAGGACGTCGTGGTCCGCCTGGTGGACCTGCGGGTACCCGCCGAGGCCGACCCGGCGGCGGCCCTCGGTGTCGCCGGCGAACGCGAGGCCACCGTCCTCGGCCGGCTCCTCGACCTCGGCGCCGACGGCGACCTTCGGACCGTCGCCGGACTCAGCGCCTTCCTCGCGGCCCGCGCGATGAACCCGGTCACCGACCGCAGTTCGCAGGAGGGCTGACGGGGCGCCGGCACGACGCCGCCGCCAGAAGAGCCGCCGGACCCCGCACCACCGCCGGACCAGATCCGGAACCGACACTCGGAGGAAGAAACCATGTCCACGCAGTACCCACGGATCGTGCACGTCGACGAGGCACCGGAGAACCGCCGGCGCGGCGGCGACCTGCGCGCCATGCTCACCCCCACCACCTGCGGCGCGACCAGCGGCTTCATGGGCCTGGCCATCGTGCAGCCCGGCGAGCGGATCGGCGAGCACTACCACCCGTACTCCGAGGAGTTCGTCTTCGTGGTGAGCGGCGACCTCGAGGTCGACCTGGACGGGGTCACCCGGGCGCTCAAGCCCAACCAGGGCCTGATGATCCCGATCGACATGCGCCACCGGTTCCGCAACGTGGGCGACACCGAGGCCCGGATGGTCTTCCACCTCGGCCCGCTCGCCCCCCGCCCGGAGCTGGGCCACGTCGACACCGAGGAGACCGAGGGGGCCGTCACCTCCGGCCCGCCGGAACACGCCAAGGTGGCTTCGTGACACGGCGCGTCGCCGTCACCGGGATCGGCGTGGTCGCACCCGGTGGCGTGGGCGTCCCCGCCTTCTGGCGGCTGCTCACCTCCGGCCGGACGGCGACCCGGGGCATCACGCTCTTCGACCCCACCGGGTTCCGGTCCCGGATCGCCGCCGAGTGCGACTTCGACCCGGCGGCGCACAGGCTGAGCCCCGAGGACGTCCAACGGGCCGACCGGTACGTGCAGTTCGCGATGGTGGCGGCGGACGAGGCGGTCGCCGACGCGGGTCTTGACCTCGCCGCGGAGGACCCGTGGCGGATCGGCGTCTCGCTCGGCACCGCCGTCGGCGGCACCACCCGGCTGGAGCACGACTACGCCCTGGTCAGCGCCGGCGGCGCCCGCTGGGACGTCGACCACCGCCGGGCCGAACCGCAGCTGCACCGGGCCTTCGCGCCGTCCACGCTGGCCTCCGCGGTCGCCGAGCGCACCGGCGCACACGGCCCGGTGCAGACCGTCTCCACCGGCTGCACCTCCGGGCTGGACGCGATCGGTTACGCCTTCCAGGCGGTCGAGGAGGGGCGCGCCGACATCTGCATCGCCGGCGCCTCCGACTCGCCGATCTCGCCGATCACCGTCGCCTGCTTCGACGCCATCAAGGCCACCAGCGAACGCAACGACGACCCGGAGCACGCCTCCCGCCCCTTCGACGCCCACCGGGACGGCTTCGTGCTCGGCGAGGGCGGCGCCGTCCTGGTGCTGGAGGAGCTGGAACACGCCCGCCGGCGCGGCGCCCGGATCTACGGCGAGATCGGCGGCTTCGCCACCTTCGGCAACGCCTACCACATGACCGGCCTCACCCAGGAGGGGCTGGAGATGTCCCGGGCGATCGACGACGCGCTCGACCACGCCCGGGTGAACCGCACCGACGTCGACTACGTCAACGCGCACGGCTCGGGCACCAAGCAGAACGACCGGCACGAAACGGCGGCCGTCAAGCGCTCGCTCGGCGGGCACGCGTACGAGACGCCGATGAGCTCGATCAAGTCGATGGTCGGGCACTCGCTCGGCGCGATCGGCGCGATCGAGGTGGTCGCGTGCACCCTCGCACTGGCCCACGGCGTGGTACCGCCGACCGCCAACTACGAGACTCCGGACCCGGAGTGCGACCTCGACTACGTGCCGCGCACCGCGCGCGAGCTGCCGCTCCGTCACATCCTGTCGGTCGGCAGCGGATTCGGCGGATTCCAGTCCGCCGTCGTGCTCAACAGAACGGGGTGAGATCCATGACGTCACGTCAACAGGAACGCCGGGCGGTGGTCACCGGCCTCGGCGTGGTGGCGCCGAACGGCGTTGGTGCCGACGCCTTCTGGAAGGCCACCAGGCAGGGCGTGAGCGTCCTCGACCGGATATCCCGCGAGGGCTGCGCCGACCTCCCGCTGCGCATCGCGGGCCAGGTCCGGGACTTCGACCCGCAGTCCGTGATCGACAGCCGCTACCTGGTACAGACCGACCGCTTCACGCACTACGCGATGGCCGCCGCCGACCTGGCGGTGGCGGACGCCGGCTTCACCCCCGACCCCGAACAGCCGTACGCGGTGGGTGTGGTGACCGCGGCCGGCTCCGGCGGCGGCGAGTTCGGCCAGCGCGAGCTGCAGCAACTCTGGGGCCAGGGGCCACAGTTCGTCGGACCGTACCAGTCCATCGCATGGTTCTACGCGGCCAGCACCGGCCAGGTCTCGATCCGCGGCGGCTACAAGGGCCCGTGCGGTGTGGTCGCCAGCGACGAGGCCGGCGGCCTGGACGCCCTCGCACACGCGGCCCGCGCGATCGAGCGCGGCACCGACGCGGTGGTGGCCGGCGCCGCCGAGGCACCGCTGGCGCCCTACTCGATGGTCTGCCAGCTCGGATACCCCGAGCTCAGCCTCTCCGAGGAGCCCCACCGGGCCTACCTGCCGTTCTCCGCGGACGCCAACGGCTTCGCCCCCGCCGAGGGCGGCGCGATGCTGCTGCTGGAGGACGAGCGGACGGCACGCCGGCGCGGCGCCACCGTCCGGGCCCACATCGCCGGGCACGGCGCCACCTTCACCGGCGCCTCCCGCTGGGAGGAGTCCCGGGAGGGGCTGGCCGCGGCGATCCGGATCGCGCTCGACCAGGCCCGGATCGCCCCCGAGGAGGTCGACGTGGTCTTCGCCGACGCCCTGGGCGTCCCGGCCGCCGACCGCGCCGAGGCGCTCGCCCTGGCCGACGCACTCGGCCCCTACGCCGAACGCGTCCCGGTGACCGCGCCCAAGGCGGGCACCGGGCGGGCCTACTGCGGGGCGCCGCTGCTCGACGTGGCGGCGGCCGTACTCGCCATGGAGGACGGAGTGGTGCCGCCCACCCCCAACGTCACCGAGGTCTGCCACGACCTCGCCCTGGTGACCGGCCGCGCCCGCCCGGCCGAGCTGCGCACCGCACTGGTGCTCAGCCGCGGGCTGATGGGCTCCAACGCCGCGCTGCTGCTCCGGCGCGACGACCGGGCCTGACCGACAACCCCTATTTGGCTCACCTAGAAGGGACTTCCCGTGAGCATCACCCTCAGCCACCCCGAACTGGCCGCGCTGATCCAGGCCCGGGCCGGTGTCGCGATCGACCCGATCGAGTTGGAACGCCCCGGTGTCAGCTTCGACGAGTTCGGCGTGGACTCCCTCGGTCTGCTCGGCGTGGTCGGCGAACTGGAGAACCGGCACGGCGTCAAGGTCACCAACGGTGCGGAGTCGGCCAAGACCCCGGCCGAATTCCTGGAACTGGTGAACGCCGCGTTCACCGCGAAGGCCGGTGCCTGAGATGCCTGGACACACGGACAACGAGATCGTCATCGCCGCGCCGCTCGACCTGGTCTGGGAGATCACCAACGACCTGGAGAACTGGCCGCAGCTGTTCAGCGAGTACGCCTCCGTCGAGGTGCTGGAGCGGGACGGCGACAGCGTGCGCTTCCGGCTCACCATGCACCCCGACGAGAACGGCCAGATCTGGAGCTGGGTCTCCGAGCGCACCACCGACCGGGCCTCGCTCGCGGTGCGCGCCCGCCGGGTCGAGCCCGGGCCGTTCGAGTTCATGGACATCCGCTGGGAGTACGCGGAGGTCCCGGCCGGCACCAAGATGCGCTGGGTCCAGGACTTCGCGATGAAGCCCACCGCCCCGGTCGACGACGACGGCATGGTCAACCACATCAACCGCAACTCGCGCATCCAGATGCAGCTGATCCGCGAGAAGGTCGAGAAGCAGGCCGGGGAGGTGTGAGCCGGATGCACCGCGCACTGATCGTCGCCCGGATGAAGCCGGACGCCGCCCCGGGCATCGCCGACGTGTTCGCCGAGTCCGACCGCGGTGAACTGCCGCACCTGATCGGCGTCACCGGCCGCAGCCTCTTCCAGTTCGGCGACGTCTACCTGCACCTGATCGAGGCCGACCGCCCGCCGGGCCCGGCCGTCGCGCAGGTCGCCGGCCACCCGGAGTTCCGGGCGGTCAGCGACGCCCTCACCGCCTACGTCCAGGCGTACGACCCGGCCACCTGGCGGGAGCCCAAGGACGCCATGGCGCGTGAGTTCTACCGCTGGGAGCGTGGCGGCCTCAACTGAGCCGCGCCCCGGACCGCACGGTGCCCCGCAGGAAGGGTGGGTTCTACTGATCCCCGCAACACCCTGGAGTTCAGGGGTTGCGGGGATCATGGATTTTGAGGCGCTGAAGACGAGGTTCTTCGGGGCGTACGTCGGGCCGTGCCTCAGGGGCGTGCGGCGGGGCGTACGTCAGGCCGTGCCGAGGGTGGCGTCCGGGGTACGGCCCGCCTGGGCCTGCTCGACGCGCTGGACCAGCAGCGCGGCGAGCCGCCTGGTGGCCGCGGGGTCGACCGGGCCGCCCTCGGTGGTCACCGTCGCGACCACCGTGCCGGAGCGCAGCACGATGGCGACGCCGTCCCGGCCGGCCAGATCGCCCTGGAAGGCGCGGCTCTCGCTCCCCAGCGCAGCCAGCCCGACCGCGTGGTACTTGCTGCCGTCGGCGTACCCCGCGTACGTCTCCGCGAGCTTGTCCTTGGCCGCCGCCTTGCTCGGGAGGGTCTCGATCCCGAAGCGCGCGGTCACCTCGCCGGAGGAGAAGCGGGCCGACCCGCTGAGCGGCTTGCCGCTGCACGACCCGGCGCCGGTGCAGGTGGTGGCGTGGTCGGCGGTGTCCACCCGGCGCTTCTCCTCCTCCCAGCCGGTCATGGCCTTCTGGTCCGGCATCAGCTGGAGCAGGAGCTTGTCGTCGAGCAGCAGCGTGTCGGAGTCCGCCCCGGCGGGCTGCGCGGCCCCGCCGCCGGAGGCGCCCGCTCCCCCGCCCGGAGCCGGCGTGCCCGGCGTGCCCGGCGCGGGCGAGCCGGAGGTACCGGCCGCGGCGCCGGAGGCTGCGGACGTCGCGCCGCCGGCCGCCGCCTGGTCCCCGGCACCGGCCGGGCTCGCCCCGGGGCTCGCCGGAGCGGTCGTGGCCGCTCCCGCGGTCGCACCCGCCGCCGGGCTCGCGCTGCCCTTCGCCGTGTCGTGGGAGGTCTTCGACCCCCCGGAGCCACAGGCCGCCAGCACGCCCAGCAGAACCCCCGTCGCCGCCACCGCGGCAACCTTCCGACCGACCGTGCTCATCGACCGCTCCCTCTCGTGTCAGTGGACCATCAAGATAGACGCGGCAGGTCGCGGCCGGTTCCCCGGGGTGGTCACCGGGGAGAAGGGGCTACCCCCGGGCCCCTGGCGCACCCGCAGCACCCGGCGCACCCGGCGCACCCGGCGCACCCGGCGCACCCGGCGGGAGGGTCTCGACCCCGGTCACCCGGCTGATCCGGGTCGGCTCGATCAGCACCACCACCCGCCGCTCGCCGGGGATCCTCCACTCGTAGCGCTCCGCCCCGAGGTAGACCCCGGCCAGCCGGTCCATGTTCCGGTCCGCCTCCTCCCCCTCGACGAACCGGACCACCCGCCCGCGGATCTGCACCCGGTCGTACAGGTCGGCCGCGTCCGCGTGCGACAGGCAGACCCGGGGGTCGCGCCGCAGGTTGCGCTCCTTCACCCGCCCGACCGAGGTGTTGAACAGCACCAGGCCGCCTTCCGTCCCCACCCACATCGGGCTGACGTGCGGCGACCCGTCGGCGTTGACCGTGGCGACGAACCAGATGTGCCCCGCCTCGATCCGCGCCCGGACGTCCTTCGAGATCTCGACCATGCGCCAAGCCTGCCCGCGCGCGCCCGGATCCACGCCGGCCTTCGCCCGTCGGGACGGCGGGCCCGCGGCCCGGGTCCATACCCGATTCACCCGGATCGCCGGGGCAGCCGGGTGAACACGCCAAGGAGTCCACTCGAAGGGGCGCACAACCACCGCCGTCACCCCCCTGCTCCGGTGGCAGCGGCCGCCGGGGTGGTTGACGGTGGATCAGGCGCACCACTCCGCGAGTCCCCTTGCCCGACGACGTGTCGGCTGTCGCGGGCCGCGCCGGAAGGATCACCATCATGCGTTCTGCACGCACGCTTCTCGCCGGGGCCGTCGTCGCCGCCGCCGCCCTCACCGTCGGCGCCCCGGCCGCCTTCGCCGACGGCTCCGACAAGAACCTCACCTGGCAGGAGAAGCAGGACAAGTCCGCCAGCCCCGACAGCCAGAAGACCTGGGACGAGAAGCAGGACAAGTCGGCCAGCCCCGACAGCCAGAAGAGCTGGGAGGAGAAGGACAAGGGCTCCTCCTCGGGCGAGGAGCACAAGGCCGACGAGAAGACCCCGCACGGTGGCGTGCACACCGGCGGCGGCGGCCTGGCGCTGTCCGGCGGCGGCCTCGGGGCCGGCGCCGTCCTGCTGCTGGGCGGTCTCGGAGCCGGCGCGATCGCGCTGCGCAAGGGCCGTCGCGCCACCGGAGCCGCGATCTGACCTGCGTCGCCGCGTCAGGCGCCGCCCGTCACCTCCCGTCGCCTCCCCGCCGTGGCCGCCGCTCCGTGCGCCGGCCACGGCGGGGGCACGCGGGGCGGTCCTCCGGCGGCGGTGCCACCGCTGGGCCGACTTGAAGCCGAGTCGCCGTTGAAGCCGGGTCGGCGCTGAAGGCCGAGTCGCCGTGAA
The DNA here is from genome assembly GCF_055579305.1 of Kitasatospora sp. NPDC032757. Lineage (NCBI taxonomy): Bacteria > Bacillati > Actinomycetota > Actinomycetes > Kitasatosporales > Streptomycetaceae > Kitasatospora > Kitasatospora sp. NPDC032757. The sequence continues at coordinate 70,181 of NZ_JBVINN010000023.1, read as the reverse complement.
GGCCGAGGAGTGGAGTCATGACCGGTCTGGTCCCTGGTACGTCCCGGCTGCTGCGCGCGGGTATGGGCGCGGCGGCGGCCGGTCTGCTGCTCATCTACAACTCGGTGGACGCCGCACCCTCGGCCGAGCCTCCGCCGGGCCAGGCCGCTCCCCCGGCGGCCACCGCCGGCGCGTCCCCCGGCGCCGCGTCCGCCTCACCGGCGGCCTCCCCGGCACCGGCCAAGCCGTCCGGGCCGGCGCTGAAGCGGTCCGTTCCGACCCGGCTGCGGATCCCGCAGATCGCCGTGGACGCACCGTTCACCGAGTTGACGCTGAACCCGGCCGGGCAGCTCAACGCGCCGCCGCCGGAGAACCAGAACCTCGTCGGCTGGTACCGCGACGGCGTCACCCCCGGCGAGCGCGGCAGCGCCGTGGTGGCCGGGCACGTGGACACCACCAAGGGCCCGGCGGTGTTCCTGCTGCTCAGCCTGATGCTGCCGGGCAACAAGGTCGAGGTGCAGCGGGCGGACGGCACGGTCGCCGTCTTCACGGTCGACTCGGTGGAGACCTTCGCCAAGAGCGCCTTCCCCGACCAGAAGGTCTACGGGAAGACGCCGGATGCCCAGCTCCGACTGATCACCTGCGGCGGCACCTACGACAAGAAGCGCAAGGACTACCTGGACAACGTGGTGGTCTTCGCGCACCTGGAGTCCTCGCACAAGGCCTGAGCCGTCACGACGAGACCCCATCGCCACGACGAGCAGCCACGACGAGCAGCCACGACGAGCAGCCACGACGAGCAGCCACGACGAGACCGCCCGCACCGGGAGCCCGGTGCGGGCGGTCTCGTCGTGCGCGGGTCGGGGTCAGCCGCGCACGGTGGCCTCGAAGGCGTGCAGGTACGGGTTGACCGGACGGACCTCGGCGACGTCCAGGCCGGCCTCCTCCATCAGCCGGACCAGGCTCTCCTCGGAGTGCTTGGCGCCGCCGACGTTGAGCATCAGCATGAGGTCCATGGCGGTGGTGAAGCGCATCGACGGGCTGTCGTCGACCAGGTTCTCGACCACCACGACGCGGGCGCCCGGACGGGCCGCGCGGACCACGTTGGCGAGGGTGCGACGGGTGCTCTCGTCGTCCCACTCCAGGATGTTCTTGATGATGTAGAGGTCGGCGCGGACCGGGATGTCCACCCGGCAGTCGCCGGGCACCAGGCGGGCCCGGGCGGAGTAGGCGCCGCCGTCGCGGAGCCGCGGGTCGGCGCCGGCGACCACCTTGGGCAGGTCGAGCAGGGTGCCGTGCAGCGCCGGGTGCTTCTCCAGCAGGCTGGCCAGCACGTGTCCCTGGCCGCCGCCGATGTCGACCACCGAGTCGATCCCGGTGAGGTCCAGGTAGGCGGCGAAGTCGGCGGCGGACTGGCGGCTGGAGGTGGTCATCGCCTTGTCGAAGACCTTCGCCGAGTCGCCCGCGTCGCTGTGCAGGTAGTCGAAGAACTCCTTGCCGAACAACTCGGGGAAGACGTTGCGGCCGGATCGGACCGCCTCGTCCAGCTTCGGCCAGGCCTCCCACGTCCACGGCTCGGTGCACCAGAGGGAGATGTAACGCAGGCTGTTGGGGGCGTCCTCGCGCAGCAGCCGGGACATTTCGGTGTGCTCGAACCGGTCGCCGCCGGTCTCCTGGAAGATGCCGTAGCAGGTGAGCGCGCGCATCAGGCGGCGCAGCTGCTTGGGCTCGGTGTCGAGCGCGGCCGCGAGGTCGGTGACGCTGGTCGGGGTGTCGCCGAGCGCGTCGGCGACACCGAGCCGGGCGGCCGCGCGGACGGCGGCGGCGCAGGCGGCGCCGAAGACGAGCTCCCGCAGGCGCATCGCGGCCGGCGGGGTGGTGGCGGGCGTGGTGGTCATGTGCCGTCTTTCTGCAGAGGGGAGGTGGGGGCTGGGCGGGTGTCCCGGTGTCGCCGGGCGGGCGGGCCTTCACGGACACGCCCCTGGGCTCCGCGGGAGTCGCGGAGCCGGTGGGACGCGCGGCGGTTCAGCAGTGACCGGCGGGCACGGAGACCGCGCAGTGGTTGCGGGTGAAGGAGTTGGTGGTGCCGGTGTCGGCGTCCACCAGGTCGGCCGGGCCGTTGCCGACCGCGTGGTTGCCGGTGATGGTGTTGCGGGCGTTGGCCACGCCGACCACGCTGCGGAAGAGCACGATGCCGCCGGACATCGGCGAGGCCCCGACGTTGTCGCTGACCTGGTTCTCCGTCACCGTGGTGTCCTCGGCGCCGGTGAGCAGGATGCCGGTGCCCTGGATGTAGTCGAGCCGCGGGTTGGGCGGGCAGTACCTGTTGTTGGCGACGACCCGGTTGCGGGCGATGCTCAGCGCACCGGCCCGGGGGACTCCCTCGTCACCGACGATGAAGACGCCGCCGCAGTTGCCGTGGATCTGGTTCGCCTCGATGCTCAGGTCGCGCAGGCGGCGGACGGTGACACCGATCCGGTTGTCGGTCAGCAGGTTGCCGCTGACCACGGTGCCGCCGGTGTCGATGGCACCGCCCTCGTTGGCCACGCTGTTGGCCAGGAAGACACCGGACTGGCCGTTGCGGGTGGACCTGTTGCCGGTGATGACGGCCCTGGTCGACTTCTCCTGGCTGATGCCCTGCTGGCCGTTGTCGTGGACGTGGACGGCGCGGACGGTCATGCCGGTGGTGGCACTGGCGTTGATGCCGTTCTTGCGGAAGCCGGTGACGGCGAGGGCCTCGACGGTGATCCCGTCGAGCGGGTCGGCGTCGGTGCCGACGACACAGAGGCCGTGGCCGGCGGTGGCACAGGCGGAGTCGCCGGCGGTGCCGTCCTCGGCGGTGCCGGGGGTGATCACGCTCTTCGGGCCGGAGCCGCGCAGCTTGAGGCCGGCGGTGGTGATCCGGACGCTGCCACGGTAGGTGCCGGGGAGCAGTTGGACGGTGTCGCCGGGGCGGGCGGCGTCGACGGCCTGCTGAATCGATTCGCCCGGCCGGACGAGGTGCAGGGCACCCGCGGCGTGGGCCGGGGGCGCGGCAGCGAGGGTGGTCAGGGCGGTGGTGAGGGCGGTCGTGGCGGCAGCGGTGGCCGCGGCGAGATGGTGGACCCGTCGCGTGGGCATGAGTGGTGACCTGCTTTCTGGCGCGCTCGCGGGGACGCCGGCGCGGTGACGCGGTGTGTGCGGGAGATGACGGCCGGTGGGGTCGGTCGCATCGACGCTATGGGCGCACGGGTGGGCCCGCCACCAGGGCTGGGCTGCGGGACTGACGGGGCGTCGGCAACCGGAGGAAGCGGGGCGTGCGCGGGGCACGCCGGACGGCTGCGGGTGGTGACCGGCGCGTGAGGGCGGCGAGCCGGCGGACATGGCGACGCGCCCGGCCGCGGGGGTGCGGGCGGGCGCGTGGGTGCGGGCGGGCGCGTGGGTTACGCGCGTGGGTTACGCGCGTGGGTTACGCGCGTGGGTTGGGTTACGCGTGTGGGCTACGAGCGGGTTGCCGCTGGTGGGTACGGGTGCCGATGGTGAGCGGGGTGCCGATGGTGAGCGGGGTGCCGATGGTGGGCGCCGGTGCGCTGATCTGTCACGGGCAGTGACGCCAACGGGGCCGTCCGGCCTGGCGTTCGAGGTCCGATTCACTCGATCGGGCAGAGAGGAGAGCTGCTCCGCGCGTGTCGTCGGCATACGATCGCCGGCCCCGGATGGCTGCGCGCCGGGGCGTCCGGGGCGCGTGGCATGCTCGGGGCCATGAACACCGCCGCCGTCCTCCCGCCCGTCGCCGCCCTACCGCCGGTCACCGCCGTCCGCAACCCGGTCGGCGCCCATGTGCCGGTGGCCGCCCGCGGGCTGGCCGGGACGGGGCTCGCGTACGCGCGGCGGGTCGGCGCCGAGGCCGTCCAGGTGTTCGTGGCCAACCCGCGCGGCTGGGCCACTCCCCCGGGCAACCCGGCGCAGGACGAGGAGTTCCGCACCGCCTGCGCCGAGCAGGGCATCCCGGCGTACGTGCACGCGCCGTACCTGATCAACTTCGGCTCGGACACCGCGGGGACCCGCGAGCGCTCGGCCGCCTCGCTGCGCCACTCGCTGGTGCGCGGCCACGCGATCGGCGCACTGGGTGTGGTGCTGCACACCGGCTCGGCGGTCGGCACGGCGCCGGGCGGCGGTTCCCGGCGGGCCGAGGCGATGGCGCAGGTCCGCGAGGACGTCCGCCCGCTGCTGGACGAGCTGGACGCGCTCGGGGAGGACGCGCCCTGGCTGCTGCTGGAGCCGACGGCCGGCCAGGGCAGTTCGCTCTGCTCGCGGATGGAGGACCTGGCCGCGTACGTGGACGCGTTGGACGGCCACCCGAAGGTCGGGGTCTGCCTGGACACCTGCCACGCCTTCGCGGCCGGCCACGACCTCGCCGCGCCGGGCGGCGTCCGGGAGACGCTGGACGCGCTGGTCGCGGCCGCCGGGCCGGGCCGGCTGCGGCTGATCCACGCCAACGACTCGGAGGACGTGGTCGGCGCGCGCAAGGACCGGCACGCCAACATCGGCGCCGGGCGGATCGGCGCGGAGCCGTTCCGCGAGCTGTTCGAGCACCCGGAAACGGCCGGCGTCCCGCTGGTGGTCGAGACGCCGGACCGCAAGCACGGCGGCGACGGCACCGGGCACGCGCTCGACATCGCCGTGCTCAAGGAGCTGCGCGAGCGGGCCGCGGTACCGGTGTAGCCCGTTCCCGCCGGTGTAGCCCGTCCCCGCCGGTGTAGCCCGTCCCCGCCGGCGGACGCGTCCCGGGCTGCCGGGTCGGCGGGGCGGTGGCAGGCTGGAACGAGTGATGTCTCAGGCCCTGGGGGTTTGCGATGAGCCCGACCCGGCGACTGGCCACGCTCCCGTGCGGACGCCGCAGCAAATGGGTGGTGCTGGCGCTCTGGCTGGTACTGCTGCTGGTGGCGGGACCGCTCGCCGGCAAGCTCACCGACGCCGAGGACAACCAGGCGTCCAGCTGGCTGCCCGGCAACGCCGAGTCCACCCAGGTACTCAACGAGCAGCGCGCCTTCCAGCCGGTGGACACGGCCCAGGCCGTGGTGGTCTACACCCGCGACAGCGGGATCACCCCGGCCGACCAGGTCGAGGCGGCCCGGGACGCGACCGCCTTCGCCAACGCGCCGCACGTACTGGGCCGGGTGATCGGCCCGGTGGTCTCGACCGACGGCCGGGCCATGCAGACCATCGTGCCGGTCGACATCGGCACCGGTGGCTGGCAGGACCTGCGCCCGGCGGTCGACAGCCTGCGTGCCACCGCCGCCGACAACAGCCTGGGCATGACCACCCACGTCACCGGACCGGCCGGGATCGGCGCCGACCAGGCCGAGGCGTTCGCGGGCATCGACGGAACCCTGCTGGCCGCCACCGTCAGCGTGGTGATCATCCTGCTGCTGCTCACCTACCGCAGCCCGGTGCTCTGGGCGCTGCCGCTGCTCTCCGCGGCCGGGGCGCTGGTCGTCGCCCAGGCCGTCATCTACCTGCTGGCCAAACACGCCGGACTGACCGTCAACGCGCAGAGTGCCGGCATCCTGATCGTGCTGGTGCTGGGCGCGGGCACCGACTACGCCCTGCTGCTCACCGCCCGTTACCGGGAGGAGCTGAGACGGCACGAGGACCGGCACGAGGCGATGGCGCTCGCCCTGCACCGGGCCGGGCCGGCGATCCTGGCCTCCTCGGCCACCGTGGTCGCGTCGATGCTCTGCCTGCTGATCGCCGAGATGAACTCCACCAGCGGCCTCGGTCCGGTCTGCGCGATCGGCGTGCTGGTGGCCCTGGCGGCGATGCTGACGCTGCTGCCGGCGCTGCTGGTGGTCGTCGGACGCTGGGTGTTCTGGCCGGTCAAGCCTGCCTTCGGCACGCCGGAGCCGACGCGGACCGGCCGCTGGGCGCACGTCGGGACGTGGATCGGCCGACGGCCCCGCAAGGTCTGGATCGGCACCGCGCTGGCCCTGGGGGCCTGCTGCGTCGGGCTGGTGTCGCTCAACGCCACCGGCCTGTCCACCGCCGGCAGCTTCACCGACACGCCGGACTCGGTGGTCGGCCAGCAGGTGCTGGAGCAGCACTTCCCCGGCGGGACGGGCGCGCCGCTGACCGTGATCAGCACGGCGGGCGAGGCGGGTGCCGTCCGGACGGTGGCGCAGGCCACCCCCGGCATCGCCGGGACGTCGGTGCCGGGGGAGCGGCAGGGGCAGGCGCTGTTCCAGGCCACGCTGGCCGATCCGCCGGACAGTCAGGCCGCGAAGGACACCGTGGACCGGGTGCGGGCGGCCGTCCACGAAGTGCCCGGTGCCGACGCCAAGGTGGGCGGCTCCACCGCGGTGATCCTGGACGCCGGCCGGGCCGCGGCCAGCGACAACCGGGCGATCATCCCGCTGGTGCTCGGCGTGGTGCTGGTGATCCTGGCGCTGCTGCTGCGGGCGGTGACCGCGCCGCTGGTGCTGATCGCCACGGTGGTGCTGTCGTACGCGGCGGCGCTCGGGATCAGCGCGTTCTTCTTCGAGCACGTCTTCCACTTCGAGGGCGAGGACAACGCGTTCCCGCTGTTCGTCTTCGTCTTCCTGGTCGCGCTCGGAATCGACTACAACATCTTCCTGATGACGCGCGTGCGGGAGGAGTCCGCCCACAACGGCACCCGGCAGGGGGCGGTGGCCGGGCTGGCCGCGACCGGCGGGGTGATCACCTCGGCCGGGCTGATCCTGGCGAGCACCTTCGCGGTGCTCGGCACACTACCGGTGGTGGGCTTCGCCGAGATCGGCTTCGCGGTTGCGCTCGGCGTGCTGCTGGACACCCTGGTGGTGCGGTCGGTCCTGGTCACCGCGCTCACCATGGACCTGGACCGTCACATGTGGTGGCCGGGAAAGTTGTCCAGGCAAGTCAGCCGTCCCGAGAGCGAGTTGACCAGACAGCTTTAAGTTACCGCTGAGTTCATATGGTTATCGTCCGCAGTCTTGCCGGACGTGACCGGGTACGCGTTGACTGCGGGCATGCCAACTTCCACCACGCTTCGTCACGGCACCCGGCTGGCCGCCGCCTGCACCGTCGCCGCCGCCCTGCTCGCCCCGGTGGCCGCCGCTCCGGCCGCCTCGGCGGTGGCCGCCCCGGTCGCCGGCACGGCCGCCACCACGGTTCCGGCACTGAACGTGCTCACCTACAACGTCTTCCTGATGAGCAAGAACCTGTACCCCAACTGGGGCCAGGACTACCGGGCCAAGGCGATCGCCGCCTCGGACGTGTTCCAGGGCCACGACGTGGTCGTGGTCCAGGAGGCCTTCGACAACGCCGCCTCCGACCTGCTCACCTCGCAGGCCTCCGCCGCGTACCCGTACCACACCCCGGTCGTCGGCCGGTCGACCAGCGGGTGGGACGCCACCGGCGGCAGCTTCGCCTCGTCCACCCCGGAGGACGGCGGGGTGACGCTGCTCAGCAAGTGGCCGATCCTGCGCAAGGAGCAGTACATCTTCAAGGACGCCTGCGGCAGCGACTGGTGGTCGAACAAGGGCTTCGTCTACGCGGTGCTGGACGTCAAGGGCGTGCGCACGCACGTGGTCGGCACCCACCTGCAGTCCACTGACACCGGCTGCTCCGCCAGCCAGCCGGCCGCCGTCCGGGCGGCGCAGCTCAAGGCGATGAAGGCGTTCATCGACGGCAAGAACATCCCGGCCGCCGAGCCGGTGCTGCTCGCCGGCGACCTCAACATCGACTCGCACGGCAGCGAGTACCCGTCGCTGCTCAGCAACGCCAACGTGTCGCCGGCCACCACCCGCGACGGGTGGGCCGACTCCTTCGACACCGTGGACAACTCGATCGCCGCCTACCGCTACCCCGGTGAGCCCAAGGAGGACCTCGACTACGTCCTCTACCGGGCCGACCACGCGCAGCCGGCGAGCTACACCAACACGGTGGTGCGCTTCCACAGCTCACCGTGGACGGTGAGCAGTTGGGGCAAGAGCTACACCTACACCGACCTGTCCGACCACTACCCGCTGTCGGCGGGCTGAGCGGCCGCGCACGCCGGCCGGGTGCCCGGGCTGCGTCCTGGGCTGCGTCCTGGGCTGGGTGCGCCTGGGCCGGGGGCCTCAAGCCGGGTGCCTGGGCCGGGTGTCCCCGCCCCGGGTGTCCCGGCCGGTTTCTCAGCCCTTGCCGGTGAAGCGCCGGTAGGCCGGCCCGAGGGCGGCCTCCAGCGGCCGCCCTCGGACGGCGAGGCCGGACGGGCCCAGGTCGTCGACGGCCGGGGCGACGGGGTCGGTCTCGTCGGCGCCGCTCGGGGCGGACGGGACGCGGCCCTGCCAGAACGTGTCGAGGCACTCGGCCAGCGGGCGGTCACCAGGTGCGGGCATCACGGCGGTCACTCTCCGCAAGGGGGCATCACGGCGGTCACTCTCCGCAGGTGGGGGCATCACGGCGGTCACTCTCCGATCGCGTCGGCGGAGAGGGTCAGCAGCTCGCGCAGCCGCTCGGCGGACAGCTCGGCCAGCCACTGCTCGCCGCCGCCGATCACGGCGTCGGCGAGGCTGCGCTTCGCCGCGAGCAGGCCGTCGATCCGCTCCTCGACGGTGCCGACGCAGACCAGCCGCCGGACCTGCACGTCGCGGTGCTGCCCGATCCGGTGCGCGCGGTCGGTCGCCTGGTCCTCGACCGCCGGGTTCCACCAGCGGTCGAGGTGGATCACCTGGTTGGCGGCGGAGAGGTTGAGGCCGGTGCCGCCCGCGCGGAGCGAGAGCAGGAAGACCCTTGGCCCGTCCGGGTGTTGGAAGCGCTCGACCAGCTCGTCCCGCCGCCCCTTGGGCACACCGCCGTGCAGGTAGGCGACCTCCTCGCCCAGCCGGCGGCTCAGGTAGGGCTGGAGCATGGTGCCGAACTCGGCGTACTGGGTGAATACCAGCGCCCGGTCGCCCTCGGCCAGCGCCTCCTCCAGGAGCTCCACCAGCCGCTCGACCTTGCCCGAGCGGCCCGCCAGCTCCGTCCCGTCGTGGAGGAGTTGGGCGGGGTGGTTGCAGACCTGCTTGAGCCGGCCGATCGCCGCCAGCACCGCACCCTTGCGCTCCACCCCGCGGATGCCCGCGAGGCGCTGCAGGAGGTCGGCGACCACCGCCCGGTACAGGCCCGCCTGTTCGGCGGTGAGGTTGCAGCGGACGGTGAACTCCTGCTTGGCGGGCAGGTCCTGGGCGATCAGCGGGTCGCTCTTGCTGCGGCGGAGCAGGAACGGACCGGTCAGCCGCCGTAGCCGGGCCGCCACCTCCGCGTTGCCGGACTGCTCGACCGGGATCGAGAACCGCTCCTTGAAGGACTCCGCACTGCCGAACAGCCCCGGATTGGCGAAGTCGAGGACGGCGTGCAGCTCGGCGAGCCGGTTCTCCACCGGCGTGCCGGTGAGCGCGATCCGGGGGCCGGACCGCAGCGAGCGGACCGCCCGGGACTGCCGGGCCGCCGGGTTCTTGACGTGCTGCGCCTCGTCGGCGACGATCCGCCGCCAGCGGACCCGGCGCAGCTCGGTGACGTCCCGCTGGACCAGCCCGTACGTGGTGATCACGAGGTCGGCGGACGTGTCGGGCACGGTGCGGTCGGCGCCGTGGTGGACGTGCACGCGCAGACCCGGGGCGAACCGGGCCGCCTCGCGCTGCCAGTTGCCGACCAGCGACATCGGACAGACCAGCAGGGTCGGCCCGGCCGCGCCACGCTCCTGTTCCAGGGCGAGCAGGGCGAGGGTCTGCACGGTCTTGCCGAGGCCCATGTCGTCGGCCAGCACGGCGCCGAGGCCGAGCCGACCGAGGGCGTCCAGCCAGGCCAACCCCCGCCGCTGGTAGGGGCGGAGCGTTCCGGTGAAACCGGCGGGCAGGTCGGGGACGCGGGAGGCCGGGCCGGGCCGGCCGGCCAGCAGCTCGCCGATCGGACCGGTGGCCCGGACAGCGGTGACGGGCAGCCCGTCCACGGCCGCGCGGTCGTCGACGGCCAGCCGGAGCAGTTCGGCCGGCTCCATGGTGCCGCTGCCGCGCTCGGCCAGGAACCGCACCGCGACGGCGAGTTGGGCCTGGTCCACCTCGATCCAGCGGCCGCGCAACCGGACCAGGCCCTGCTGGGCCGCCGCCAGTTCGTCCAACTCCTCCTCGGTGAGGGTGAGTTCCCCGAGGGAGAGCTGCCACTGGAAGTCCAGGACGTCGTCCCGGTCGATCTGCGCGGTGCGCTTGACCGCGCCCGGCACGGCGGCCGGGGCCGCGGTGAGGGCCAGCCCGAGCCGGGGGCGCCGCTGCCACCAGGCCGGGAGCAGCACGCCGAAGCCGGCCCGGGTGAGGGCGGGCGCGGCCTCGCGCAGGAACCGCAGGGCGCCCTCGCGGTCCAGTTCGACGCCGGTCGGGCGGGGGCTCAACAGGGCGGTGCGCAGCGGCGGGTGGACGCGGGCGGCACGGTCGAGCTCGGCGAGGCAGGAGGCCGCCGGGTCGGGAACGGTACGGGCGAGGGCGGCGTACCCCGCCTCCTCGGACCACAGGTCGGCGGCGGGGACGACCAGGGACGGGCGGTCGACGGCCTGGACCAGCAGGTCGAGGTGCCAGACCTCGGGGGCGGCCTCGCCCGGGGCACCCTGGTCGCGGGGTCCCCCGTCGCGGAGTCCGACGTCCGGGGCTCCCCCGTCGCGGGCTTCGAGGCCGGAGGCTTCGAGGTCGGGCGCGAGTGGCTCGGTGAGGCGGAGGTTGAGCCGCAGCGGGCTGCCCGCGGGGCGGGCGGCGTGCCAGGCGGCGAGGCGTTCGGGCAGGCCGGCCGGCGGCGGCCCCGGGAGCCGGCCGTCGGCGGACCAGAGGGCGGCGAGCCACGGCTCGGCGGGCGGTTCGAGGTCCGCGAGGGCGGCCCGGGCCTCGCAGTCGACCAGGGTGTCCAGCAGGGCGGTGGCCAGGCCGGAGCCGGTGGGCCCGGCCTGGGCGGGCGCGGACGCGTGGTACTCGGCGCGGCAGACGGGCGGGCAGCCGGCGGCCAGGGCGGCTAGCTCACGCCGGGCCGCGGCGTCGGGGGCGGGCCGCCACCGCGCGGCCCACGCCGCCGGCGCCTCCTCGCCGAGCACCGGGAGCAGCCGCCCGCGCCCGACCAGCCGCCAGGCGAGGTCGTGCACGGCGGACAGCCAGCGCAGCGAGGCGCCGTACGCGAGCTCGACGGACGCGCCGCTGAACTCGCCACCGGATTCACCGGGCCCGCCACCGGGGAGTTCGACGGTCGCGCCCGGCCAGTGCGGGTCGTGGACCGCGCCCAGCAGCTGGGCCGCCTCGGCGGCGTCGAACAGCAGGGTCGGCACCCGCCAGGGGCTCAGCGCGAGGCCGCGTGGCGCGCTGCCGGCCGGCAGGTCGGGCGAGGGGACCGGCCGGTCACCGAGGGTGGGCAGGAGAAGGCCCGTCCAGCGCTCGGCGCCCTGCCCGGCCAGCCAGTCGAGGCCCGGGCCGATCGCCCCCAGCAGCCGCGCGACCTCGCCGGCCGGGCACGCGAACGGATGGGCGCCGCCCTCGGCACGGCGGGCGGCCGGCCTGCCGTTGCGGTACGCGTGTGCGTCCTCCGCCCAGAGCGCGAGGCGGCCGTCGGCCCGCCACAGCGCGTGCAGGGCGTACATCGGGTGGGCCTTCCGGGACGGCGGGACAGCGGGCTTCCCACCCTAACCGCGAGGTCGGACAACCGGGCGGGCGCGCGGACCGGGGCGGGCCACCCCCTGGGCGGCCCCGCGTGCCTCCCCACCCCGGGCCGCCTGGGGCGTCCCGCGCCCCGCCCCCGCGGGCGGCCTGGGGCGGGCGAAGGGGCACGCCACGACCTGCTTCCGCACTCGCGGCCGGCTCCACCCCGGCAGCCCGGCAGCCCGGCGGCCGAGCCCCGTCCCGACGACGAGCACGACAAGCACGAGGAGCACGAGGAGCACGACGAGCACGAAGAACAGTTCCAGCGGCGCGCACACCACGCGCGTCCGCAGCAGCGCGCCCCGGCACGGGTACGGCTGCTCAGCCTCCCGTGCCCACACCGGTCCGGCGGAAATGACGTAGGGCGAAGGCCCCGAAGAGCCCGGCGGCGGCGGACCGGGGTGCGTCCCCGTCGCGGACGAGGCGCAGCTCGCGGTGGCAGTCGGGCCCGACGAGCCGCACCCAGCACAGAGGCGCGCGGACGTCCGAGGCGCGCGCCATCGCGGGCAGCAGGGCGACGCCGAGCCCGGCGGCGACCAGGTTGACGACGGCGCCGGGTTCGTCGCCCTCGCAGACGATCACCGGGTCGACGCCCGCCGCGGCGAAGAGCCGGTCCGCGAGAGCGCGCTGCCAGTGGCCCCGGCTCGGGGTGACGAACGGCTCTCCGTCCAGTTCGCCGACCGGCACCTCCTCGCGTCCGGCCAGCCGGTGGCCCGGCGGCACCGCGAGCAGCACGTCCTCCCGCAGCAGCAGTTCGGAGACCAGCCCGGGGCCCACCAGCGGCTGGGAGGCGAGGCAGAGGTCCACCTCCCGGGTGCGGAGCCGGCGCGCCATCGCATCGACGGAGGACTGCCGCACCCTCACCTCGATGCGGGGGTGGGCGGCCCGGAAGGCGGCCAGCAGGTCGGTGGCGGTCAGCAGGGTCTCGGTGGCCAGCGCCACCCGGCCGCCTCCCTGGGCGGAATCCGCCAACTCGCTCTTCCCGTCGTCGAGTTCGCGAAGCGCACGGTCGACCCGGCGCAGGAAGGCCGCGCCGTGGTCGTTGAGGTGGATGCGCCGGCCCCGGCGGTCGAAGAGCCGGACCCCCAACTCGGCCTCCAGCCGGGCGATCGTCCTGCTCACCGAGGGCTGGGCGACGCGCAGCTCCTCGGCGGCCCGGCTGATGTGCTCGTGCCGGGCCACGACCTGGAAGCACCGCAGCGCGGGCAGGTCCACAGGCTCTCCCCTCCCCCGGGCATCGCTCATAACTCCGAAGGCATCATCTCATGCCGTATTCGGTCTTGGAGTTGATGAGCGGGGCTCACCTAGCCTCCGAGGAGAGGTTCCGGCCGGGCCGCTCGCCCGACGGCCGCCACACCGAAGGAGCTGCCGCATGTCCGCCAACCCGCCTCCGGCGTCCGAGAGTCGGTTCGAGAGCTACGTCGAGGCCGTCCTCACGGTCCTCCGCCGCACCCCGGACCGGCCGGCGCTGGTCACCGCCGACGGCGGCACCGTCCTGGCCGGTGAACTCCACGACGACGTCCGGCAGTTCGCCGCCGTCCTCGCCGGTCACGGCGTCCGCCGGGGGGACACCGTGGTACTCCTCGCCGACGACGGGCCGGAGGCGATCGTCGCGCGGTACGCCGCGAACCTGCTCGGTGCACGGGTGGCCTTCCTCGGCGCGGGCATGTCCGCGGCGGTACAGGCGGACATCGTGACGAGCGTCGACGCGCCCGTGCTGCTGGTCGGTCCGGCCCGGTCGGGCGCGGCCGAGGCACTGCTCGCCCGGGTGCGGGTGCCGGTGGTGCTGCCGCTCGGCACCACCGTGCCGCCGGGTGCCGCGGCCCGAGCAGCCGCCCCCGCCACGACGGCGGATCACGCCCGGGCGCAGGACGACTGGTGCCTGCGCTTCACCGGGGGCACCACCGGGACCCCGAAGGGCATCCCGATGGCGCACGGCCCCTACCGGCAGCTGCTCGACCGCCTCGCCGGCCGGATGCGGGCCGGCGCCACGCCCCGCGCCCTCGCCTGCACCTCGCTCGCCCACATGGCCGGGATCCTCGCCGACGCCGCCCTGCTGGCCGGAGGCACCGTCGTGCTGCGGCCCGGCTTCGACCCGGGGGACGTCCTCGCCGCCCTGGAGCGGGAACGCATCACCGAGCTGTGGCTGCTGCCGCCCCTGCTGTACCGACTACTGGACCACCCGGCGGCGGCCGGCACCGACCTCTCCGCCCTCCGGCGGCTCTTCTACGGAGGCACCCCCGCCTCCGCCGAACGGCTGCGGCAGGCCGCCGAGGTGTTCGGGCCGGTCCTGCACGGCTGGTACGGGCAGACCGAGGCGGGGTCGATCACCGAGGTCGGCCCGGAGGAGCACACGATCACCGGACCGGGCGGCCGGATCACCGCCGGCCGGGCCGATCCCGGGGTCGAGATCGAGATCCGCAGCCCGGCCGGGACCGCCCTGCCCCCCGGCGAGAACGGGGAGATCCACGTCCGCACCCCCATGATGATGAGCGGCTACTGGCGCCGGCCGGACCTCACCGCCGAGGTGCTGCACGAGGGCTGGATCCGCACCGGGGACGTCGGCCACCTCGACGGCGCGGGCTACCTCCACCTGGTCGACCGGCTGAAGGAGGTGGTCATCGTGGTGGGCGGCCACGTCTACCCGGCGGAGGTGGAACAGGCACTGCTCGCCCACCCCGCCGTCGCCCAGTGCGCGGCCTTCGCTGTCCAGCGGGGGGACGGGACCGAGGAGTTGCACGTCGCGGTCGTCCCGGCGGCCGGCCGGCACGCGGACGGCGCACTGGTCCGCGCCCGGATCACCGACCGGCTGGGCGCGATGTACGCGCCGGCCGCCGTCCACACCGTGGACCACCTGCCGCTCACCGATGCGGGCAAGCCCGACCGCAAGCTGCTCCGCGAGACGCTCGGCGGCTCCGGCCGGAGCCGGACGGGAGACGGCAGGCATCACTAGGGTCCGCCTGACGGCCGGAGGTCTGTCGACATCAAGTATCTTGACGTCGAGATTCATCTCCGGCAGGCTGCTTCCCGAGCACCGGAACGGAAAACGGGAAGTGGCGGGCCATGCGAGACAACGGGGGCGGACTGCTGGCGCAGCTGCGACGGCCGCCGGGCGGGCGGGACGGGCGGATCATGCTGCTCGCCCAGTTCCTGGACCGGGCCGGGACGGGCGTGTGGGCGGCGGCCTCGGTGCTCTACTTCACCTTCGTGACGCGGCTGGACGCCCGGCAGGTCGGCCTGTTGCTGGGCGTCGCCGCGGTGGCGGGCATCGCCGGGTCGCCACTGGCGGGGCAGCTCGCCGAGCGGTTCCCGCTGCGGGGGCTGCTGATCTGGAGTCACCTGCTGCGGCTGGGTGCGATGGGCCTGGTGCTGCTCTGCGACAGCTTCACCACCCTGATGCCCGTGATCGCCCTCATCTGCCTGGCCGAGCGGGCGGCCAAGACGCTGGAGATGCTCTTCGCCACCCGGGCGACGGGCGAGCGGCGCTCCACCTACCAGGCACTCACCCGCAGTGCCGCCAACGCCGGGTACGCGCTGGGTGCCGGGATCGCGGCGATCGGCCTGGCCGTGGGGACGGAGAACGCCTACCGCGCGCTCGTCCTGGCCAACGCGCTCTCCTTCGCGGTGACCGCGGCGCTGGTGTGGCGCACCCGGGAGCCCCAGGGCGGCGGGCGGGTGGCGGCGCGCGCCGGTACCGCCGCCGCACCGGACGCCACGACGGCGGGGCCGGCGCCCAGCCCCTGGCGGGACGCCGGCTACCTGCGCTTCGTCCTGCTGGACATCCCGATGTGCCTGGACGACTCGCTGCTCAACGTCGGACTGCCGCTCTGGCTGGTGAACCACACCTCGGCGCCGCACGCCTTCGTCCCGGCCTTCCTGGCACTCAACACCGTGCTGGTGGTCGTACTGCAACTGCGGGTCTCGGCGCGGGCCGAGGGGCCGCACCGGGCGGCGGCCGCGGTGACGCTGTACGGGGTGGCGGTGCTCGCGTCCTGCGTGGTCCTGGCGTTCGGTACCGGCGGCGGGCCCTGGAGCGCGTCGATCGCCCTGCTGGTCACGGCGACGCTGGTGACCGCCGCCGAGCTGGTGCGGTCGGTGACCTCCTGGGAGCTGGCCGTCTCGCTCGCGCCCGACCGGGCCCGGGCCTCGTACCTGGGCGTGGCCGGCATGGCCCAGTCCGTCCAGAAGTCCGCCGGACCGCTGCTGCTGACCGGCGTGGTGATGGCGACCGGCCCGGCGGGCTGGCTCGGCCTCGGGGCGGCGGTCGCCGGCCTGTCCGTCGTCCAGCGGCGGGCCTGCGAACGGCGGCTGACGGCCATGCGGCCGAGCGGCGCGGCGGCGCCGGTGTCGGGGCCGGGGTCTGCGCCTGGGCCGGCGGCGATGCCGGAGTCGCTACCTGTTCCGGCGGCTTCGCCCGAGCCGGCGGACGATGCGGCGGCGGGACCGGCCGCACGCCCCGCGACCGGCCACCGCTGACCCGAATGCGCGGCCGGCTCACCCGGCCGGGTCATCTCTGTCACATGCCAACGTTTGCGGGGCACCCCCGCAGGGCGCCTCTGAGGCCCGCCCCGGGCCCGGTCCGGCCGGCGTCGTCGTGCCGGCGTCGTCGTGCCGGCGTCGTCGTGCCGGCGTCAGGGGAGCTTGCCGAGGGCTTTGGTCATCAGGGCCTCGGCCACACCGCCGGGCGGGAAGGGGGACGACTCCGTGGCGAAGAACTCGACGAGATAACCACCCTTGCTGGTGGTGACCTTGTCCACGACGGCAGGTGCGTAGGTGGTACCGCCGTAGGTGCAGGTGTACGTCTCACGGCGGGCCACCACGTCCCCGCCGATCGCCGGAGCCGGCAGGGCCTTGACGGTGACCTCGCAGCTCTGGGGGTCACTGCCGAACTTGATGTTCGCGGTGTACGACGGGCAGCTGCTGAGCTGGTCCCGGACCGCCTGCATCGACCGGGTGATCTCGGCGGCGTCGGCCTTCTTGAGCTGCTCGTTGAACGAGTAGTGCTCCTTCGATCCGCCCGCCGGGTTGTAGTAGTACTCCGCGGTGTCGTCCGCGGTGTGCTTCCACCGCGTCTCCCGGTTGCGGGCCTCGCAGGGCCAGGTGCCCGCGACAGGACGCCCGTAGCCCATGTCCCCCGCACCGAGGTTCTCCTTGTAGCCCGCCGGCAGCTCGCTCTTCTGGAGCAGCTTGGTCTGCATCGCCCGACCCTCGGAGAAGTAGGGCACGGCGAACGCCACACCCAGCGCCGCGGCTCCCGCGACGAGCGACGCCGTGATCACCGCCCACGGCCGCCACGACCGCCCCGAGGCCGGCCCCGGGGCGGTGGCCGTCCCGGGGGTGATGGCGGTGAGCGGTGCGACCGCGGTGGCGGGCGGCGCAGGAACGGCAGCGGTCGCCGACGACGCGGGCGGCGGCGCGGGAACGGTGAGTGCGGCGTACGCGTCGATGACGCCGGCCGACGTGGCGTCGCCCGCCATCGGTCCGGGCACAGCGGCCATCGGCGACGGAGCGGGGTGTACCGGACCGGTCAGCACCGGACCGGTAACGGGAACGGGACCCACCGCCCCGGGCACGACAGGCCCGGATAGCACAGGCCCGGGGACCACCGGCCCGGGGACCACCCGAGCGGGACCGGGGACGCCGGCGGGCTGAGCCAGCAGCGCGGCGGCCTCGTGAAGGGTGAGCCTGCGCCGGGGGTCCTTGGCCATCAGGCCCTCGATCACGGGCGCGAGCGCCCCCGCGCGACACGGTGGCGGCGCCTCGTCCGAGACCACGGCCAGCAACGAGGCGGTCGGGGTGCCGCGCTGGAACGGGGACCAGCCCTCCACCGCCTGGTACAGCGAGACGCCGAGCGAGAAGAGGTCCCCGGCCGGCCCGTCCTCCTGTCCGTGGAGGCGCTCCGGCGCCATGTACTCGACCGACCCGATGACGGCGCCCGTCGCGGTGAGCGCGGTGTCCTCGTGCCGCAGCGCGATGCCGAAGTCGGTCAGCAGCACCTGACCGTCATCGGCGAGCATGATGTTGGCCGGCTTCACGTCCCGGTGGACGATGCCCGCCGCGTGTGCCGCACCCAGCGCCGACAGCATCGCCGCACCGATCCGGGACACCGCCTCGGGCTCCAGCGGCCCGGCCGCCAACCGGTCGGCCAGCGAGCCCCCGGTGATCAGCTGCATCACCGTCCACGGCACACCGTCCGCCACGATCACGTCGTGCACCGCGACGACGTGCGGGTGGTCCCGCAGCCGGGCGGCACTGCGGGCCTCCCGCTGCGCCCGGACCAGCCGTTCCTCGGCCTGGGCCGGGCTCATCGAAGGCGCCAGCCAGACCTGCTTGACCGCGACGTCGACATGCAGAGCGAGGTCGGACGCCTGCCAGACCTGTCCGAAGCCGCCGGCACCCAGCCGCCGGACCAGCCGGTATCTGCCGGCGATGACCAGGCCCTCGTGCTCCCCCTCGCCCGCCACCCCGTCGCGTACGGCTGCCACCGCATACCCCCTCGTCGACCGGCGCCATGATAGCGACCGACCGTCACCGCCCCGCCGGGACGGTCGTGTTCGCCGCCGCCGCGCCGGCGCTCGGGGCCGCCCACCAGCGGCCGGGCAGGCCGATCGCCCCCCTGGACGGGGCCCGCGGCGCGGGAGACCCGACCGGCGCGTCCGGCACGCGCAATGGCCCGTCCTCGCCGGGGCGGGCGTGGCTGCCGATGTCCGATTCGAAGGGGGTCGACAACGGCGTTCGCCCACCAGACTGGACGGGTGACGACATCCCCGGCCTCTTCCGACCGTCTCCGCGCCGTTCTCTTCGACTCGGGCGGCGTACTCATACGGCCGATCGGCGGCCGATGGAACCCGCGAGCGGACTTCGAGCAGACCGTCCTCGCCCATGCCCCTTCGACCACAGCGGAGGAGTTCGCGGCAGCCATCGCGGTGGGGGACCACTTCTTCGCCGCCTCGTCGTCGACGCCCGACTACGACGACTACCACCGGGTGATGCTCCACCACCTCGGCGTGGACCCGACCCCGCACCTGCTCGCCGACCTGCGCCGCGAAGTCCCCCCTCGCGTACTCCTGGAGACGTACCCGGAGGTCGAGGAGACCCTGCGGGAGCTGAGCCGCCGGGGAGTCCGGATGGCCGTGGTGTCGGATGCCTGGCCCAACCTGCCCGCGCTCCACGCCGGACTCGGGATCGACCGGTTCTTCGAGGCGTACGCCATCTCCGCCGTCCTCGGCTGCACCAAGCCGGACCCGCGCATGTACCACCACGCCAGCGACGCCCTGGACCTCGCACCCGCGGAGTGCCTGTTCGTCGACGACGATCCCGACCTGGTCGCCGCGGCGATCCGCCTCGGCTACGCGGGACGCGCACTGCACCGGGACGCGACCGCCTCCCCCGTACCCTCCATCACCTCCCTGACGGAGCTCCTGGACCTCTTCTGACGCGCCCGGCACGGTCCGGTGGCGCCGCGACGGCGTGGCCGACGGGTCCGGCCCGGGTCGGTCGTCGAGGTCCGAGCCGACCCGGGCGTGGCCACCGCGCCCCGCAGCACAGGCCCAGTCGCGTGTTGCTCGGAGCACCCGGCAATCTTCGGTGAGACAGGTCGAAGTCCGGTGAGACGGAAGTACGCTGCAGCCGGAAAGCCATGACGTGCCCCACCTTCACCGGTGGTCGGGTCATGAGGCGTTCCAGGGCGGGGAGAAGAGGGGGAAGGGCTACATGTCGACGGCAGCGTTTCGGTTCCCTGCACTGCAGGCTCACGATCCGGACAGTCTCGGCGGCTTTCGGTTGGTGGCGCGGCTGGGCGAGGGCGGCATGGGGCAGGTGTTCCTCGCCCTCTCCCCGGGCGGGCAGCCGGCGGCTGTGAAGATCGTTCGCAACGAGTTCGCCAGGGATACGGAGTTCGGCCAGCGGTTCGCACGCGAGGTGGGTGCCGCGCAGAGGGTGCGCGGCGCTCACATCGCGCCGCTGCTCGACGCCGCCCCCCAGGCCGAGCAGCCGTGGTTGGCCACCACCTATGTGGCGGGGCCGTCCCTGCGGGACCTGGTGATCGACCACGGTCCGCTACCGGCCGCCCAGGTGATGCTACTGGCCTGGGGCATCGCCCACGCCCTCGCCGACATCCACGCCGCGAAGGTGGTGCACCGGGATCTCAAGCCCGGAAACATCATGCTGGACGAGAGCGGACCGAAGGTCATCGACTTCGGCATCGTCAAGTCCCTGACCCAGTCGGTGACCTACAGCAGTCACTCCACCCGGATCGGCACTCCGCTGTACATGTCGCCCGAGCAGGCCACCGGCCACGCAGTAGGCGTCGCCTCCGACGTCTTCGCGCTCGGCTCCACCCTGTACTTCGTAGCCACCGGCCGTGAGGCGTTCGCCGCGGAGAACGAGTGGGCCGTTGTCCACCGCATCGTCGCGGACGCCCCTGACGTCTCCCCCCTGGCCCCGCCCCTACGCGGGCTGATCACCGCCTGCCTGCACAAGGATCCTGCCCAGCGCCCGACACCGGCACGTGTGCAGGAATGGTGCGAGGAGGAGCTGGGTGACGCGTTCGGTCCGGGCATCTGGATGGGGATCACCGGTGCCCGCGCGGCGATCCAGCAGCGCACCTACGCCCTGCGCGCCCTCACCTTCCCCGGCTCGGAAGCAGCCGGCACCGACTCCCCCAGCCGACCCGATTCCACCCGTGGCACCGTGGAGAGCGAAGGCGGCGCCACGCCGGCCGCGCCGGCGGCTTCCCCCGCCCTGCCGGGCACTGCGACCACGCCGGAGCAGACGTCGAAACGGACCGGGCCTGCCTCGGTGGGCGGCATGATCGCCGCCCATGTGACAGAGATCCTCCTGGCAGCGGTGGCACTCACCTGGGCGTCCTCCCTGCCGATCTTGTCGGAGTCCTGGAGGGGGATGTCCTCCAGTAGTCAATTGGCGCACGTGACACTGTTCTTCGACCTGCACCACCTGTGGGAACCGGTTCCCAGCGGCATCCCCGGCGTGGGCACGGACTGGCCGGTGGTATCGGTCGGGTTCATCGGCACAGCGGCCGCGCTCGTCTGCGCAGTCCTGTCCCTGCTGGGGCTGGCCGGGAACCGCAAGGTCAGGATGTGGGGCACGACTGCACTCCTGCTCCTTTTCCTCTGGATCCTCGTCGCCGGAATCTGCGCTCTGTTCCCTCTCGCGATGACGTTCGGCGTGGAAATCTCGGATGACAACCCGGCATACAAGGTTCGTAGCGTGCTCATGGACGGAGGGTGGCTACTGCTCCTGGCAAACGGCCTGATGGTCGACGCAATCTGTCGCACGTTGAGGCGCATGGATTAGCGGGCAGCACGTGGCCTCTGGCGACGGGAACACAAGGCTGTCGTGAGCACCCGTCCGGTCCCCCGGTTGCCTCGGTGATGGATCCGGGGGCCGGGCAGGCCTTGGAGGGGTTGGGCCTGTCACGCGGTCTGTCGGCGGGTGGCGGGCAGGGCCCGGAAGTGGATATCGGTGATCCGGACAGTGGCCGTGACCCGTTCGGCGGAGGCCCGAATGCCTCATCTGACAAGCAGCAGAAGCCCTTTGGGCCTACGTTGCCACGTGAGGGGGCTACCCGAAGGAAAGGCGAACACTGCCATGGCAGGAAAGTTCGAGCTGTACACCGACGACACCGGCATGCACCGGTTCCGGCTCAAGGCGAGCAACGGCTCCGTCGTGGTGACCGGCGACCCGCACGAGAGCCGGGACGACTGCATCAGGAGCATCGAGTCGATCCGCAAGCTCGCGCCCTACGCGGAGCTGAAGGAGACGGCGGCCGGTCCGGCCTGAGCGGGCGCCCGCCGGTGACGGCGGGGTGAGGGCGGGAACGCGGGTCGGCGGGACAAATCGCCGACCCGCGTTCGTTTGTACGACAGATCCCTTTGGCCGCCTGCACGCCGGACCCGGACACAACTCAGGCATGCGCGTCGCCATCGTCACCGAATCCTTCCCTCCCGAGGTCAACGGAGTCGCCCACAGCGTGCTGCGGACGGCCGAGCATCTGGTCCGCCGGGGCCACCAGCCACTCGTCATCACCCCGGCGCCCGCGCGTGGCGCCGACTGCCCGCCGCACACCTTCGGGGCCGGCCCGACCGCCGCCGAACTGCCGGTCGTCCGGATCCCCTCCGTCCCGCTGCCCGGGTACCCGCAGGTGCGGATCGCCCTGCCCAGCCGGCTGCTCACCGCCGCCATCGCCGGGCACCGGCCCGACCTCGTCCACCTGGCCAGCCCGTTCGTGCTCGGCGCGCGCGGCATGCAGGTAGCCGACCGGCTCGGCGTCCCCGCCGTCGCCGTCTACCAGACCGACCTCGCCGGCTACGCGCACGCCTACCGGGCCGGGCGCGGGCTCGGCGAGGCCGCCGCCTGGCACCGGATCCGCACCATCCACCGGGCCGCCGCCCGCACCCTCGCGCCGTCCACCCCGGCGGCGCAGGACCTCACGGCGCACGGCGTGCCCCGGGTCCAGCTCTGGCCGCGCGGGGTCGACTCGGCCCGGTTCCACCCGCGCCACCGCGACGAGGCGCTGCACCGGGCACTCGCCCCCGGCGGGGAGGTGCTGGTCGGCTACGTCGGGCGGCTCGCGCCGGAGAAGCGGGTCGACCTGCTGGCCGCCACGTCGGCGCTGCCCGGGGTCCGGGTGGTGGTCATCGGCGACGGGCCGTCCGCCGCCGGGCTCAAGGCCGCGATGCCCGGCGCGGTCTTCCTCGGCCGCCGGACCGGCGACGAACTCGCCCGCTGCTTCGCCACCCTGGACGTATTCGTGCACACCGGTCCGCTGGAGACCTTCTGCCAGACCATCCAGGAGGCGATGGCCAGTGGCGTGGCGGTGGTCGGCCCCGCCGCCGGCGGCCCGCTGGACCTCGTCGCCCACCACCGCACCGGTCTGCTGGTACCGCCCCGGGACGGCGCCGCGGTCGCCCGGGCGGTCGGGACGCTGGCCGCCGACGCCGGTCTGCGGGGACGCTACGGGCGCGCCGGGCGGGCGGAGGTCACCGCCCGCACCTGGGAGGCGGTCGGGGACCTGCTGCTGCGGCACTACGCGGAGGTGCTGGCGGAGCACTGCAGGATCGCCGTCGCCGCGGATGCCGCCCCGGTCGCCCCGGTCGCGCCGACGGCGGCCGTCCCGGCGGTGAACACCCCGGCAGTGGACGCGGCGGTGGACGCCTCGATGGCGCAGGAGCTGTCGGCATGACCGGACACGGGGGCCCGCTGCGGATCGTCCGGCTGGCGAACTTCGTCACCCCGGTCTCCGGCGGGCTGCGGACCGCCCTGCGTCACCTCGGCGCCGGCTACCGGGCCGCCGGGCACGTCCCGGTACTCGTCGTGCCCGGCGAGCACCGCAGCGAGGAGGAGACCGAGCAGGGCCTGGTCGTCACCCTGCCCGGGCCCGTCCTGCCGGGCAGCGGCGGGTACCGGCTGCTCACCGACCGGCGGGCCGTCGCCCACGAGCTGACCCGGCTCGCGCCCGACCGGCTGGAGGTCTCCGACCGCACCACCCTGCGCTGGACCGGCGGCTGGGCGCGGCGGCACGGCATCCGCTCGGTCATGGTGTCGCACGAGAGCGCCGCCGGGGTGCTCCGCACCTGGGGCCTGCCCGCCCCGCTCGCCGGCGCCGCCGCCGACCGGCTCAACGCCCGGACTGCACGGGCGTACGACACCGTGGTCTGCACGACGGACTGGGCGGCGGCCGAGTTCCGGCGCCTGGGCGTACGGAACCTGGCGCGCGCACCGCTCGGTGTGGACCTCGCCGGGATGCGGCCGCCGGCCGACGGGGACCGGGCGCAGGAGCGGGCGCGGTACGCGCAGCCGGGGCAGGTGCTGCTGGTGCTCTGCTCGCGGCTCTCCGCCGAGAAGCACCCCGAGCGGGCGGTCGACGCCTTGGCCGAACTGCGCGCGCGCCGGGTGCCGGCCGTCCTCGTGGTGGCCGGCACCGGACCGCTCCGCTCGCGACTGGCCGCCCGGGCCGCCCGGCTGCGGCTGCCCGTGCACTTCCTCGGGCACGTCGGCGGGCGCGACGCCCTCGCCCGGCTGCTCGGCTGCGCCGACGTGGTCCTCGCACCGGGGCCGGTGGAGACCTTCGGCCTCGCCGCGATGGAGGCACTCGCCTGCGGCACACCGGTGGCGGTCAGCCGCTCCTCGGCGCTCCCCGGGCTGGTCGGGCCGGCCGGGGTGGCCGCGGAGGACACCGGCGCGGGCTTCGCGGAGGCGGTCCGTGTGCTCCTCGCCCGCCCCGAGGCCGCCCGCCGCGGCGCGGCCCGCGCGCAGGCGGAGCAGTACGGCTGGCCCGCGGCCGTCGCCGCCTTCCTCGCCGCCCACGGCGCGGGGGCGGCAGGGACGGGCGGAGGCTCCGGGGGCACGGGCGAAGGCGGGGGCGGCGGTGCCGGGGCGGCGTCCCGGGCGAGCGAGGGCAACCGGCAGCGCACAGGAAGTCGGACGGGCCGACTTCCTGCTCCGGCGGCGAGGGACGGGGAATCGGGAGGCAGGCAGTGAGCACGGCGGTGGTCGGGGACGAGGGTGGCGGGACGGCCCCGGGCGGGACGGCCCCGGGCGGGACGGCCCCGGGCGGGACGGCCCCGGGCGGGACACTCCCGGGCGGCACGCTCCCGGGCGGGGTGCGAGGAGCAGGCGAGCGGCGGGCGGCCGGGCCGGTGCGGTTCGTGGCGCTCGGGGACTCGCTCACGGAGGGGGTCGGCGACCCGGTGGCCGGCGGGTGGCGGGGCTGGGCGGCCTTGCTCGCACGGTCGTTGGCGCCGGCCGGGGTCGGCGTCGAGTTCACCAACCTGGCGCGGAGCGGGGCGCTCAGCACCGATCTGACGACGGAACAGCTGCCCGCCGCGCTGGCGCTGCGTCCGGCGGTGGCGGCCGTCGTGGTCGGGGGCAACGACACCCTGCGCGCCGGGTTCGAGATCGGCCGCACCACGCGGGAGTTGGACACCACTCTCGGTGAACTTTCCCGCAGCGGCGCGCTGGTGCTCACCGCGTGCCTGCCCGACCCGGGCACGCTGCTGCGGCTGCCACAGCCCCTCGCACGTCCGCTGGCCCGCCGGATGCGCGCGGTGAACACGGTGGTGCACGCCCTCTCCGTGCGCCACCGAACGGTCCACCTGCACATCGCCGAGCTGCCGTGGACGGCGCAGCGGCAGCTGCTGAGCGTGGACCGGCTCCACCCCAGCGCCGAGGGGCATCATGTGATCGCCCACGGTTTCCACGACCTGCTCGCCGCCGCCGGCCGCCCGCTCGGCCCGGCCCCCGCCGCCGAACCCGCCGAGCCGCCGCCGGGCGCGCTGGCCGACCTCTGGTGGATGGCGACCCGCGGCACCCGCTGGGTCGCCGACCGCAGCACCGATCTGCTCCCGGGTCTGCTCGCGCTGGCCGCCGTCGAGGGCTTCGCCCGGCTCCGCGGGGCCACCGGCCGCCAGGACGAGCGGATGGCCCGCGCGGCGGAGGCGGCGCTCGCCTCGATCGGGCGGGCCGGGGCGGGCGACCCGCTGCCGGGGGCCCGGGGCTACGCTCCTGACGGGGTACGGCCACGAACAGAGGCGGCGCCACGAACGGCGCCACGAACAGTGGCAGCACCACGAACAGAGGCAGCGCCGCGAACGGCGCCACGAACGGAGGGGACCGCCGAAATGAGCGGAACGGTCACAGCAGTCAGCAGCAACGGCGAGTACTCGTTCACCAAGCCCAACCGGGCCGCCATCACCCTGATCACCGGGCTCGGGGTGGAGGGGGACGTCCATGCCGGGGTCACGGTCAAGCACCGCTCGCGGGTCGCCCAGGACCCGACCCAGCCGAACCTCCGGCAGGTCCACCTCATCCACGAGGAGCTCTTCGCCGAGGTCGGCGCGGCGGGGTTCGGCGTGCGGGCCGGCGATCTGGGCGAGAACGTCACCACCCGGGGCATCGACCTGCTCGGCCTGCCGACCGGGGCGCTGCTGCGGATCGGCGGCGAGGCGGTCGTCGAGGTCACCGGGCTGCGCAATCCGTGCCTGCAGATCGACAACTTCCAGGCCGGGCTGCTGAAGCAGGTCGTCGGCCGGGACGAGGCCGGGAACGTCGTGCGCAAGGCCGGCATCATGGGCGTCGTGCGGGCCGGCGGCACGGTGCGGCCCGGCGACGCGATCGCCGTGGAGCTGCCGGAGGGGCCGCACCGGCCGCTCGAACGGGTCTGACCCCTGGTTCGATCCCCGGGGGTGGCGGGGAACCGTTGAGATGGGCGGGGGTGTCGTAGTGGGCAGGCGGGCGGGGGTCCGCCCGGTTCGGTGGAGGGACTTGCTGTGGTGACGTCACCGCCTTCAGGCAGCCAGGACGGTCGTGCGGGGCGCGAGTTGCTGGCCGCAGCCGGGGTGCTGTTCCCGGACGGGCAGGGCCGGGTACTGGTGGTCCGGCTGCCCTACGACCGGAAGCATCCGCTGGCCATCTCGGGCGGCGGCTGGGAGCCGGAGGACCTCTCACCACGCCGGACGGCCGTCCGGGAGATCGCGGAGGAGCTGGGGTTCACACCCAGGCTCGGGCCGCTCGCCTGCATCGACTGGACGCTCGACGACTTCCGGCCGCCGATCGCCGCGCACCTCTACTGGGCCGAACCGCTCACCACGGAGGAGTGCGCCGCCTTCACGCCGGACACCGCGGAGGTCGGCGGCTGGGCGTGGCTGACGCCCGAGCAGGCGGCTCACGCGCTGCCGCCCCGGCTCTCCCGCCGGGTGAGCGCCTGCCTGCGGGCGCCGCGCGAGGCCTGGCCGCTGGAGCTGGAGGACGGCCGGCCCGCCGGGCACACCCTCGACCATCTGGCGGCCGTGCCGGCGCCCGCGTACACCGGGCCGGCGGGGGTCACGCTCACCGGCACGCCCGACTTGCCCCAGGCCGAGCCCGCCGCTCCCCCGCTGGACCGGGAGACGTACATCGCCACCCGCCCCCGGATCCGGGCGAAGGCGCGCACGCTGTTCACCGACGCGGCCGGGCGGGTGCTGCTGGTACGGCTGCGGCCCTGGGCCGGCCCGGGCGGCGAGGAGCCGTACTGGGTGCTGCCCGGCGGCGGCATCGAGGCGGACCGGGAGCTGCCCCGGGCCGCGGCCCGCCGGGAGGTGCGCGAGGAGCTCGGCTGGGAGTGCGAACCGGGCCGGCTGCTGGCCCTCGACTGGCTGCCCGGGAGGGACGCGGACCCGGCGAGCCGGCGGGACACGGCCGTACTGGTCTACGTCTTCGACGGCGGGACGGTGACGGAGGAGCGGCTCGCCTCGATCACGATGGCCGAGGACGAACTGGTCGAGTGGCGGCTCTGCGACCCGGCCGAGGCGCGGGCCCTGCTGTCCGCCTCGTCGTGGGACCGTACGGCTGCCGCGCTCGCCGCCCGCACCCGCCAGGGCGGCCCGGCCGAACTGGTCGGCGGGCGACCGGCGGACTGACGACCGGGCGGACCGGCGGCGGGCGGCGGCGGGCAGGCGGCTGGCCGGCGGACCGACCGCAGGCTGACGGCCCTGCGGGCAGGCCGATCCGCCGGACCCGAACGGTGTTCCTGGTCCACACTGGGCCCATGCAGAACGCGATCGGGAAGGTACTGGCCGGACGCCGGGTCGAGGCGGTCAGCGGCGGCGGCCGGCTCGACATCACGCTCGACGGACCGGTGACCGTCCGGGTGGCGCACGAGTTCGTGTTCGCGGCGCCGTCCGAGGTGGACCACTTCTTCCCCGCCCTGACCTTCCGCCCGTCCGGCACGCTGCTCGGCCTGGTGGGCCGGACGGTCGGTGCCGCCCGGGTGACCATGGCGGGCGGGCTGGAGCTGGCCTTCGACGGTGATGCCGTGCTGTCCGTGCCGCCGCACGCGCAGGTCGCGCCGTGGAGCGTGCTCACGCCCGACGGCGCCGTCTGCGCGGGACTGGCAGGCGGCGAGGTGGCATGGGCGGAGGAGCCGGCGGGGCGGGAGGGGCCGGAGGGCCTGGCGGCATCGGACGGGTGAGCCGGTCCGTCCGGGGCGGTGGGCTGCCCTGCCGAGAACACCGCCCACGCCCGGGCCCTGCCCGGGACTTGGCGCCGCCCAGGACCTGGCACCGCCCAGAGCCCGGCGCTGCTCGGGCCCGGGCGTTGTCACCTACCGTCCGGACGGACCCCGCGCCGCGCGACGCGGGGTCCGTCCATCGGACACGGCTACCCGGGGCGGGAGCCCCGGCCTCGCGGCGTCAGACCTCCAGGTCGGCCTCGATCTTCGTGAGCTGGTGCCGGGCCATCGCCAGGTTGGCGCGGCTCTTGTCCAGCGCGAGGTAGAGGAAGAGGCCCTTGCCGCTGCGGCCGGTGAGCGGGCGGATCAGGTGGTACTGGCTGCTGAGGGTGATGAGGATGTCCTCGATGCCGTCCTGCAGCCCGAGCATGTCCATCGTGCGCATCTTGGCCCGGACCACGTCGGTGTTCCCTGCGGCGGCGACGTTGAGGTCGAGGCCGCCGGGACCGTCGAGGGTGGCGAGGGCCATCCCGCTGTTGTAGTCGACGAGGGCGGCACCGAGGGCGCCTTCGATCACGGTCATGGTCTGCTTGAGCGCGCCGGCTGCGTCGGTCATGGCGGTATCTCCAGTTCGTTCGGAAGATCGGAAGATCAGAAGGGCCGGAAGGCCGGAAGGGTCACAAGGGTCGGAAAAAGGTCGGTGGGTCCAGGTCACTAGATCCGGGTCACCGGAGCCACGTCACCGGGTCCGGCCCGGTGGGATCCGGGTCGACGGGGTGAGGGCGGCCCTTGGGAAGGGGGTCTTCGGAGCGGCTTACGGAGGGTCTTTCGGGGTCAGCGCGTCGTTGAGGAGGCCGGCGATCCGCCGGGCGGAGCGTCGGGCCTCCAGGTGCAGGCGGCCGACGTTCACGTCCGGGTGCGCCAGCAGGGTCAGCACACAGCTGCCGCCGGCCGCGTAGGTGGCGACGTACCCGTGCTCGCCGCGGACCAGCGACTCCCGGAACTCGCCCTGCCCGGTGGTGTCGGCGAGCCGCTGGGCCAGGCCGAGTGAGGCGGCGGTCATCGCGGCCAGGCCGGTGGGCTCGGTCCCGTGGGTGTCGTGCGCGACCAACAGGCCGTCCACGCTGGCCACCAGGCCGCCCGCGAGGTGCGGGACCCGGTGCTTGAGGGCACGCAGTTCGGCCAACAGGTCCGTCTCCAAGGCGATCAGTTGTCTCCTTCCGACACGCTGCTTGAGCGCCCGCCTCATGACCGTGAGAGCGGGGTCGCGGGCGGAGAGTGGTTCAAAGTCGGGCCTCCAGAAGGATTCGGACCCGGGTCAGCAGCGCGATGTCCGGGTCGGGGACGGTCAGCGGGTGGGCCGCTGCCGGGCCCGGCGGGTGGACCGGGGCCGGCGGGTGGACCAGGGGCGGGGCGTGGACCAGGGCCGTGGGCGGGCGGTGGTGGGCGGAGCGGGCGGCGCCCGCCGGGAGCAGCGCGGCCAGGGCCGCGCCGGGCACACGGCGGTGCAGGCCGGACACTGGACCGGGCCGCGGTTCGGATTGCGGTCCGGGCCGCGCTACGGCCCGCGGCTCGGATTGCGGCTCGGGCTGGGGCTCGGGCTGGGGCGCGGGCCTCGCTCCGGGCTGCGGGCCCGGCCGCGGCTCGGGCTGCGGGCCGGGCGGCCGTCCGGACGGCGCGCCACCGGAGGTACCGGCGGCCATGGCGCGGCCGGCGGCGGCCGCCGCCCAGGCGGCGTGGCGCGGGGCGCCGCGGCCCGGGGTGGCCAGCAGTCCGGCGGCCGCGAGGCGGCGGACATCGGCCGTGGTGGCGAAGGCCGACCGGCCGAGCAGCCGGGCCAGCTCCGCCGGGGTTCTTCGCCCGTCCGCATGGTCGAGCAGTTCGCGCTGGCGGCGGCTGGGCGGGCAGGGCCGGCCCCCGACGCGGGTGCCCGGGGCGGCGCACCGCTCCTGGGCGCCACCCGGACGGGCCGGTCCGACCGTGTCCGCCGGGCGGACCGGCGTGGTGTCGAGCTGCGGCCAGGGCCAGATCCGTTCGAGCAGCCGGTGCCGGCGCTCCACCTCCCGCCGCAGCCGCCGGGCGCTCACCGCCGCGACCGGGCCGAGCCAGTGCCGTACGCCCGACTCGAAGGACCACGGGCCTGCCGGGGTGCCCGTGGCGCCGAGGACGAAGAACGCGGCGTCGTAGAGGACGCCGAGCTGGCAGACCTCCAACTCGCCGCGGGTGAGGAGCCGTTGTTCGACCAGGGCGCCGCCGACCCGGCCGTGCGGGCCGAAGGAGCGGACGGCCTCCTGCCAGGCCTCGCGGGTGATCCGGCCGCAGCGGGTGAGCAGGGTCGCCAGGTCGGGCGCGCGGTCGGACTCGGCGTGCACCACCAGGCCGTCGGCGAGGTGGAGCGTGCCGGTGGGACCGTGCAGCACACCGGTCGCGCGCTCCCCGGCCAGCTGTTCGACGGCGGTGAAGGCCCCGCCGGTGGCCATGGCGTCGACGTCGTTCACGCCGGCCGCCCGGGGGCTGCGGCGGGCCCGGCACCGCGGCCCGCTGGCCGAAACGCGACGCCGCGGGCGGGAGCGGCACCGGGTTGGCCCGGCAGGGCGTTCGTCATCCGCGTACCAGTCATCCCAGCACCAGTTCCTCCGCGAGGGCCTGGAGCCGGTAGCGGGCCGCGGCGAGGTTGCCCTCGGTCCGGTCCAGCCAGAGGTGCAGGACGAGCGGGCTGTCGAAGACGGTGTCGATGAAGCAGATCAGGTGGTAACTGCGGCCCGCAGTGACGATGATGTCCTGTAACGGCACCCGGCGGTCCTCCGCCGCGGTGAAGGTCTCGCTCTCAACAGCCGTTCGTACCAAGTCGGTTGTCTCGGCCGCCGAGGTTTCGTGGTCGCCGGCTGGGCTGACGCCGACGCTGCCGAGGGCGAGTCCGCTGCTCCAGTCGATGAGGCTGGCCGCGCGGGCCCCGGCGATCGCCATGGCCCCGGACAGGCATTCGTCGATCCCCGGCACTCGGGCTCCTTCGGGCGGTTGGGCAGCCGGGCGCGCTGGGCCGGCGCCGGCCGGACCGCCACGACGAGTGGCGGGTTCGACACGGAAGGCTACTGGCCGATTCCGTATGACGAACATTCCAATGGCATATTCACACCACAAGGGGCTGATTTCAGCCAAGCTATGACGGCCCATCAGCTCGCACCGACTACCCAAACGCGCTGGCGAGAGCCGCCCGCTGCCCGACCTCGCGACACCACCCAGCGGCCCACCTGGAGCGGGACCTTGGCCGGTTGTCGGCCACGGGGAAGAGTTCCGGCCACGGACTGCGATAAGACCGATCCGTCGACCGCACCGCCGGACGCCGTGGCCGGGGCGGGCGGCGTCGCCGCTTCGCACCCGCCTGCCCGGGCGCCGCGTCGCAGAGGGAATCCGGCGCGCGGCCGGAAGCGCCCGCAAGGGGCCGGCGGCGGTACCGGGCCGGACGGACGGCACATGCGTTGACGGCACTGGAAGCGGTTCGCTCCGGGGCGTCCGCCGCCGCCGGACGGGGCGGGGCGCGTGAGGTCAGGTCCGCTCAGCACCGTGGGGAACGACGAGGGGGCCGTTCCGGTACGGAACGGCCCCCTCGGGGTGGAGCGCCAGGCCCGGGTTGAACGGACTCTTCCTACTGAAAGTAGGACGTGCTCCGGTAGCACCTCTGACGCATGTCCGAGAGGACATTTCCTCTCGACGGGAAGAACATTAGCAGGACATCACGCCTGCTCAGAAATCGAACCGGTGGGGTGGGACGAGGGACCCTGCGGTCGGGCACGGACCCCGCCGGTCGGGCACGGGCCCCCGGTCCGACACGGACCCCGCCGGTCGGGCATGGGGGAGCCCCGCGCCGGAAAGTCGTCGAAGTCCGCCGGTGGTGGCCCTAGGCTGACCGGGTGGCCCACACCAAGACCTCGTTCGTCTGCCTGACCTGCCGCGCCTCCTACAAGCAGCCATACGACGACACCCACCCCCGCGAGCGCCCCTGCCCGCGCTGCACCCGCCCACTGATCCGCGTGGGATCCGCCTTCGAGGCGCCACGCCGCCGCGACACCGCCGCCTGGCGGACCCTGTCCGTCCTGCTCGACGCCGGCGTGCGCTTCCACAAGAACCACTGCGGCGGCTACCGCCCCCGCACCCTCGGCGAGGTCCGCGAGCGGATGGCCTTCGCCCGCCGCACGGGCGAACCGGTCGCCGAAGCGCTCGTCCGCCGCGACCTCCCGTAGGGCCTCGCCGCGCGGCCTCGAAGCCCCCGGAGCCCATGGGACCCCGGGCCGTGGTGGAGGCCGGGCGCCCGACGCTCCGGGCCGAGGCCAGGAACGCCGAGCCGGGCTCAGCACGGGCTCAACGACCTCGTGGAGCCCTCAACGACACCCTCCTGAACGGGATCCCCGGATTCCGCGTGATGCGGATCACCGGCCGGGGCGGCGGCGCTCAGCGCCGCCTCGACCTGGCGGTTGCTGGTCATGGTCGACGTGACGGCGGTCATGGTGAGGAGGAGGCCGGCGGCGGTGTAGAGCGGGGTGCGCACGTCGTAGGTGGTGGCCAGCCAGCCGCCGAGGAAGGCGCCGAACGGGGCGGCGCACATGGCGAGCATGCGGGAGGTGGAGGCGACCCGGCCCATCAGGTGGGCGGGGACGATCGCCTGTCGGAGGGAGGGGCCGAGCACCATCGTGGCGCCCATGCCCGCCCCGCAGACGGCGAGCGCGAGGCCGGCGACGTACGGGTTCGGGGCGACGGCCAGGCCCAGGATGGCGAGTCCTTCGACTGCGGCCGTGCAGGTGAGCGCGGTGCCGGTGCCGAGTCGTCGGCCGAGGAAGGAGGCGATGCCCGCGCCGAGCAGACCGCCGGTGGCCTCCGCCGTGAGGAGCAGGCCGAAGCCGAAGGTGCCGACGCCGAGGCGATCGTGCGCGAAGAGGGCGAGTACGGTCTCCACGGCGAGGAAGGCGATGTTCCCGACCGCCGGACGCAGCGCGAGCCCGAGCAGCAGCTGATCACGGAATACGTACGAGGCGCCGGCCCGCGCCTGCCGCAAGAGCGACTCACGGGCCTGCGGTACGGGCCGGGGTGCGGCAGGCAGCGACCTTACGAGCAGTGCGGAGAGCGCGAACGACACCGCGTCGGCGAGCAGCGGAACCGCCCGCCCGAGCGCGAGCAGGGCACTGCCCGCCGGCGGCCCCGCGAAGCCGGACGCGGCGGTCTGGGCGCCGCGCAGACGGGAGTTGGCGCGCTCCAGGAGCGCGGGGTCGCGGCCGAGCAGATCCGGCAGATAGGCCGTCGCGGCCGTGTCGAAGAAGAGTCCGCCGAGGCCGAGCAGGAAGGCGACGGCCGCGAGCAGTGGAATGCTCAGCACGTCGAGCGCGGCCGCTGCCGCCGGTATCGCGAGCAGCACCGCACGCGCCGCGTCCATGACCCACATCGTGCGCCGACGGTCCCAACGATCCACCAGCGCACCGCCGACCACCCCGAAGAGCAGCCACGGCAGCGTTCCGGTAGCCGTGACGACGGCGAGCGCCATCGGATCCCGCGTCAACGTCAACGCGAGCAGCGGCAGCGCGGCATGCGACACCCCGTCACCGAGCGAGGACACCGTCTGCGCGGCCCACAGCCGTCCGAACCCGGTCGGCAACTTCCGAACGTCTGAGGTCACTTGGCGTCCCCTTCGGGCTGCTCGCGCGGTGTCGGGTGGAACAGTGCGAAGACGAGTGACGCGTCCGGCAGCGACGGATCGGACAGCTCCCGGTACTCGTCCGCCAGTGCCTGCAGCCGCGCCCCCAGCTCCGCGAACTGCTCCTCGGTGAGCCGCAGATGCGCCATCCGGACGTGTCGCTCGCCATCCACCGGCGCCGCCTCCAGGTCCGCCACCGCATGCCGCATCAGCACATCCGGCTCTCCCTCGCCCCGGTCCGGCAGCACGATCGCCCGTGCGGCCATGGCGTAGTACCGCTCGGTGACCCCCCGGACCTTCCGCGTTCGCACCACCTTCACCAGGCCGGCCCGTTCGAGCAGCCGTACGTGGTAGCTGGAACTCCCCTTCGCAAGGCCCACGCGCTCGGCGATCTGCGTGATCGTCGCGGGCTCGAAGCGGAGCACGGCCATGATCCGGTGACGCGTGAGATTGGAAACGGCGCGTAGCTGCTCGTCAGTGGTGACGTGGAACGTCCCGGGAAGATCATCGGTAGGCATGCCCCTAATGGTCAACACTTCTTGACCATTAGGCAAGGGGTTTTGCTCAGACTTCTGGAATCGGCTGTCCAGCACGTGCGGCCTTCGGAAGCCCACCGGCCGGCCTTCCGCCGAGAACGCTCGGCCTCCGCCGCGACGGGACGACTGGTGCCGGTCGGTCGAAGGGGAAGCCGATGCTCCCTTGATATCGAGCATGTGTTCGATTAAGGCGTACGCTGGAGCCATGCGCAGCACCGTTCACCTCCAGCCCTCGCTGTTCGACGACGCCGGCCCGGGCGGGATCGCGCTCGGAACGCTCGCCGGGGTGCGGCGGCAGGTGCTCGGGGACGGGGCCTGGGTGGACGTGGTGACGGGGTGGGTCACGGGGGCGGACCTGCTGTTCGAACAGCTGGCGGCGGAGGTCCCGTGGCGGGCGGAGCAGCGGGAGATGTACGAGCGCGTGGTGGAGGTGCCGCGGCTGCTCGCCTCGTACGGGGAGGGGGACGCGCCGCCGCATCCGGTGGTCGGGGCGGCGCGGGCGGCGTTGAGCGCGCACTACGCGGCGGAGCTGGGCGAGCCGTTCCGGACACTCGGGCTCTGCTACTACCGGGACGGGCGGGACAGCGTGGCCTGGCACGGGGACCGGATCGGCCGCGGGGAACGCGAGGACACCATGGTGGCGATCGTCTCGGTCGGGGAGCCGCGTGCGCTGCTGCTGCGGCCTCGCGGCGGTGGCGGACCGGTGGTGCGGCACCTGGTGGGGCACGGGGACCTGCTGGTCATGGGCGGGTCGTGCCAGCGGACCTGGGAGCACGCCGTTCCGAAGACGGCCCGGCCGGTGGGCCCGCGGATCAGCATCCAGTTCCGGCCGCGCGGAGTGGCCTGAGCACAGCGGGGGGCATCCCGGCTGTGGGGAGGTCCGGTTACCGGAGGTCCGGTTGCCGGAGGTCCGGGCGCGGCGGAGGCTGGCGGGAGGACCGAGGAGGACGGCATGCCGAAGGCGGACAGGTACCGGGAGGGCGTGCCGTGCTGGGTCGAACTGGCCGCCGGGCCGGACCTGGGCCGGGCCCGGCGGTTCTACGGCGGGCTGTTCGGGTGGGAGTTCGTCGGGGCGGACGACGGCCCGGGCGAAGGCTCGGAGAACGGGCCGGAGGACGAGCCGGAGGACGAGCCGGACGACGGTCCGGGCGGGTACACCGTGGCGACGCTGCGCGGGGCGCAGGTCGCGGGGATCGCCCGAGGGCCCGGGGGCGACGGCTCCGCCTGGCTGACCTACCTCGCGGTGGACGACGCCGACCGGGTCGCCGAGGCGGTCCGGCAGGCCGGCGGACGGATCGCCCGGGAGCCGGGCGAGGTGGCCGAGTTGGGGCGCAGCGCGCTCGCGGTGGATCCGCTCGGCGCGGTCTTCGGCCTCTGGCAGGCCCGGCTGAACCCGGGGGCGGGCCTGGTCAACGAGCCGGCCACGTTCACCTGGAACGAGCACCTCTCCCCCGACCCGGACGGCGCCCGGGCGTTCTACCGCCAGGTCCTCGGGTACGAGTACGCGCGCCCGGCGGGCGACTACACGGTGTTCCGGGCCGGCGGGCAGCCGGCCGGCGGGATCGGCGGGAACCCGGGAGTGGATCCGGACGGTCCGGCGGCGCTCTGGGCGGTGTACTTCGGCACGGCGGACACCGACCGGACGGTGGAGCGGGCGGTCCGGCTCGGCGGGAGCGTGCTGGACGGGCCGGAGCCGACACCGTTCGGACGGGTGGCGGTGGTGCGGGACGACGGCGGGGCGGCGTTCACCCTGATCACCGTGCCCCGGGGCGACTCGGCGGAGCCGGCGGAGGGAGCAGAGCCGACGGATGCCGCGGGGAGGGGGGAACGGGCCGAGACGGCCTGACGCGACCGGGACGGCGCGGAGTACCGTGCTCACCGAGGCCCGGGCTCGGCTGTGCTGTGCTGCGCTGTGGGCCCGACTCGACCGCGAGCCCTACGTGTTGGCCCGGCGGTCAGGAGACTCGGCCCAGCGCCGCCCGCAGCCGGGCGATGTCCGCGGCGTCCTTGGCGCGGCGCGGCCTGCGCGCGTCCCAGACCGGCATCATCCGCTTGATCTCGATCTGCGCCTCGGGGCTCACGATCGGGCACTCGACGTCGCCGAGCCGTCCGGGTGCGGTGTCCAGGAGGCCTGCCGGCCAGGGGGTGCCCGCCCAGGGGCCGCCGGCGACCAGCGCCCGGCCGTCGGGGGCGAAGTCCAGCAGGGCGAAGCTGGACTCCAAGTCGTCCTTCATGAAGTCGAGTTGCTGCTCGGGCGGCCCGGCGTCGAGCGGGCGGTAGCCGAGTTCGCGCAGGCCTGCGGCCAGGACGGGGGCGTCGGCGGCCGGGGCGAACCAGTCGATGTCCTCGTGGTCCCGGGTGAGTTCACCGAGGAAGAAGTCCATCGCCCAGCCGCCACGCAGCCAGACGCCGATGCCGAGGCGGCGGGCGAGGCCCATCGTCTCGGCGATCAGAGCGAGTTGCCCGTCGGCACGTTCCCGGTTCACAGATCCCACATCCATGATCGGGACGCTACACCCGCCCCGCGTCCCTCGACACCGCATGAGGGTCTGTCCGGCGGATCAGGCGCGAGCGTGATCCGCCGAATGCCCAGAGTGACTCAGGTCTGCGAGAACTGAGCGACGTACTCAGCGAACGCCGGGATGCCGACTTCTGCACGGCGCTCGTCCATGTGCTCGGGATCCTCGCAGGGCCACGGGATCGGCGAGCCGTCCTTCACGCCGGCGATCTGCGTGCCGTAGATCTGCTTCTGCCCTTCGTTCACAAGCGTGCGATCACGCAGGAAGGCGAGATCGCACGGGCTGGCAGCACCGCTGGCCACCGCCTGCTCCATCAGCCTCAGCGCGCGCCGCTGAACGTCGAGCTGACGGTCGGCGTGCTGCGCGATCAGCCACGCAGCCCGAGCGGCGTCCTCGCCGACCAGTTCCGCGGTCGGCCACCCGTGCGCGTCCATGATCTCGCTGAGACGATCCGCGTGCTGCGCGGTCAAGCGGCGCCACGCCAACTGCTCCGCCGGGTCAGCGCTGTTCGCCTGGCGCGCGGCCCGGTGATCTGCCGCAACCATGGCGGTGAGCTCTGCGGCCACTGCGGCGACGTCGGATGCCATCCCTACTCCAAGTCAGATCGAGGTTTTCGCTGGTCATTCGCAACCTTAGGTGCGCAAATCATGACAAAATCTCCTCCCGGAGGACGGTGACAGACGCGTCCGGATGTTGGGATACTTGATCTATCCGCGGAGCCAGAGCCGGATCGACGCAACACTGACAGTCCCGTGAAAGCAGGCGCGCTTGTCATAGCGCGTCGCGACGGCGCGGAAGTGCTTCAGTCGATTGATCGTGCGCTCGACTTCATTGCGGCGCGTGTACATGTCCTTGTTGAAGCCTGCCGGCCGGCCACCCCGGCTGCCTCGACGTTGCCGGTTGGCGCGCTGGTCTTTGGGCTCCGGAATGGTGTGCTTGATCTGGCGTCTGCGCAGGTAGTGGCGATTGCGGCGAGAGCTGTACGCCTTGTCGCCGCCCAGGTGGTCAGGGCGGGTGCGCGGACGCCCGCCGCCGGGGTGCTTGACCCGAATGCGCTGCAGGACAGGGATGAGTTGGGGGCTGCCACCCCACTGGCCCGGCGTGATCAGTAGGGCCAGCGGCCTGCAGCCGCCTTCCCCCGCCAGGTGGACTTTGCTCGTCAGGCCGCCCCGGGAGCGTCCGAGTCCCTCGTCGGGGCGGTGCTGCCGAGGTGTCGATCTTTTTTCGGGATCCGCGGTGTTCTGTGCGGGCCCCGGCCGCGTGCTGGTGGGCCCGGCATGAGGCCGAGTCGACGCTCACCATGCTCCGGTCCACTCGCCCCTGAGCATCGGCGTCGGCCAGGACGGCATGGAGGATCCTGTCCCAGGTCCCGTCTGCGGACCAGCGCCGATGCCGCTCGTAAACGGTCTTCCAGCTCCCGAAACGCTCGGGCAGATCACGCCAGGGCACTCCCGCTCGGAGCCGGAACAGGATCCCTGTTTCCCGGCGACGCCGCGAAACGCGAACGAGGCCCGGCGCCTGGAACGGCACCGGACCTCGTCCGACTGTGGAGCGCCAGGCCCGGGTTGAACGGACTCTTCCTACTGAAAGTAGGACGTGCTCCGGTAGCACCACTGACGCCTGACGAGGAATGATCTCCCTCGCGACGAGAAGAACATTAGCAGGTCAGCGCCCCTGCCCCCAACCCGCGCCGCACACCGGCCACCGGCCCGCATGCCCCGCGAAACGCGGACGAGGCCCGGCACCTGGAACGGCACCGGACCTCGTCCGACTGTGGAGCGCCAGGCCCGGGTTGAACGGACTCTTCCTACTGAAAGTAGGACGTGCTCCGGTAGCACCACTGACGCCTGACGAGAGATCATCTCTCTCGCAACAGGAAGAACACTACCAGCTGACAACCCCTGCCCTGACCGGAGGCGAACCCCGCATGACCAGCAACGACCAGACCACGCACGAGACCGTCGAGTACGGCCCCGGCCGGCTCATGGACATCCACCGGCCGACCGGGAACGCCGGCGGGCCACTGCCGGTGGTGCTGCTCTGGCACGGCCGGGGGGCCGACGAACGGGACGCGATGCGGCCGCTGGCACGCGAGGCTGCGGAGCTGGGGCTGCTGGTGCTGGTCCCGGACTGGCGGTCGGACGAGGAGGACGGGGGCGCCGCGCACCTGCGGGCCTCGTTCGACCACGCGCGGCGGCACGCGGCCGCATACGGCGGCGACCCGGCGCGGTTCGTGCTGGCCGGGTGGTCGATGGGCGGGAAGGAGGCGGTCGCCCTGGCCACCCACCCGGGCACGCCGGCCGGGGTGCGCCCGACGGCGGCGGTCGGCATCGCCTCCAGCTACGTCCGCCCCGCCGTCACCACCGGCGAGGTGCCGCTGCCGCTGCTCGCCGGCCGCCCCTCCCCCATACCGCTCTGGCTGGTGCACGGCACGCGCGACGAGCTGGTGCCGGTGGAGTGCTCGCGGGAGCTGCACACCGCCCTTGCGCAGGGCTCGCACCTTCTGGAGCTGGACTCCGACCACGCCGGCGTGGTCCTCGCGGAGTACGACCCGGCCCTCCAGCGCTGTGTGCCCGGACGGGCCGAGCACGCGGTGCGCGCCGGGCGGGCGACGGCGCGGGTGCTGGCGGAGGCGGCCGGGATGGCCTAGCCGGTCAGGCCGCCCGGTGCCAGCCGTCGCGGGCATCACGGGCGGCCGCCCGGGCGGGGCTCCGGGTGGTGGTGAGGAGGGAGAGGAGAAGGGCCGCCGCCGTGAAGAGGAGGAGGTGGCCGGCCTCGGGGGCGGGGCCGGCCCAGCCGAGGGCGCCGTGGCGGTGCTCGACGAAACCGTTGTGGAAGAGCCAGGCGGCCAGGGCGATCAGCGGGGCGGCGGCCGGGCGGGAGTGGCGGCCGACGGCGGCGCAGAGCAGTGCGTAGGCGGCGAGGGCGGCCCACGTCGGGCGCAGCTCCCCGAGGACGGCGAGCGCGGGCAGCAGGGCGGCGGCGGCGAGCAGGGTCACCGCGGCGGACATCGCAACGGGGAGCCGGGAGGGCCGGGTCATGGGGTCGTCACCGCCCGACGGCGAGTGGTCGCAGGAGGGTGTGGTGGCGTTGGAGCGCTTCGAGTTCGCGCTGCAGCGGCGGCTTGGGGACGGCGAGGACCGGGCAGGTGGCGTGCCGGACGCAGTAGGCGGTCACGGACGGGCGCAGTGCGCGGGCAAGCACCCCGCGGCCGCCGGCACCGAGGACGAGCAGGTCGCCGGGGCGGTCGGCGGAGCGGACCAGTGCCTGGCCGGTCTCGCCGCGCACGGCCTGGCTTCGCAGCCGCACACCCGCGTAGCCGCCGCCGAACGCCTCGTCCAGGGCCTGCCGCAGCCGGGCGGCG
This sequence comes from Kitasatospora sp. NPDC032757, assembly GCF_055579305.1. Classification (NCBI taxonomy): domain Bacteria; kingdom Bacillati; phylum Actinomycetota; class Actinomycetes; order Kitasatosporales; family Streptomycetaceae; genus Kitasatospora; species Kitasatospora sp. NPDC032757. The sequence continues at coordinate 30,488 of NZ_JBVINN010000023.1, read as the reverse complement.
GCCGCGTCGCGGCAGGCGCTGAGCAGCGGTGGGCACGGGGAGCGGCGGTAGCCGAACTCGCCGCCGGGCGGGGTCCAGCAGTGCACGGCCAGCACCTCGGCGTCGGTGCGGCGGGCCTCGGCGACGGCGCCGTGCAGGGCGGCGAGGCTGCCCAGCGAGCCGCTGACCCCGACCACGATCCGGCGGTGGCCCTCGGGTGCCTCGTACGTGTCGAGCGCTTCGCTGTCGGTTCCGGCGCCGTTGTCCGCCATGGCCCTGCCCGTCCTTCCGGCTGGTGCTGATGTGCTGTCGGCTCCAGCAAAGCCGGGCGGTGCACGGGCCGGCCGTTCGTTGACGGACTTCTGACGCGCGGGGCGCGGATCCGTACGCGGCCCTGACGTCAGGCGGGCGCGGGCGGGTTGCCCGGCAGGACGTAGACGTCGACGGCGACCTGCCGTTCGGGGTGCGGGGAGGGGGTGGGCGTGAACTCCAGGTAGTACGGGAGGGACGGGCGGCCGGTGGGGAGCAGGCCGTGGGTGGCGGCGGTGACCGCGAGGCGCAGGTAGGCGAAGGGGATCAGTTCGGGCGGGCCGGCGTGCCGCAGCGCGAGGCCGGTGGCGGCTGACCACCGGGGACCGGGCCGTGGTGTACTACGGCGAGGACGACACCGGGCCGTTCTTCCTGGAGGTCGTCCGCTGGTACCGCCGGGAGGGGCCGGGGATCGCGTACCGCAACGAGCCGGTCGGCGCGGTCTGGCAGGAGGTCTACCGCCGGACCGAACCGCGCGGGGCCCGCCCGGCCTGCGAGTACCTTTGGGCTGCGGAACTGAAGTTTCCTTACCACGAGGTGAGTTGATGGCACACCTGGGAGACCCCGGCCGGGCGCCGGAGCCGGCCGCGGTGGTGGCCGGGCGGCTGCGGGCCGCGCTGGAGGACAGTGCCGTGCCGGGCCGGGCGGAGGCCGAGCGGGCGTACCTGAAGAGCGGGCTGGACCACCTCGGGGTGCCGGTGCCGGCGATACGGGCGCTGGTCCGGAACACCCTGCGGGCCGCGCCCGGGCTGGACCGGGCCGGGGTGCTGGAGCTCGCCGAGGAGCTGTGGGCACCGCCGGTACACGAGTCCCGCTCCTGCGCGCTGCTGCTCCTGGAGTACCGCGCCGAACTGCTCCTCCCGGAGGACACCGCCTTTCTGGAGCGCCTGCTGCGGGAGTGCGCGACCTGGGCCCACGTCGACCTGCTCGCGCCCAAGGTGGCCGGCGCACTGCTGCTGCGGGCACCGGAGACGGCGGCGGACTTCCTGCGCTGGAGCCGCGACGAGGAACAGTGGGTGCGGCGCGGCGGAGTGCTCACGTACGTCCTCGCGCTCCGCGACCCGCGCGAATTCCCGCACCACTTCGAGGAGTTCACCGCACTCGCCGATCCGCTGCTGACCGACCCCCGGTTCTTCGTCCGCAAGGCGGTGGGCTGGACGCTTCGCGAGGGGGTCAAACACCACCCCGCCGAGGTCACCGGCTGGCTGGGGCGGCGGCTGGACCGGGTCTCCGGGCTCACCCTGCGCGAGGCGATCCGGCCGGTGGACGAGGCGGCCGCGGGCCGGCTGCTGGCGGCCCACCGCGAGCTGCACGGACGCCGCCCGCGGGGGTGAGGCCGTCGGGCCTCGGGGCGGGCCTCGTTGGAGGAGTGGCGCGCCGGGCACCGCCGCTACTGGATCGCTTGGGCACCCTGGTGGAGGACGACACTCCCGTGGTCTGCCTGGCCTTCCGTCGTGTTGGGGATTGACCGCCTCGGGCCCGGTCGTCGCCGATCGGCAACCAGTCCGCCTCCCCGGCGGGTACGGCACCGAGTCTCCACGACCCGGCGGGTGCCATCGGGCGTCGGGGCGGCTCAGGCCTCCGGCCCGCCAACCCCAGGCCCGCCGGTTCCCGGCCTGTCCGCGTCCCAGAGGCCCGCGAACATCTCGTCCAGGTGCTCCTCGCCGACCGGCGGCACCGGCAGCGGGTGGGCGGCCTGCGCGCGGAAGCCGTCCAGCAGCAGGGCGAGGTAGCGGCGCCAGAGATCCGGGCGCAGCTCGGTGGTGGCGGGCAGGGCACGGCAGAGCGGACCGAGCAGGAAGAGCAGGTCCAGCGTGACGACGTCGGCGCGCATGGTGCCCTGCTGCTGCGCCCGGGCGACCAGCGCGCCCACCGTCTCGGCGTTCTGCCGGCTGATCCCGGTCATCGCGGGGACGGCCGGGATGGCCTGGGTGACCAGGTCGTTGATGCCACGGTCCGCGGCGACCAGCGTGAAGATCCGCTCGAAGTAGTGCTCGATCGCACCCCAGGAGTCCTCGGCGGCCAGGGCCTCCTCCCCCGCGTCGGCGAGCACCGCGGCGACGTCCGCGAACACCTCGCCGATCAGCGCCTCCCGGGTGGGGAAGTGCCGGTACAGCGTCGCGTTTCCGACCCCGGCCTCCTTGGCGATCTGGTCCAGCGGCACGTCGAGACCGTGCCGGGCGAAGAGGTCGCGGGCGGTGGCGAGCAGCAGGTCACGGTTGCGCTGCGCGTCGCGCCGCAGCCGTCCGGGGGTCTGTGCGCTGCCTGGTGCCATGCCAGGACCCTAGCAACCCCGACGGAGGGGCCCGGCGCCGCGGAAGGCGAAGCCCGGCACTGCCCGGTCGGGCGCCGGCCCCGGGGCGCTCGACGCCCCGGGGCCGGTCACCCGCGATCGACCTGTCGTCAGCGCGCCGCGCGGGGCCGCAGCCAGACCGCCCAGGTGAGCGCCGAACAGAACAGGTACGCCGCCAGGAAGCCCAGGTAGGCGGCGTCACCGTTGTGGCTGGCGAGGAAGGACTGCCGGAAGGCCAGGTTGACCAGCACTCCGCCGAACGCGCCCACCGCGCCGGCGAGGCCGATCAGCGCGGCCGAGCGGCGGCGGGAGTCGGATTCGGCCTCCCCGGGGTCGGCGCCGGCCGCGACGGCCGCCCGGGCGCGGGCCTGGTAGTGGGCCGGGATCATCTTGTAGGTGGAGCCGTTGCCGATGCCGCTGAGCACGAAGAGCGCGATGAAGCCGGAGAGGAAGAGCGGCAGCGAGTGGGCCCGGGAGGCCGCCAGGACGACCGCCGTCCCGGCGCCCATCGCGACGAAGGTCACCAGGGTGACGACGGCGCCGCCCCAGCGGTCGGCCAGCCGGCCGCCGACCGGGCGCAGCAGCGAGCCGAGCAGCGGGCCGAGGAAGGTCAGCGCGGCCGCCTTCACGGGGGTGTCGAATCGGTCGTGGAACTGGACCTGGAGCACCTGGCCGAAGGCGAAGCCGAAGCCGATGAACGAGCCGAAGGTGCCGATGTACAGGGTGGAGACCGCCCAGCCGTACGGGTCGCGGGCCACCTCGCGCAGCGCCCTGGCCTGGCCGCGCGGCGGGGCGGCCAGGTTGTCCATCCGTGCCCAGGCGCCGGCCGCCGCGAGCACGATCAGCGGCAGGTAGAGCAGCGGCAGCAGCCTGGGGTGGGCCGCGCCCGCGGTGGCCAGGACGAACAGGCCGAGCAGTTGGACGGCCGGAACGCCCAGGTTGCCGCCGCCCGCGTTGATGCCGAGCGCCCAGCCCTTGAGTCGGTGCGGGTAGAAGGCGTTGATGTTGGCCATCGAGGAGGCGAAGTTGCCGCCGCCGACCCCGGCGACACAGGCCACGGCGAGCAGGGTGCCGTAGGAGACGCCGGGGGTGAGCACCAGAGCGGCCAGCACGGTGGGGAGGAGCAGCAGCAGGGCGCTGGCCACCGTCCAGTTCCGGCCGCCGAACCGCGCCACGGCGAAGGTGTAGGGCAGGCGCAGCAGGGCGCCGAGGGCGGTGGGCAGGGCGGTGAGGGTGAACTTGCCGGCGGTGTCGATGTGGTACTCGGGGCCGAGGAAGAGCACCAGGACCGACCAGAGGCTCCAGACGGAGAAGCCGATGTGCTCGGAGAGCACCGAGTAGACCAGGTTGCGGCGGGCGATCCGGGCTCCGGTCCGCTCCCAGAAGGTGGCGTCCTCCGGGTCCCAGTGGGTGAGCGGGCCGGTGCCGGCTCTGCCGCCGGCGGACTGCGTCTCGACGACGGCGCTCATGCGTCCTCCTCGCTTCCCTCGGCGGGGGCAGTCGCCCGCGCGCACCCCTCAATGACTCGCTCGCTCCGCTCGCTCATGCGTCCCCCTCGCTTCCCTCCGCGGGGGCATTCGCCCACACGCACCCCTCAATGACTCGCTCGCTCCGCTCGCTCATGCGTCCTCCTCGCTTCCCTCGGCGGGGGCAGTCGCCCGCGCGCACCTTTTGATGGTTCGGTTGCTCATGCCGCGTTCTCCGTCCGGGAAGTGGCGCGGGGGTCACTGCTGCGGACCGGCCAGAGCCGCAGGACGGCGGGGCTGCCGTCGGGGGCGGTGTCCTCGTCCAGGCAGCGGCCGTCGGTGAGGTCGAAGACCTGCTTGTACATCGGCGAGGCCAGGGTGGGCCGGTCGCCGCGGCTGCCGAGCAGGCCGCGGGAGAGGACGTGCGCGCCGCTGAACGGGTCGCGGTTGTCGACGGCGTGCAGGGCGCCGGTGCGGTCGCGGAAGACGGCCACCTGGGCGCCGTCGAGCAACACGGCCACGCCGCGTCCGGGTTGCAGGTCGTCGAGGGTGCAGACGGGCTGCCAGCGGGTGCCGTCGTGGATCTCCACGGTCATGGGGTGAGCACCTCCAGTCGGGGACCGGCCACCAGGACCGGGGTGGGGGCGAGGGTGGGGGTGGTGAGGATGCGCCCGTCCTCGCCGGGGCGGGCGGGTCGGATCTGGCCGCGTTCGGGGACGAACGTGACGGCCGGGTCGGGGGTGCCGGGGGCGTTGACGAAGGAGGAGAAGCGCCGCAGCCGGTCGGGGTCGGCCAGGGTGGCGGCCCATTCGTCCTGGTAGCCAGCGATGTGATTGGCCATCAGCTGGTCCAGTTCGGCGGCGATGCCGAGCGAGTCGTCGATCACCACGGCGCGCAGGTGGTCGAGGCCGCCCTCCAGCCGGTCCAGCCAGACCGAGGTGCGCTCCAGACGGTCGGCGGTGCGGATGTAGAACATCAGGTAGCGGTCGATGGTGCGGATCAGCGTCTCGCGGTCCAGGTCGGCGGCCAGCAGGTCGGCGTGACGGGGCGTCATGCCGCCATTACCGCCGACGTAGAGGTTCCAGCCGGCCGAGGTGGCGATGATGCCGAAGTCCTTGCTATGCGCCTCCGCGCACTCGCGGGCGCAGCCGGAGACGGCGGACTTGAGCTTGTGCGGGGAGCGCAACCCCCGGTAACGGAGCTCCAGTTCGATCGCGAGGGCGGTGGAGTCCTGGACGCCGTACCGGCACCAGGTCTCGCCGACGCAGGACTTCACGGTGCGCAGCGCCTTGCCGTAGGCGTGTCCGGACTCGAAGCCGGCGTCCACCAGCCTGCTCCAGATGCCGGGGAGCTGGTCGACGCCGGCGCCGAAGAGGTCGATCCGCTGGCCGCCGGTGATCTTGGTGTAGAGGCCGTAGTCGCGGGCGATCTCACCGATGGTGATCAGGCCCTCCGGGGTGATCTCGCCGCCGGGTACCCGCGGCACGACCGAATAGGAGCCGTTGCGCTGGAGGTTGGCGAGGAAGTGGTCGTTGGAGTCCTGGAGCGCGGCCTGTTCGCCGTCCAGGATGTGGCCGCCGCCGAGGCTGGCCAGGATCGAGGCGACGGTCGGCTTGCAGACCTCGCAGCCTTCGCCGCTGCCGTACCGGTCGAGGAGTTCGGAGAAGCCGGCGATGCCGGTGACCCTGACGATCTCGTACAACTCGGCGCGGCTCTGCGGGAAGTGCTCGCAGAGGCCGGTCTGGGTGGCAACGCCGGTGGCCGCCAGCTCCTCGTTGACGACGGTGGTGAGCTGCTTGATGCAGCTGCCGCAGCCGGTGCCGGCCCGGGTGCACTTCTTGACCCCGGCGACGCTCTCGCAGCCCTGCTCGTGGACGGCCGCGCGGACGGCGCCCTGGGTGACGTTGTGGCAGGAGCAGAGCACCGCCTCGTCGGGGAGCGCTATCGGGCCCGCGGCGGCGAACCCGGCGGGCAGCACCAGCTGTTCGGGCGCCGTGGTGAGCGGCTTGCCGGCCACCGCGAGCGGCCGCAGGGTGCCGTACGCCTCGGTGTCGCCGACCAGGACACCGCCGAGAAGTGCGCCGTCGGCGCCGATCACGAGCTTGCGGTACACGCCGAGACGGCTGTCGCTGTACAGCACGTCGAGGGCGCCTTCGGCGCTGCCGTGCGGGTCGCCGAAGCTGGCCACGTCGACGCCGAGCAGCTTGAGCTTGGTGGAGGTGTCGGCGCCGGTGAAGCCGGGGCCGGGGTTGCCGGCCAGCGCGCGGGCGGCGGTCTCGGCCATCTGGTAGCCGGGCGCCACCAGGCCGTAGACCCGGCCGTCCACGGTCTGGGCGCACTCGCCGATGGCCAGTACGTCCGGGTCGGCGGTGCGGCAGTGCTCGTCCACCACGATGCCGCCGCGCGGGCCGACGGGCAGGTCGCAGTCGCGGGCCAGCTGGTCGCGCGGGCGGACGCCTGCCGAGAACACCACCAGGTCGGCGGTGAGTTCACGGCCGTCGGAGAGGGCGAGCGCGCGGACCCGGCCGTCGGCGGCGGTCTCGACGGCGTTGGCGCCGGCGCCGGTGTGGACGGTGACACCGAGGTCCTCGATCTTGCGCCGGAGCATTTCGCCGCCGCCGTCGTCGACCTGGACGGCCATCAGGCGGGGCGCGAACTCGACCACGTGGGTGGCCACGCCCATGGCCCGCAGGGCGCCCGCGGCCTCCAGGCCGAGCAGGCCGCCGCCGACCACCACGCCGGTCCTGGCGTGCTCGGCGTCGGCGCGGATCGCGTCGAGGTCCTCGATGGTGCGGTAGACGTGGCAGCCGGCCGCGTCCTTGCCGGGGACGGGGGGCACGAACGGGACGGAGCCGGTGGCCAGCACCAGGGCGTCGTACCGGACCTCCCGGCCGGACCGGGTGGTCACGGTGCGGGCCGCGCGGTCCACGGCGGTGACCGGGTCGCCGAGGCGCAGGTCGATGCCGTGCTCGGCGAGGAAGCCGGGCGGGCAGAGCGCGAGGTCCTCGGGTGTCCGACCGTCGAACAGCGCGCTGAGGTGGACGCGGTCGTACGCGGGGCGCGGCTCCTCGGCGAGCACGGTGACCCGCCAGCGTCCGGCGCCGGGCTGCTCGGTCCAGGCCTCCAGGAAGCGCTGGCCTACCATGCCGTGGCCGACGAGGACGAGGTCCCGTGGTCGGTCGGGCGTGTGGGATGTCATCGCGGTACTCCTCGGGGTCGTGCGGGCGTGCGGGTGGGGAGTTGAGGGGGGTGGGTGTGCGGGTGAGCAGGAGGTGCTCAGGTGAGCAGGTGGAAGGGGTGGGTGCTCAGGTGAGCAGGTGGAGGGGGTGGCCGGTGAGCGGGTCGTCGCGCTGCCAGGCCTCGGCCAGGCCGTCGACGCCGGACAGGTCGCCGAGCAGGATCGCGCCGACCAGCCGGTCGCCGCGCAGGACGAGCTTCTTGTAGCTGCCCCGGGTCGCGTCGGTGAGCCGCAGCACGTCCAGGCCCGGGTCGAGGGTCTCGTCCACGTCGCCGAAGGCCGCGTACTCCAGGCCGCCGGTGCTGAGCCGGGCCGGCGGCCGGGAGCCGGTGTAGCGGGCGTCCGGGTCGGCGCCGGAGAGGTGGAGCGCCAGCACGTCGGCCTGGTCCCAGGCGGGGAGCGCCAGGCCGTGGACGGTCTCGCGGTGTTCGGCGCAGTCGCCGATCGCGTACACGCCGGGTACCGCGGTGGCGAGCCGGTCGTCCACCAGGACTCCGGTGGCGACCGGGACGCCGGCGGCGTGCGCGAGCGCGGTCCGCGGCCGGGTGCCGCAGGCGAGCACCACCAGGTCGCACTCCAGGAGGTACCCGCTCGCCAGCTCGACGCCGGTGACGCGCTCCTCGCCCCGCAGGGCGCGGGCGCGGTTGCCGGTGTAGGTCTCGACCCCGAGCGCACGCAGTCCGGCCCGGAGCACCGATCCGGCCTCGGCATCGAGTTGACGCTCGATCAGATAGGGCCCCTGGTGGACGACTTCGACGGGGACGCCGAGGACGGCCAGCGCCCGGGCGGCGCTCACGCCGAGCACCCCGCCGCCGATCACCACCGCCCGGCGGGCGACGACGGCGTCCTCGGCCAGCCGGGCGCAGTCGTCCAGGCTGCGCAGGGTGTGGACGCCCTCGGTGAGGCCGCGGCCGTCCGCGCGGCGCAGGCCGCGAATGGGCGGCAGCACCGGGTTTGAGCCGGTGGCGAGCACCAGGTCGTCCCACGGTTCCACGGTGCCGTCGGCGAGGCCGAGCGTGCGGGCCGCGGTGTCGAGCGCCACCACCTCGCAGCCGGGGCGCGGTTCGGCCCCGCCCAGCGGCAGCGCGATCGCCTCGGCGTCGTAGCGGCCGGTGAGCACGTCGGCGAGCAGCACCCGGTTGTAGGGGGCGCGGGCCTCGGCGCCGTAGACGGTGACCCTGCCGGTGCCGCCCAGCGCGGTGTGGCGCTCGGCGAAGCGGGCCGCGGCCATGCCGCCGCCGACCACCGCGATCCTGCGGTCCTTCGCGGTCCTCATGACGCCACCTCCCCGGCCCGTTCGACCCGGACCGCGCAGAGCTTGAACTCCGGCATCCGGGAGACCGGGTCGAGCGCCGGGTTGGTGAGGGTGTTGGCCCGCCCGGCACCCGGCCAGTGGAACGGCATGAAGACGGTGTCCGGCCGGATGGTGTCGGTGACGCGGGCCGGCGCCACCGCGCGGCCGCGCCGGCTGACCACCGTGACCAGCTCGCCCTCCGCGACGGCGAGGCGGGCGGCCAGCCGCGGGTGCAGCTCCACGAAGGGGCCCGGCGCGGCGGCGTTCAGCTCCGGCACCCGCCGGGTCTGCGCGCCGCTCTGGTACTGGGCGAGCACCCGGCCGGTGGTCAGGTACAGCGGGTAGTCGCTGTCCGGCTCCTCCGCCGCCGGGCGGTGGGTGACGCCGGCGAACCGGGCGCGGCCGTCGGGGGTGGCGAACCGGTCGAGGAAGAGCCGCGGCGTGCCCGGGTGCGCCTCGTCCGGGCAGGGCCAGAAGACGCCGTCCTGCGCCGCGATCCTCCGGTAGCTGATGCCCGCGTAGTCGGCGTCCCCGCCGGCCGACGCGCGGCGCAGCTCCTCGAAGACCGGCTCGGCCTCGGCCGGGAAGCCGTCCACCACGCCGAGGCGGGCGGCGAGTTCGCGCATGACCCAGAGCTCGCCGCGTACGCCGTCGGGCGGGTCCAGCGCACGGCGGCGGAGGATGACCCGGCCCTCCAGGTTGGTGGTGGTGCCGTCCTCCTCGGCCCACTGGGTGACCGGGAGCACCACGTCCGCCAGCCGGGCGGTCTCGGAGAGCACCGGGTCGGCGACGACCAGCAGGTCCAGGGCGCGCAGCCGGGCCGTCACGTGGGCGGCGTTCGGCGCGGAGACCACCGGGTTGGAGCCCATCAGCAGCAGCGCCCGGGCGCCGCCGGGCCGCCCGAGCCCGTCCAGCAGCTCGTACGCGGAGCGGCCCGCGCCGGGCAGCGCCGCCGGGTCCACGCCCCAGACGCCGGCCACGTGGGCCCGGGCCGCCGGATCCTCGATCGAGCGGTAGCCGGGGAGCTGGTCGGCCTTCTGGCCGTGCTCGCGACCGCCCTGGCCGTTGCCCTGGCCGGTCAGGCAGCCGTAGCCGGAGCGGGGCCGGCCGGCCTTGCCGGTGGCCAGGCAGAGGTCGATCCAGGCGCCGACGGTGTCCGTCCCCTTGCTCTGCTGCTCCGGGCCGCGGGCGGTCAGCACCATGCCGGTCGCCGCCCCGCCGAACAGCTCGGCGGCGGTGCGCAGTTGCGCCACCGGGACGCCGGTGAGCCGCTCCACCCGGTCCGGCCAGTGCGCCATCGCGGCGGCCCGGGCCCGGTCGAAGCCGGTGGTGCGGGCGGCGACGAACTCCTCGTCGACCCGGCCGTCCGCGATCACCAGGTGGAGCAGGCCGAGCGCCAGCGCGAGGTCCCCGCCGGGCCGGGGCTGGAGGTGCAGGTCCGCCTCGTCCGCCGTCCGGGTGCGGCGCGGGTCGACCACGATCAACGTGCCGCCGTTCTCCCGGAGTTCGCGGAAGTAGCGGAGCGCCGGCGGCATCGTCTCGGCCGGGTTGCCGCCGACCAGGATCAGGCAGTCGGTGTGCGGGATGTCCTCCAGTGGGAACGGCAGTCCGCGGTCCAGTCCGAACGCCCTGCGGTGCGCGGCCGCCGCCGAGGACATGCAGAACCGGCCGTTGTAGTCGATGTTGGCGGTGCGCAGCACGACCCGGGCGAACTTGCCCAGCTGGTAGGCCTTCTCGTTGGTCAGCCCGCCGCCGCCGAACACCCCGACGGCGTCCGCCCCGTGGCGCTCGCGGACCGCGGCCAGGCCCTCGGCCACGCGGTCCAGCGCCTCCGCCCAGCCCGCCGACCGCAGCGGCCCGCCCGGCCGGTCGCGCAGCAGCGGCCCGGTCAGCCGGACGTCCCGCGCCAGCAGGGCGGGCGCCGAACGGCCCTTGCCGCAGAGCGCGCCACGGTTGACGGGGAAGTCCGGCCGCTCCAGCACCTCGGCCCGGGCCGCACCCACCTGAGCTCCGGTGCGCAGCCGCATGCCGCACTGCAGCGAGCAGTACGGGCAGTGGGTGTCGGTGGTCGTCGTCATGGCGACGAATCTGACCGGTGATCGTTTCGCCGCCGGGTCCCCCGTGTTGCGCGCGCGGTACGCCTCGCTCACGCCCTCGCCGGACCGGGGTGCGCGGCCGGACATCAGTCGTAACCGGACGGGCGGATTCGCTAACGCGCAGGTGACGGGCGGGCAATCCCCGCGTAACGCGGCCACCGCACCCTTGCGGCCATGGCACCCTCCCCCACACCCGCCGGTCCGCGTCCCCCTGCACAGCCGGGCCCCCTCACCGGCTTCAGCATCGGGGTCACCGCCGCGCGCCGCCGCGACGAACTGGTCGCCCTGCTCACCCGGCGCGGCGCCCAGGTGGTCGAGGCGCCGGTCCTGCGGATCACCCCGCTCGCCGACGACCTGGCCCTGCGTCAGGCCACCGAACGCTGTCTCGCGGCGCCGCTCGACTACGTGGTCGCCACCACCGGCGTCGGCTGGCGCGGCTGGATGAGCGCCGCCGAGGGCTGGGGCCGGGGCGCCGCCCTCGCCGACGCCTGCCGGGACGCGGTGGTGCTCAGCCGCGGCCCCAAGGCCACCGGTGCGGTCCGGGCCAGCGGCCTCGGCGAGGGCTTCTCGCCCGACTCCGAGGCCACCGACGAGCTGCTCACCTGGCTGCTGGCCCGCCCGCTGGCCGGCCGCCGGATCGCCGTCCAGGAGCACGGCATCCGGCTGGACGCCTTCGCGGCCGCCCTGCGCGAGCGCGGCGCCGAGGTGATCTCCGTCCCCGTCTACCGCTGGGAGCCGCCGGACGACCCGGCACCGGTGCGGCGGCTGGTCGAGCAGACCGTCCGGCGCCAGGTCCACGCGCTCACCTTCACCAGCGCCCCGGCGGTCACCGCGTTCATGGAGACCGCCACCGCCGAGGGCCTGCGCGGACCCCTGCTGGACGCGCTGCGCGGGGACGTCCTGCCGGTCTGCGTCGGCGCGCTCTGCGCCCGGCCGTTCGCCGAACTCGGCCTGCCCGTGGTCTTCCCCGAACGCGGCCGGCTCGGCTCGCTGGTCCGCCTGCTCGCCGAGGCGCTGCCCGGGAGGGGCCGACAGGAGGTGGCCCTCGCCGGGCGGGTGCTGACCCTCCAGGGCAACGCCGTACTGGTCGACGGCCGGAGCCACTGGCTCAGCCCGCGCGGCGCCGCCGTACTGCGCGCCCTCGCCGAGCGGCCGGGCCGCGTACTCAGCCGCGCCGAACTGCTCCGCACCGCCTGGGCCGACGCCACGGCGGACGAGCACGCCGTCGAGGCGGCGGTCGGGCGGCTGCGGGCGGCGCTCGGACCGCACGGCGGGCTGATCCGGACGGTGCCCAAGCGCGGCTACCGCCTGGCGGCGGGCTGATGGGCGCCGGCGTGCGGCCGGGGCCGGGGGCGCCTCCGGGCGCGGGCCCGGGGCGGGGTGACCGTCCGGTGCTGCTCGCCGTCGCGCACGGCAGCCGGGACCCGGCCGGGGTCGCCACGACCAGGGCGCTGCTGGAACGGGTGCGCGCACAGCGGCCCGGACTGGACGTCCGCTGCTGCTTCCTGGACCTCGCCACGCCCTCGCTCCCCCAGGCACTGGCCCGGCTCCGCGACGACCGGCCGGCCGTCCTCGTGCCGCTGCTGCTCGGCACCGGCTACCACCTGCGGGTCGACATCCCCGGCGCGCTGGCCCCCGCCCGGCCGCCGCACGTCCGGCTCGCCCCCGCGCTGGGCCCCGACCCGCTGCTGGCCTCCGTGCTCGCCGACCGGCTCGACGAGAGCGGGCGGCCCGCGGGCGCCGGCCCGGTGGTGCTCGCCGCGGCCGGCTCCTCCGACCCGGCGGCCGTCACCGACACCCGCCGGATGGCCCGCCTGCTCGCCGCGCGCCTCGCCGACGGCCGGCCCGTCGTCCCCGCCTACCTGTCCGCCGCCCGCCCGACGCCGCGCGAGGCCGTCGAGGCCCTGCACGCCGAGGGCCACCAGCACGTCGCCGTCGCCACCCACCTCCTCGGCCCCGGCTTCTTCGCCGACCGCGCCGCCGGCACCGCCGCCCGCTGGACCAGCGCCCCGCTCGGCGCCCACGACACCCTCGCCCGCCTGGTCGCCGCCCGCTACGACCGCGCATGCCTCGACCTGGCACGCGACGACCCGGCGTACGACGACCGGGCATGCGAGGACCGGACGTACGACGACGCGGCCCGGCGGCGACCGGAGCCGGCGATCGCCCGCGGCTGAGGCCGGGGCCGGGCGATCGGGCCGGTCCCTCGGGGCGTGCCGGAGGCCCGCGCGGGCTGCGACGGGCTTGCCGGCTCCCCGAGCCTGTCGGCCTGCTCACATCCGCACGTCGGACCGGGACGGGCCCGCCGCCGCTGCGTAGGGTGGATCTTGTCGGTGCGGGTGGCGCTCGGGTGACGGGGTGGACGTTGGGTACGGGAACTTCTCTGACGGCTCGTCAACTGCTGGGCCTGCTGGTCGATTCCGGCACCTTCCGGAGCTGGGACGAGCCACTCGGCCCGGAGCCCGCCGAGGCCGGCTACCGGGCCGCGCTGGCCCGGGCGCGGGAGCGGACCGGCACGGACGAGGCGGTCGTCACCGGAGCCGGACTGATCGGCGGCCGGGCAGTCGCGCTGGTGGCCTCCGAGTTCGGGTTCCTCGGCGGGTCGATCGGGGTGGCCACGGCCGAGCGGATCACCCGGGCCGTGGAGCGGGCGACCGCCGAACGGCTGCCGCTGGTCGCCCTGCCGGTCTCGGGCGGGACGCGGATGCAGGAGGGTTCGGCGGCCTTCCTCTGCATGCTGCGGATCACCGCCGCCGTCCAGGCCCACCGCGCGGCCGGCCTCCCCTACCTCACCTACCTGCGCAACCCCACCATGGGCGGCGTGTTCGCCTCCTGGGGGACGCTCGGGCAGCTGGTCTTCGCCGAACCGGGCGCCCGGCTGGGGTTCCTCGGACCCCGGGTGTACGAGGAACTGCGCGGCGTGGAGCTGCCCGCCGACGTGCAGCGTGCCGAGACGCTGGCCGGGCGCGGCCTGGTGGACGCGGTGGTCCCACCGGAGGAGCTGCGCGAGGTCCTGCGGCGCTCACTGGCCGTGCTCACCCTCGAGCCGACGCCCGCGCCCGGCGACGCCCGGACGGACGCCCGGCCCACCGGCCCCGCGGTCCGCCCCGACGCCTGGGAGGCCGTGCGCAGCACCCGCCGGCCCGACCGGCCGGGCGCGCGTGAGCTGCTGCGCCGCACCGCCGAGGAGCTGGTCCTGCTGGACGCCCCCGGCGGCCGGGACGGTGCGCTGGTGCGCGCGCTCGCCGTGCTGAACGGCCGGCCCGCGCTGGTGATCGGGCAGCAGCGGCAGGAGCCGGGCCGGGAACGCCCGTTCACCGCGGCCGACCTGCGCGCCGTCCGCCGCAGCGCCCGCCTCGCCGAACAGCTCGGGCTGCCGCTGGTCACGGTGGTCGACACGGCCGGCGCCGAACTCTCCGCCCAGGCCGAGCTGGACGGCATCGCCATCGAGATCGCGCACTGCCTCACCACCCTGCTCGCCCTGCGCACACCCGTCCTCGCGGTGCTGCTCGGCCAGGGTTCGGGCGGCGGCGCGCTCGCCCTGCTGCCCGCCGACCGGGTGCTCGCCGCCGAACGTGCCTGGCTCGCCCCGCTGCCGCCCGAGGGCGCCTCGGCGATCGTCCACCGCGACGGCGCGCACGCGCCCGAACTGGCCCGCTCGCAGGGCATCGGCGCCTACGACCTGGCGGACGTCGGCCTGGTCGACACCGTCGTGCCCGAGCGGCCGGACGCCGCCGAGGAGCCGGCCGCCTTCTGCGACCGGCTCGGGCAGGCGATCGGCGCCGCGCTCGGTGCCCTCACCGCCACCCCGGAGCCGCAGCGCCTCGCCACCCGCGCCGCCCGGCACCGCCGGCTGGGGGACGTCCTGGGCTGACGAGTTCCCCGGGCGGGGTCGGGGCGGGCCGACGCGAGTCAGTGCTGCGGTGAGGGCGAGGTCAGGCGGGCTGCCACAACTCGACCCGGTTGCCCTCGGGATCGGTGACCCAGCCGAATCGACCGACCCCCTCCATGTCCTGCGTCCCTTCGGCGACGTCCGCTCCCTTGGCGCGCAGTTGCGCGAGCATCGCGTCCAGGTCGCGGACGCGGAAGTTGAGCATGGTCTGCTGGGAGCGGGGGCCGAAGTAGTCGGTCCCGGACTCGAATGTCGCGAAGACCGTCGGCCCGGCTCCCTGACGCCACAGGCCGTGCTCATCGGCGTCCAGGCCCAGGCAGTCGCGGTACCACGCATTCAGGGACACCGGGTCGGCGGCCCGCAGGAAGTACCCACCGATTCCAAGCACATGTTCCATGCCGCCATCCTGCCAGGACGGCGGCCGGGCGGGCCGGCACCACACCACCGCCCGCATCCGCCCCCGGCCCGGCCCGGCCCGGTCGCGCGGGACTCGTCAGGGAGTGTGCCCGGCCGGGGCCGGCGCGGCGGTGAGGGACGCGGCCAGCCGGTCGAGGGCGGCGGCCTCCGGGCTGCCCTCCCCGGCGCTGAACACGTGCACCACCAGGCCCGTCTCGCCGGGCGCGGCCGGCACGTGCAGCGTCTCGAAGTCCAGGGTCAGCGGCCCGGTCACCGGGTGGCGCAGCCGCTTGCGCCCGGCCGAGCACATCACGACCTCGCCGGTGGCCCAGATCCGCCGGAAGTCCGCACTGTGGGCCGACAGTTCGGTGATCAGCGCGGCCAGCTCCAGGTCGTCCGGGTAGCGGCCCGCGGCGACCCTCAGCTGACCGACGGCCTCGCGGGCCCGGTCCTCCCAGTCGGGGTGGACGTCGCGGGAGGCCGGGTCGAGGAAGAGGAAGCCGGCGTTGTTGCGGCCGCGGCGGGGCGGGTCGGCGAGGCCGCCGATCAGCTCCGCGCCCAGGCTGTTCCACGCCACCACGTCGAGGCGGTGGTCGGTCGCGAAGGCGGGGAAGGGGGCCATGGTGTCCAGGAGCCGCTGCAACAGCGGGCTGGCCGTCACCCGGGGCGCGGTGCCGCGCCTGGCCCCGGCCAGGGTGGCGAGGTGCCCGCGCTCCGCCGCGTCGAGGCCGAGCGCCCGGGCGAGTGCGTCGAGCACCTCGGGGGACGGCTGGGTGGCCCGGCCCTGTTCGAGGCGCACGTAGTAGTCGACGCTGATCCCGGCCAGCTGGGCCAGCTCCTCGCGGCGCAGCCCGCGCACCCGCCGGTGGCGGCCCCCGGCGAGCCCGACGTTCTCCGGCGCGACGCGGCCGCGGCGGGCGCGCAGGAAGCCGCCCAGCGCGCGCCGGGCGTCGCCCACCCCGTCGATCCCCTCGGTCCCGTCGATTGTGCTGCCGCCGTCCGTGCGGCCGGTCCCGTCCCTCTTGTCCGTCACAGCCGTGCGCTCGATGCGGTCCACCCCGTTCATACGGTCAAGTATGGGTGGCCCTCGCAGTACCAGGACCACCGGTCCGACGGTCGAACAGGGTTCTGGCCGGCCGGCGGCGCCCGGGAGAGTGTGGTCCGCATGACCGATGCCACGCCGCAGCCGCGGAAGAAGATCCTTGTCGTCAGCGCCCACCCGGAGCCCCGTTCGCTCAACGCCTCCCTCACCGCCTTCGCCGTCGAGCACCTGCGCGCGGCCGGGCACGAGGTGCAGGTGTCCGACCTCTACGCGATGAAGTGGAAGGCCGCGGTGGACGCCGACGACTTCCCGCAGCACGCGGCGGACGGGCGGCTCGCGGTGATGGCCGCCTCGGAGCGGGCCACGCTGGCGGGGCGGCTGGCACCGGAGATCGCGGCGGAGCAGGAGAAGGTGCTCTGGTCGGACGCGGTGATCCTGCAGTTCCCGATGTGGTGGTTCTCGGCTCCCGCGATCATGAAGGGCTGGATCGACCGGGTGTTCACCGCCGGCTTCGGCTACGGCCCGGCCGTTCCGCCGCCCTACAGCGAGGGCGCACTGGCGGGGCGGCGGGCGCTGGTGTCGGCGACGATGGGCGCCCGCGAGTCGGCCTTCTCGGACCGGGGGATCCACGGGCGCCTGGCCGACGTCCTGTACCCGCTCCAGCACGGCCTGTTCTGGTTCGCCGGGGTGGCACCGCTGGAGCCGTTCGGGGTGTTCGAGTCGAACGACCTGCCCGAGGAGCGGTTCGCGCAGGCGCGTCGCGCGTACGCGCGACGGCTCGACGGCCTCTTCACCGACGAGCCGGTGCCGTTCCGCACGCTCGTCGGCGGCGACTACGACCACGACATGCGGCTGCTGCCCGGGGTGGAGGAGGCGGGGGCGAGCGGGCTGGACCTGCACGTCCGCCCGCGGGGCTGAGCCGGGGGCCGCGGCCCCGCCGGGGTGTGGCGCCGCTCTCAGATCGTCTGTACACGCAGTGGCGCCGGCCGTCCGGTGGGTGACGGCCCCGGGCGGGCGGTCGGTGAGTGCGCTCACACGCGATTGGCCGCCACGACGACCGGTAGTGGTCGGCGGGCGGCAGTCCGGGCGGACGCTCCTCGGGCGCATCCGCCGACGTCAGCGGGCACCTCGGCGGCCGCCGTGGCGGGCCCTTCGAATCCACGGCGCAGCCCCGCACTACGACGACGCATCGTAAACAGGGGGTCTTGGCGACGGCCGATCCGGTCTGGCAACAATGGCTCAGTCGTCAGCCGCCCGGCACCTGTCCCGCCGGGAAACGGCTAGCTGCCGAGTCACGCCCCGCGACCGTATCGGCCCCTGTCCGGCCATCGGTCGAGGCGGGGCGTGACACCGGCCCAACCTGATTGAGGTCCTGTTCTTCATGCCCGCTTTCAAGCTCCGTATGCGCACTTCCGCTGCTCTTCTTGCCGGCGCCGCCGGTGTGACCGCCCTGGGTGCCGGTCTGATGCCCGCCACCGCCTCGGCCGCGACCGCCTCTCCGCAGGCCATCGCCGCCCAGATCGTGCCGGCCAACCAGCTCTCCTCGTTCAGCCAGATCATCTCCCA
The DNA here is from genome assembly GCF_055579305.1 of Kitasatospora sp. NPDC032757. Classification (NCBI taxonomy): domain Bacteria; kingdom Bacillati; phylum Actinomycetota; class Actinomycetes; order Kitasatosporales; family Streptomycetaceae; genus Kitasatospora; species Kitasatospora sp. NPDC032757. The sequence continues at coordinate 12,917 of NZ_JBVINN010000023.1, read as the reverse complement.
CGAGTCCAGCTGGAACGTGACCGCGACCAACCCGAGCTCGGGCGCGTACGGCCTGGCCCAGGCGCTGCCGGGCTCCAAGATGGCCTCGGCCGGCGCGGACTGGAAGACCAACCCGAAGACCCAGATCAAGTGGGCGCTGGACTACATGAACACCCGCTACGGCAGCCCGAACGCCGCCTGGTCGTTCTGGCAGACCCACCACTGGTACTAAGCCGCTCCACTCCGGCAGAAGCCGGACCGTCGAGCCGCCGAGTCACCGAGTCTCCGAGCCACCGCGCAGGCGAGCAGCTGAGCCGCTGAGCCGCTGAGCCGCTGGGGCTCCGACGCCCGCCGTCAGACCGCTGTCCCCCCTCACCCCGGGGATCGGACAGGGAGAACCGGGGTGACCGAGAGGGCCCGTGCACGCGTGATCCGCGTGCACGGGCCCTCTCGCCCGTTCCCGGGCCGGGCGCCCAACCCGCCGGTCACCGCGCCGGCGCCGGCGGCCGTTCACCGGCTCGTCCCACCGCCGACGGCCGGCAGCGGGAGCCGACGGCCCGTCAGCCGAGCGTCAGCCCTCGTCCAGGCCGAGCAGCGCGCGCGTGCGGCGGTACTTGGCCGCCAGCCGCTCGGCCGTCGCGGGGTCGAGACTGGCCAGCCGGACCGGGTCGGCGTTGTGCGCGAGGTCGGCCTGCTTGACCAACAGGGCGCCGGGGGTGGCCAGGATGCGGGCGGTGTACTCCTCCAGCGGCTCGCCCGGGCGTTTGGTGAGGGCGTCGACGATCGCCTTGGTGGTGTCCGGGAGCGCGGCCGCGGCCAGCCAGTCCCGGGTGAGCGCGTCGTCCTCGATCGCGTCGTGCAGCCAGCCTGCCGCGATCTGCTCCGCGCTGCCGCCGCGGTCCGCCACGCCGTGGGCGACCGCGGCGAGGTGCTCGGCGTAGGGGTGGCCGTTCTTGTCGACCTGCCCCTCGTGCGCGCGCCGTGCGATCGTCTCCACCTCGGCCAGGCTCAGATAGTCCACCAGGTCATCGTAGGCCTCCGGGCATCTGGTTGACTGCGGCGGTGCCGGGCGACCCCCGGCCGCACCCACGCACCGCCCACGGGCGGCCGACACGCGTGTCGCCACCGCGCCACGCCGCCAGGCCGCCACGTCGCCGTCCCGACCGGGGCGACCCGAGCCCTCCGAGGAACCATGCCCAGCCTGCATCCGTTGCTCTCCGGCTTCGCCCCGGTCTGGGCCCTCACCGGGGTCGGCTACCTGGTCGGCCGCAGCGGCCTGCTCGGGCCGCACGCGGACACGGTGCTGAACCGGTTCGTCTTCCATGTGGCCATGCCTGCCGCGCTCTTCCTGATGATCGCGCGCGAGCCGCTGGACCGGTTCGCCAACCCCTCGATGCTCGCCTTCGCCGCCGGAACGGTGGTCGCGACGGGGCTCGGGCTGCTGGCCGCGCACCGGCTGTTCGGCCGGGAGCTCCCCGAGCGGGCGATCGGCGGCATGGCGGCCGGCTACGTCAACTCGGCCAACCTCGGCATCCCCGTCGCCGTGCAGGTGCTCGGCGACGCGTCCTTCGTCGCGCCGGTGGTGTTGTTCCAGATCCTGCTGGTCACGCCGGCCGTGCTGACCGTGCTGGACAACGGGCGCGCCGGCCGTCGCGCGCTGCGCACGCTCCCGCTGCGCAACCCGATCCTGCTGGCGGTCGCCGCCGGCGCCGTGGTCTCCGCCGTGACCTCCGCGACGGGGTGGCACCTGCCGGACGAACTCAACCGTTCCTGCACGCTGCTCGGCGGCGCCGGCGTGCCGACCGCGCTGGTGGCGCTCGGCATGTCGCTGCACCACCGCCCGGCGGCCTCCGGCACGGCCCGGTACGCGGAGGTCGGGGTGGCCGTCGCGGTCAAGACGCTGATACAGCCGCTGGCCGCGTTCGCCGTCGGCGCGTTCCTCCTCCACCTGCCGCCCCACCAACTGCTCACCGTCGTACTGTTCTCCGCCCTGCCGACGGCGCAGAACGTCTTCACCTACGCCCGCGAGTACGGGAAGGGCACCGCGCTGGCCCGGGACTCGGTGCTCTGGTCCACCCTCGTCTCGATGGCGACGCTCTCGGTCGTCAGCTGGGCGCTCGGGCCGGCCTGAGGCACCCCGCGCCGGCCGGGTCCGCCTCCACCGTCGCGTCGGCTCCGTCGCGTCGGCCCGGGCACTCCGCCCTCGCGTCGGCCCGGTCACTCCTCGTCGCGGGCCGCGGCGACCACCTCCGTCATGGCCAGCAGGAACCGCCGGGCCGTCGCCAGCTCCGCCTCGTCGAACCGGCCCATCGCGGCCACCAGATCGGCGATCAGACGCCCGAAGAACGTCTGCCCCAGCTCCATCGCCTGATCCTCCACCAGCAGTTGGACCTTGCGGCGATCCCCAGGATCGCGCTCGCGGCGGATCAGGCCGAGCCGCTCCAGCCGGTCGATCAGGCCGGTGGTGCCCGCCGAGTTGAGCCGCATCGCCTCGCCGAGCCGCCCGGGGGTCACCACCGTGCCGGCCCGGGCGGCGTCCAGCAGGTGGATCAGTGCCCGCAGGTCGGTCGGGTGCAGGCCGTTGCGTCCGGCGAACTCGGCGCCGAACAGGTCGAGTTCGACGGTCAGCCCGCGCAGCAGATGGACCAGCTGCATCGGTTCCTCGGTTCTGTCCACCCTGTCGTCCTTCCCCGGGCACATCCGTGCGACTATTATCTCGCTCAGCGAGATTATTGTTCAGCGAGTAAGTTCGCCGCCCACCGGAGGGCATGATGTCAGCACGCTCCGCCAGAACGTCCGACGCCACCGGCACCGCCGCTCCCCCGGAGGCCGGACTCGACGCCTTCTTCGCCGCCTACGACGCCGCCCTGGCCCGCTGGCCAGTCCCCGTCGAGGCCCTCACCGTCCGCACCCCGCACGGCACCACCCGGGTCAACGCCTGCGGCCACCGCGACGGCCGCCCGCTGGTGCTGCTCCACGGCGGCGGCGCCACCTCCACCGGCTGGCTCGCCAACGTCGGCCCGCTCGCCGCCGCCGGCCACCGCGTCCTCGCCGTCGACCTCATCGGCGACCCCGGCCGCAGCACCCTCGACGGCCCGCCGCTCGCCGGCGTGCCCGGCCTGCTGGGCTGGCTGGACGCCGTCCTCGACGGCCTCGCCGTCCCCCGGGCCGACCTCTGCGGCCACTCGTACGGCGGCTGGATCGCGCTGGAGTACGCGCTGCACGCCCCGGCCCGCGTCCGCCGGCTCGCACTGCTGGACCCCACCCAGTGCTTCACCGGTTTCCGCCCCGGCTACCTGTTCCGCGTCCTCCCCCTCTTCCTGCCGCCCCGCACCGCCGGCAAGGCGCGCCGCTACCTCGACTGGGAGACCGGCGGCACCGGCCTCGACCCGGCCTGGCGCGAGGTGTACGCCCTCGGCCACGCCGAGTACCCCGCCGTCCGCCCGGTCACCGGCCGCCGCCCGGACACCGCCCGTCTGCGCACCCTCGGCGCCCCGGCCCTGGTGCTGCTCGCCGAGCACAGCCGCCCGCACGACGCCCGCCGCGTCGCCACCCTCGCCCGGCAGGCCCTCCCCGAGGCCACGGTGACCGTCCTCCCCGGCGCCTCCCACCACAGTCTCCTGACGGCCCGGCCGGCCGAACTCAACCGCCGGCTCACCGAGTTCCTCGCTCCACACCCCGGACGCGCCTGAGGGCCACCGCCCGGGCTCCGGGCGGGCGCGACCCCACCGGTGACGGTGTGGCAGGCGGCCGGCGGCTCCTATGATCGGGGGCAGGTCCCGCACGCACCCGCGATCGTCCGGACAGGTGAGGTCGAGATGACGGCAGCAGCACTGGCGATGTTGCGGGCGGCCGGAGCCGAGGGGGTGGAACACCCAGGCGGCACACTGCTCGCGCACCTGCAGCGGGTCGCCGCCCTTCTCGACGCGTGGGGCGCTCGCCCGGCGCTGGTCTCGGCCGGCCTCTGCCACGCCTTCTACGGGACGGACGGCTTCCCGGTCGCGCTGCTGGATCCCGGGCGCCGCGCGGAGCTGGTCGAGGCGATCGGCACCGAGGCCGAGGCGCTCGTCCACTTCTACGCCTCCTGCGACCGCGCCTCCTCCTACCGCGGACTGGCCGACGAGGCAGGCCCGTTCGTCGACCGCTTCACCGGCACGCAGCGGTGCCCGAGCCTCCGGGAACGCCGGGACTTCGCCGAACTCACCGCGGCCAACGAGCTGGACCTCGCCGCCGTCAGCCCGGAGTTCCGCACCCGCCACGGCGCGGGCCTGCTCGACCTGTTCACCCGGTGGCGGCCACTGCTGTCCGACCCGGCCCGGGCGCACTGCCGCAGCGTCCTGGGAGCGAGCGGCCCGGTCCCGCCGTCATGACCACAGCTCCTCCCGCCTCCCGCTCCGACCTCGTCGACGAGCTCGTCCGCTCCGGTGCCCGGCTCGCCGACACACTCGCCGGCCTGACCGACGCCGACCTGCGGGCCCCTCCGCCCTCCACCGGACCCTCGCACCGACCGGCCCGTCCGTCGCCGCCCCCGGCCACGCCCTGCTCGCCTGGCTCGGCGGCCGCGCCGACGCCCCGCTCCGCAGCACCGCCGACGCTCCCCTCCCCACACCCCCCGCCTGACCACTCCCCCCGGTCCAGGCGTGGACCTGACCGAACGTGACGACAGGCCCGGACATGACCGGACGTCACGCGGCTTCAATGCCCCGCTCCTCCCGCCCGCGGCCGCCTTCCCGCCCGCCGGGGGCCGCCGCCGTTCTCCGTGGGCCCGGTCAGGCCGGCGGCGGTCCCGGTGGGTGAGCGATGAGCCCGGCGGGTGCCGGCGGGGGCGGTCGTCAGTAGATCAGGTAGCCGGGCCGGTGCCCCTCGTCCTCGATCTCGCCGGTGGCCTGCGCCCGCAGCTTGCGGGAGAGCTCCTCCAGCGCGCGGGAGGCCGCCACCTCCTCGCCGATCCGGGCGAGCGGGCGGTCCTCCGCGCTCTTGACCGCCTCCCCGTGGGCGCTGAGGCCCGGAGCCCTGGCGCCGGTCAGCCTCGCGTTGCACCCCGTGTGCACACCGTCTTCCTCGAAGCTCAGCTCCACGTCCCATTGGTTGTGCATGCCACACCTCCTGGTGCCGGCCCCCGACGTGCCTGTTCAGACCGGCACGGATGCGGACCCCGTGGCGGCTGCTCACACCAGCGTGCGCCCGCTGCGCCTGCGGCGGCAAGCGCGGCGGGCGCGGCGCTCCGCCGGCACTCCCGGCCCCGCGCTCCCGGCCCCGGCCCGCGGTGTCCCGGGGGTCGGTGTCCCGCCCCGGCGGTAGGCTGGCGACAGCGCGCCACAGCCGCGGTCGAACCACGGACCGACGGTCCGGCGCCGGCAGCGACGTTCGGGTGGTCCCTCCGTGGCGGTCTTCCTTCTCGCACTCAGCGCCGCCTGCTGCTTGGGCCTCGGCTTCGTCCTCCAGCAGCACGCGGCACAGCGGGCGCCGCGCTCCGACCTGCTGCACTGGCGACTGCTGCTCGACCTGGTGCGGATGCCGGAGTGGCTGCTCGGCACCGGCTTCATGGTCAGCGGTCTGATCCTCTCCGCGCTCGCCCTCAACCAGGGCGAAGTCTCGTTGGTCGAACCGCTGCTCGCCACCAACCTGCTGTTCGCGATGGCGCTCTCCCGGGTGCTCACCCACCAGAGCCTCGGCCGCTCCGGCTGGGCCGGGGTGCTGCTGCTCGGCCTCGGCGTGACCGCCTTCATCGTGGCCGGCCGTCCCAGCGGAGGCGGTCCACCGGCCGGGGAGCTGCGACATTGGCTGGTCGTCGGCACGGTCACCGGGCTGACCCTGCTGCTGGTCTCCCTCGCCCGCCGGCTGCCGCTGTTCGAGGAGGCCACCCTGCTCGCCCTGGCCGCCGGCCTGCTCTACGGCCTCCAGGACGCGCTCACCCGGACCACCACCCAGCGCCTCGACCACGACGGACTCGACGCCGTCCTGCGCAGCTGGCAGCCGTACGCGGTGGTGGCGGCCGGCGTGGTCGGACTGCTGCTGGTGCAGAGCGCGTTCGAGGCCGCGCCGCTGCGGATGTCGCTGCCCGCGCTGACCGCCGCCCAGCCGATCTCCGGGATCGTGTGCGCGGTCGGCTTCCTCGGGGACCGCCTGCGGGTGACCCCCGGTGCGCTGGCCTGGGAGTCGGCCGGACTGGTGGCCATCGTCATCGGCGTGATCGTGATCGGCCGCCACCCCGCCATGCCCGGCACCACCCGCGACCTCCTGGAGACCGTCGGCGAACTTCCGGAGGACGTGGACGGGGAGGCGGTGGAGGACGAGGGGCTCGCGACGAGCGGGCCCGCGGGCGGGCCCGGGTCCGGCGGCCGCGGCGCCCCGGACCCGCCGCACCCCACCGGCGGCCGCCCCGCCGCCGACGACACCGACGGCTCGGGCCACTCGGGCCACTCCGATGGCTCCGGCCGCTCCGGCGGCTCCCGGTAACGGCCCGGCGACCGCGGGACCAACGGCGGCGGAGAGGCGGCGGCATGTGCTGGAGCGCGCAGGCGGACCTGGTCGCAGGCGGCGTGGTGTCCGGCATCGGCGTGCTCTGCCTGGTCCGGACCCACCGCGCCGGCCGGCCGGAACGGCTGCCGCTCGCCGCGCTCCCCCTCGTCCTGGGCGTGCACCAGCTGGTCGAGGCCGCAGTCTGGTACGGCATCGACGGCGGGCTACCCGCCGGACCGGCCGGGTGGGCGCGTACGGCCTGGGCGGCGATCGCGCTGCCGTTGCTGCCCGTGCTCGTCCCGGCGGGCGTCTGGTGCGCGGCCCGGGAACCGGCCCGCCGGCGCGTGCTCCTGCCCTTCGTCCTCCTCGGGCTGCTCGTCGCCGTCCCGCTCGCCGTGGCCGTCGCCGTCCACCCGGTGGCGGCCGCCGAACACGGCCACACCCTCAGCTACGCCATCGGTCTCCCCCACCCGGCCGTCCTGCTGACCGGCTACCTGCTCGCCACCGTCGGTTCGCTCCTCCTCAGCGGCGACCGCCTGCTCCGCCGCCTCGGCCTCCTCACCGGGGTGGGCGCCGTCGTCTGCGCGCTGCTGTGGCGGCTGGCGTTCGTCTCCACCTGGTGCGCGCTGGCCGCACTGGCGAGTCTGCTCCTCCTGCACTGGACCGGCCGTCCTCCGCGCAGCTGACCGCCGTGGGCCCGGACCGGCAAAAGGCGGTGTCGGCGTCGGTTCAGGAGACAGTGCTCGCCATCCCGCCCCCACCGGCGGCGACGCCGCCGTGCGGCTCGGCCGTGGAGAAGGGCGGCGTGTCCGCCTCGCACACGGTGCCGGGCGGTGGGAGGGTGCCGTCGGCGAGGTACCGGCTCTCGTGCGCCTGGATGCAGCTGGTGGGGTTGAACAGCGCGGTGTGCCCGTACCCGTTGTTGGTGAGCAGGCGGGCCTTGGCCAACTCCTTGGCCATCGCCTGCGCGTTGCTGTAGGGGGTGGACGGGTCGTAGACGGTGCCGACCACCAGGACGGTGGCGGCCGTGGGGTTGTTCCACGGGCCCGTGTACCGGTCGGCCGCCCGGGCCGGCCAGGTGGAACACGGCTCCGCTGCCCAGGTCCAGAAGCGTCCGGCGTCGCCCGCGCGGGCGGCGGCGGTCTCCTCCAACGCGTGGTAGACGGCGGGGTCACGCGGATTGGGGCTGTCGCCGCAGAGCACGGCACCCCCCTGTTCGTCACCCGTGTACGGAGCGGGGTTCCGGACCGGCGGCGGGGGCGGTGGGGTGGACGGCTCCGGCACGCGGCCCTCCCACAGCTCCTGGAGCCGGCCGGCGAGGTCGGCCCAGCCGGGGTTGGCGATGTAGAGGCTGTTCACCGTGTCGGCGACCGTGCCGGCATAGGTCCACGCGCCCACCGGCTGCTTCCGGAGCCGCTGCATCAGCTGGTCGAACTTGGCCCGGGTCGCCTCCGGGCTGCCGGCGGAGAAGGCGCAGCGCGCGGTGGCGGTGGACCCGCACAGGGTGAGGAACTTGTCCAGGGTCGCCGCGGCCGTCGCGTCCGACCCCATCCGCAGGAACGTCGGGAGCCGGGCGTCGTCCGAGCCGTGGTTCGTCCAGGCCTGCGGGTCGATATTGCTGTCCAGGACCATGGCGCGGACCTTGTCGGGGTAGAGGTTCGCGTAGGTCGCACCGAGGATCGTGCCGTAGGAGACCCCGAGGTAGTTGAGCTGCGGTTCGCCCACCGCTTGGCGGAGGAGGTCGAGGTCGTGGGCGGTGTCGGCGGTCGACACATGGAGCAGGAGTTCGGGGTCGCGCAGCTCGCAGCGCCGGCCCAGCTCCTTGAACGCGGCGATCCAGCTCGCCCGCTCCTGCTCGCCCACCGGGAACCCGGCCGGCTTGGTCGCCGCCCAGGCGGCGGCCTCCTCAGGGCTGCCGAAGCAGTTGACCGCGGTGCTGTTGCCGACTCCGCGGGGGTCCCAGCTGACGATGTCGAACCGTTCCCGCACCTCCTGCGGGAGGTCCTCGTAGTTCTGGGGCACCTGCACCGTCCCGGGGCCGCCGGGGCCGCCGGGGTTCACGAACAGGGTGCCGATGCGCCGCCCGGGGTCGGTCGCCACCCTCCGGACGACCGCCAGGTCGATGGTGCGACCACCGGGGTTGCCGTAGTCCAGCGGCACCTCGGCGGTGGCGCAGTCGAAAGGGCTGCCGGGTATGCAGGGACTCCAGTCGAGCCGGGGGGCGAGAACCGACGGTGAGGGCCTACCGTCGGCCCGGGCGAGCTCCGGCACCGTCACCATCGTCGAGCAGATCACCACTGCGGCGAGAGCCACCGCACGGCGCCGGCGGCCCACTGTGAATCCGCGTATCGACATGCTCCGTATTCCTCCTCGCCGTTGAGGGACCGGTGCAGCCCATTCCGTGCGCACCGGAACGTCCGCGTACACAACGACACTGTGTTCAGGCGACGGGCGCGAGCCGATCGGGGCCGAATGGGGCCGCGACGGACTGTGACGACCCTCTTGTCCCTCGGAGAAACCTCAGCCCTCGCAGCGCCGCAGCAGGTAGCTGTCCGTGATCGTGCGCGATGCAATGCCGGTACCGGCGTGGTTGGAGGGTAGGGGCGGGCAGCCGGAGGGCTACTGCCACCGCAGATGGGCCTTCTTCCGGCGCTGGCGCAACGAGGACCTGGTCGCCGAGCTCCACGACCGGCTGCGAACGCGGGTCCGCGGGACGGCCGGGCGGGATCCCGAGCCGACCGCGGGCGTCATCGACATCAGGTCCGGCTCGGGAAGCGGGCGGCGATCTCCTCCATGATCGTCTCCCGGCCCTCGTACGGGAACTCCTCCCGGGGCCAGTGGACCACCATGTCGGTGAAGCCGATCCCGGCGTACAGCTCGGCCGCGTGGAAGAAGGAACCGGCGGACTCCAGGGTGCCGTCGACCATCCCGCCGGTGAGCAGCACGCGGTCGATGGTCGCCGGGTCCCGGCCGGCCGCCTCACAGGCCCGGTCCAGCGCCTCCATCTGCCGGCGGAACAGCGGGACCAGGTCCTGGTACGGCCGGCGCTCGAAGTTGCCCGCCTCGCCGGCCGTCACCCAGAGGTCGCCGTGCTCGGCGGCCAGCCGCATGCCACGCGGGCCGGTCGCCGCGACGGCGAACGGCAGCCGGGGGCGCTGCACGCACCCCGGGTGCAGGTGCACCTCGTGCGCGGTGAAGTACGCGCCCCGGTAGCTGGTCTCGGGCGAGCGGAGCAGGCGGTCGGTGAGCTCCACGAACTCGGCGAACCGCTCACCGCGCTCACGGGCGCTCGGCGACTTCCCGCCGGTCGCCTCGTCGTCGTAGACGCCGGCGCCCGCGCCGAGGCCGCAGATGATCCGGCCCTGGGAGATGTCGTCCAGCGCCATGAGTTCCTTGGCGAAGGTGACCGGGTGGCGGAAGGTCGGGCTGGCCACCATGGTGCCCAGCCGGATCCGCGACGTGGCCGCGGCGGCCGCGGCCAGCGTCGGTACCGCCCCGAACCAGGGCTTCTCCCGCAGCCAGCGCCACATCAGGTGGTCGTAGGTCCACGCGTGGTCGAAGCCGAGTTCCTCGGCCCGCACCCATCGCCGCCGGGAGTCCGCCCAGCGGCGGTCGGGCAGAATCAGCGCACCGTATCGCATCTCGTCACTTCCCTCAGACCGACTGCGGCTGCAGGTCGAGGTCGCTGGAGTCGAGCCCCGCAGCGTGCTCGGCCACCCGCACCATGGTTCCGAGGAGGTCGCGTTCGACCTCCAGCACGTCCGCGTCCCGCAGCTCCGGCGGCCGCTGCTCGTCCTCGCCCCCGGAGTTCAGGCCGTGCGCGACCAGGTCGAGGGCGACCGCCTCCAGCCGGCGCAGCAGCTGCGGGACGACCTGGTCGTCGGCGTCGTGCGCGCGGGCGGTCATGAAGTAGTTGTCGTACAGGATCCCGAGCAGGTTCGAGCGCCGGTTGCCGCCGGTCGAGACGGCCTCCTGGAGCAGCGAGCCGCCGGCCGGGACGAGCTTGGCGGCGACGCCCGAGTGGACCAGGTGACTGACGGCGACCGCACGGCGCAGCTCGGCCACCACGGACCCCCCGCCCAGCCAGGACAGCTGCCTCCCGCGGAACACCTGGCGCACGGCCGTGAAGTCGGGCGCCCACGTGCCGCTGAAGCCGGGGTGCGCCAGGAACATCGAGGGCCGGATCAGCTCCTCGTAGACCTCGCGCGAGCAGGATCCGGTGTAGAGCAGCATCGCGCAGTAGCCGCGGACGTACGCGGACATCGCCGCGATGGCGTTCGCCTGCCGGACCCCCTCGGTGAGGGTCGCGGTACGCATCTCCTGCGCCAGCAGCCGCCAGATGACGAAGGAGATCTGGTGGCCGGTGATCCAGCGGAACCAGTGGACCCTCGGATCCGGTGCGTCCGTGGCGGCGTCCACGCCGGACGACGGGCCTCCGGGCAGCGGGGAGTCGCCGTGCGCGAGCAGGGCCGGGCAGAGCTCGCGCAGGTCGGGGCCCGACGCGGCGTCCAGCCGCAGTCGCCCGAGCTCCTCGTCGGCAGCCGCGGGCGGCGGCAGGATGAGCGGTTCGAGGCCGTAGGGGCGGCCGGCGAAGGTCCAGCCCTCAGGCGTGGACAGCTCGGCGGACAGTGCCTCAAAGCTGATGTTCATGAACCATCCGGCACGTAGGTGAACTCGAATTCGAGGCCGTTGACGTCGTAGGTGTAGAAGCTCCGGATGCCGTCCGCGTCGATCACGATGTCGGTGGGCCCCTCCGGCCGGGCGAAGTGGTAGCGCCCGGACTCGTGGAGCTCCACCCAGTGGTCCCGCCACCACTGGAGCCGCTCCGGCGAGTCGGCCGACAGGCAGGTGTGCTGGAACTGCACGGTGTTTCCGCCGGGCAGCCGGTCGTCCTGACCGGTCTGCTCGAACAGGTGGAACCGGACGTCCCCGACCATCACCTCGGTCAGGCGGGTGATCCCGGGAAGCCGGCTGAGCGTCAGCTCCGAGAAGGTGTCCAGCGTCCAGGTCTCCCGGGCACCGAAGTAGTCGCGGTACCACGCCAGACAGTTGTCCAGGTCCGCAGTCTGTATGCCGATGTGGTGGTGGTGGACTGTCATTGATGATTCCCGTCAGCTCGCCCGATTCGTGGCGCGGTGTGCGTGCCGGTGGCCAGGGCCCGTCAGGAGTCCCTGGCCACCGCATCGGCCCGTTCCGCGAGTGGAAAGTGCCCCTCGTCGTGTGGCCGCTACTTCTCGATGCGCTCGAGGTTGGTGTGGTGGTACAGGTCCGCCACCTTCTTGACGATCCGCTCGTCGCCGCTCAGCCGGGCGATCTCCGTCATGGTGCTCCAGACGAACTTCGGGCCGCCGTCCTTGCGGTAGTGCTTCCTGATGACGAGGCCGAGCACCTCCATGATGTTCTCCTCGTCGATGACCCCCGACAGCGCGTGAATGCCCTCACGCTCCTCGGCGGTCAGCTCCGGACGCTCGCAGAGGTTGGCCTCCGGGATGCCGCCGGTCAGCTCGTGCTCGAACTTGAACAGCTTCTCCACGTCGTCCACGTTGGCGACGTCGATCAGCAGGTGGACGCGGCGGGTGTCGCCGACGACACCGGCGCTGTGCGGCTTGGTGACGTCGATGAACCAGACCTCGCCCTCCTTCATCCGGTAGACCGAGTCGGACTCGTTGAACATCGCGTCCTCGGCGGTGGAGAGCACGATGTGCACGCGGTGCGCGATCCGCGCCTTCGAGACGTCGTCGGACAGCTCGACGTAGTCGCGGTGCGGGACCAGCACGCTGTTGCTGAGTGCCACCAGACGGGCGAAGGTGATGTGCTCGGTCGCGAAGTGCTTCCGGATCAGCTCCTGGACGTACGGCAGGCGCTCGCCGTCGGCGGTGAACGCGGCCGGCTCGGACGGGTCGAACTGCGAGAGGACGGTGCCCTCACCGCCGCCGGGCGTCATCAGCATGGCGCTCTTCCACGGGCGGCCGCAGACGAACTCGTCGTACGGCTCGCCGAAGTTGATGCCGAAGCTCGCCTCCAGGTCGTCCGACAGCTTCGTCCGGTCGAGGTCGATCTTGCCGATCAACTGCGTACGCATGGCTCACTCCTTGACTCGCTCATTGGACCCCAGAGGAATGCGATCACCGCGTGAAAGGCTGCACAGCGCCGGCGGGGGGATTCGCCCAGGAGATCGTGCGAGGAATTGCTGTCCAGATATGCGCAACTCGTCCTCGGGGATACCCATGCTAGGCGGACGAGGCCGAACGGACGGGCGGCAATGGAGGCAGGCCGGAGGCAGCCTTCGCACCCGCCGGAATGGGCCGCACAACGCGTCGGGCCCGGGGGGGGGGGGGGGGGGGGGGGGGGGGGGGGGGGGGGTGTTGGGGGGGGGGGGGGGGGGTGGAGGGGGGAGGGGGGGGGGGGGGGGGGGTTTTCTGTCGGGGGAGAGCAGGGTGGGGGGGGGCGGGGGTTGTCGGGGGGGGTTGGGGGGA
>NZ_JBVINN010000022.1:0-138086 GCF_055579305.1 Kitasatospora sp. NPDC032757 | reverse complement strand
CCGCCGCCGCCGTGGACGTGCAGGTCGACGAAGCCGGGGAGGACGGTGTACCCGGTGAGGTCGAGGTCGCCGGGTTCGGTGGCGCCGCCGAGGCCGGCGATGCGGGTGCCCTCGATCGCGAGGCGGTCCCCGTCCACGGCACCGCCGGGCAGGACGAGGCGGGCGCCGGACAGGGCGGTGCCCCGCGACAGTGCCGCTGATTGAATCCGCGCGGTCACGCGGTCACCTCCGGAAAGTGTGCCGGCCGGCGGCCATCGGTGGGGGCGGCAGCCGGCGAGCATCTGCTCAGAATCGCTCGATACTGGTCAATGCAATCAGATTCAGTCAACCCTTCCGGCAGCGGGACGGCAGCCCGTCGAGGCACTGACCGCCCCGGTCCTGCGCGGCTACACTCCCCGGCATGCTCAAAGCTGATCGCGCAGCCCGGATCCTCTCCCACATCACCCACCAGGGAAGCGCCGACGTGCACGCCCTCGCCGGCCTGCTTGGCGTCTCGGGCGCGACGGTCCGCCGGGACCTCCAGGAGCTCCACGAGCAGGGCCTGCTCCACCGGACCCGCGGCGGCGCGGTCACCGGGGCGGTCAACCTCGAACTCCCCCTGCGCCACCGCAGGGGGAAGTACCCGGAGGAGAAGCGGCGGATCGCCGCGCAGGCCGCCCAGCTGGTGCCGGACGGCGCGGTGGTCGGGCTGACCGGCGGCACCACGACCGGGGAGCTGGCCCGCGTCCTGGCCGGCCGAGGGGACGTCACCATCGTGACCAACGCCGTGAACATCGCGGCCGACCTCGTGGTGCGGCCGGAGGCCCGGCTGGTCGTCATCGGCGGGATCGCCCGCACCACCAGCTACGAGCTGGTGGGCCCGGCGGCCGACCGGATGCTGTCGCAGTACCACCTGGACGTCGCCTTCATCGGGGTGGACGGCCTGACCGCGGAGGAGGGCTGCACCACGCACGACGAGATGGAGGCCCAGACCGACCGGGCGTTCCTGCGCAGCAGCGCCCGGTCCGTCGTCCTTGCGGACAGCACCAAGATCGGGCGGGTCACCTTCGCGGAGATCTGCCCGCTGGCGGAGGTGCACGACGTGGTGACCGACGACGGGCTCACCGCGGTGCAGGAGAAGGAGATCGCGTCCGGCGGCGTCCGGGTGCACCGCGCGGGGTGAGCCGCTGAACGACCCGTTCCGGCCCTGGGGCGGCCTGCCGACGCGGGCCGCCCCAGGGCTTTCCGCTGCCCGGAACCGGGGCGGCCGCCGCCTGCTCGAAACTGAGATTTTGGTGATCATGGTTGCGCATGTCTGGAAGAACGAGCTATAAATCACTCAGATTTGAGCATCAAGGCTCAACCTTGCGCAGGAGGACGTCATGGCCTACGTCGACGCCGAGATTGCCAGCCAGCCGGAGTGCTGGCAGCGCGCCCTTGAGCTGACCCCCAAGGGACTTCCCGAACCCGGAGAGCGGGTCGCGATCGTCGGCTGCGGCACCTCGCTCTACATCGCGCAGGCCTATGCGGCGCTGCGCGAGTCGCTGGGGCTGGGGGAGACCGACGCGTTCGCGGCCTCGGAGTTCCCGGCCCACCGCCGGTACGACCGGGTCGTCGCCCTCACCCGCTCCGGCACCACCACCGAGGTGCTGGACGCGCTGGCCCGCACCCGCAACGGCGCGACCGTCGCGATCACCGGGGACCTGTCGACGCCGGTCGTCGACGCCGCACAGAACGTCGTCGCCCTGGAGTTCGCCGACGAGCAGTCCGTCGTGCAGACCCGGTTCGCCACCACCGCCCTCGTCCTGCTCCGGGCGCACCTCGGGGCCGCTCCGGCCGACCTGCCCGCACAGGCGCAGCAGGCCCTGGAGGCCGCGCTGCCCGAACGGGCCCTCTCCTCCAAGCAGTTCACCTTCCTGGGCACCGGCTGGACCAGCGGCATCGCCCACGAGGCGGCGCTCAAGGTCCGCGAGGCCTCGTCCTCCTGGACCGAGTCCTACCCCGCCATGGAGTACCGGCACGGCCCGATCAGCGTCAGCAGCTCCGAGAGCACCGTCTGGTTCTTCGGCGAGCCGCCGGCCGGCCTGCTCGGCCAGATCGCGCTGACCGGCGCCCCGGCCGTGGTCGCGACGCGGGACCCGCTGGCGGAGCTGGTCCGCGTGCAGCGCCTCGCCGTCGAGCTGGCCAAGGCCCGTGGGCTGGACCCGGACCGCCCGCGCAACCTCACCCGCTCCATCGTGCTGGACCAGCCGTGACGGTGGTCCACCGTCCGGGGCGGGGCCGGAAGGCGGTCGGCCCGTGAGCGTCATCGCGCTGGACGTCGGCGGCACCCACATCAAGGGTGCGATCGTCGAGGACGGCCGGCTCCTCGGCTCGGCGCAGTGGCACACCCGCGCCGACCACGGACCGGAAGCCCTGACCGGGACGGTCCTCGCCTGCGCCGACGAGCTGATGACCAGTGCCCTCCGGCACGGCGGCAGGCCGGAGGCCGCCGGGATCGTCGTGCCCGGCCTGGTGGACGAGGAGACGGGCACCGCCGTCCTCGCCGCCAACCTCGGCTGGCGCGGCACCCCGGTGCGCCGCCGGCTCGCCGAACACCTCGGCCTCCCGGTCGCGTTCGGGCACGACGTCCGGGCCGGCGGGGTCGCGGAAGGCCGCCTCGGCGCCGGCCGCTCCTGCCCGAACTTCGCCTTCGTCCCGGTCGGCACCGGCATCGCCGCCGCGCTGATGATCGACGGCCGCCCCTTCGGCGGCGACCACGGCTTCGCCGGGGAGTTCGGCCACCTGGTCGTCCGCCCCGGCGGGGACCGGTGCGCCTGCGGCAACCGGGGCTGCGTGGAGACCCTGGCCTCCGCCTCAGCCATCGCCCGCCGCTACGCCCGGGCCACCGGCGAGGCCGGCGTCAGCGCCAAGGACGTCAGGCGGCTGGCCGAGTCCGGGAACGGTGCCGCGGCGCGGATCTGGGCGGAGGCGGTGGAGGCGCTGGCCGACGGTCTGGCGGCGCTGACCGTCGTGCTCGACTTCGAGCGGATCGTCATCGGCGGTGGCCTCGCCAAGGCCGGCGAGCCGTTCCTCGGCCCGCTGCGGGACGCCCTCGCCGAGCGGCTCACCTTCCGCGGCCCGCCCCGGCTCGTCGCGGCCGAACTGGGCCACCGTGCGGGGAGCCTGGGGGCGGCGCTGCTCGCGCAGGACCTGCTGGACGGGGGCGGCCGGTGATCCTCACCGTCACCCTCAACACCGCTCTCGACGTCACCTACCGGCTCCCCGAAGTCCGCCGGCACGGCAGCAACCGCGTGCGCGAGGTCACCCAGCAGGCCGGCGGCAAGGGCGTCAACGTCGCCCGCGTCCTGGCCGCGCTGGGCCATGCCCCGGTCGTCACCGGCCTCACCGGCGGAGCGGTCGGCCGGGCGGTTCGCGAGGACCTCGCCGCGGCGGGCCTGCACGACGAACTGGTCGAGGTGGCGGGGGAGACCCGCCGCACCGTCGCCGTCGCCGAGGAGCGGGACGGTGACACCACCATCTACCTGGAGCCCGGTCCGGTGGTCTCCCCGGAGGAGTGGCAGGGCTTCCTGGCACACTACGGGCGCCTGCTGCCCGGCGCGGCCGTCGTGGTGCTCTCGGGAAGCCTGCCGCGCGGGGTTCCGGCG
Source organism: Kitasatospora sp. NPDC032757 (assembly GCF_055579305.1). Lineage (NCBI taxonomy): Bacteria > Bacillati > Actinomycetota > Actinomycetes > Kitasatosporales > Streptomycetaceae > Kitasatospora > Kitasatospora sp. NPDC032757. The sequence goes on along the minus strand of NZ_JBVINN010000022.1, from coordinate 134,460 downwards.
GACGCCTACCGGCAACTCGTCGAGCGGGCCGGAGTGGACGGCATCCCGGCGCTGCTGGACGCCGACGGTTCCGCACTGGTGCACGGGATCCAGGCCGGCCCCGCCGTGGTCAAGCCGAACCTGCACGAGCTGGCCGAGGCCACCGGCGCCCGGGACCCGCTGGAGGGCGCCGAGTCGCTCCGCGCGGCCGGCGCGGGGGCGGTGGTCGCCTCGCTCGGGCCTGACGGGCTGCTGGCCTGCACCGCGGGGGGCCGCTGGCAGGCCCGTCCGCCCGGCAGGTTCCTCGGCAATCCGACCGGCGCGGGCGATTCGGCGGTGGCCGCTCTCGCGCTCGGCCTGGCCGCCGGCGCCGCCTGGCCCGACCGGCTCCGGCACGCGGTGGCACTTTCCGCCGCCACCGTCCTGGCGCCGCAGGCCGGCCGATTCGACGCCGGCGCCTACCACCGCCTGCTCAGCCTCGTCCGGGTCGAGGAGATCGAACCGGCGCACCCTCAAGGAGAGCCATGCCCCTGACCGGAACCGGCGAGATCACCGCCCCCGCCCGCCACGGCGCCCACGGCGTCGGCGCGTTCAACGTCATCCAGCTGGAGCACGCCGAGGCCATCGTCGCCGGCGCGGAGAGCGTCGGCGCCCCGGTGATCCTGCAGATCAGCGAGAACGCCGTGCGCTACCACGGAGGCCTGACCCCGATCGGCACCGCCACGCTGGCCGTGGCCCGGGCCGCGGGCGTGCCGGTGGCCGTCCACCTCGACCACGCCACCGACCGGTCACTGGTCCGCGAGGCGGTCGAACTCGGTTTCACCTCGGTGATGTTCGACGCCTCCGTGCTCGACTACGAGCAGAACGTCCGGGCCACCGCCGAGGTGGCGGCCTTCTGCCACGACGCGGGCGTCTGGGTGGAGGCCGAGCTGGGCGAGGTCGGCGGCAAGGACGGTGTCCACGCGCCCGGCGCCCGGACCGACCCGGGTGAGGGCGCGGCGTTCACCGAGCGGACCGGCATCGACGCGCTGGCCGTCGCCGTCGGCACCTCGCACGCCATGCTCACCCGGGACGCCGTGCTGGACCTGGAGCTGATAGCCGCCCTGCGGGCCGCCGTCCCCGTGCCGCTGGTGCTGCACGGCTCCTCCGGGGTCGCGGACGAGGACCTCGCCGCGGCCGTCGCCCACGGCATGACGAAGATCAATATCGCCACCCACCTCAACAAGGCCTTCACCGCCGCCGTCCGCCGCCGCCTGGCCGCCGACTCCGCCCTGGTCGACACCCGGGCCTACCTCGGCGACGGCCGGGCCGCGGTCGCCGGGGAGGTGGCACGCCTGCTCGGCGTCCTGACCGCGCCGGCGGCCGTCGCACGCTGAGGCGGGGCCCACCGAAGCGGGGGACGTGCGGCCCCGGGGCCCGGCGCTGACGGAGCCCCAGGGCCGCCGCCGTCTGCGGGGCCGCCCCGCAGACGTGCCATCGATTAGGCTCGGGCCGAATCCAGCGGACGACGGCCGGGAGGCGGCGGCGCATGCAGTCGGGACTGAGTTTCTCCGCGGCGGACCTCGCGCAGACCCGGTTCGCCGTCTCCCCGATGTGGGAGGTCGTCACCAGCTTCCGACTGCTCCGGGGCGACGCCGAGCCGTCGCTGCACCGGCGCTGGGCCGAGCAGGTGCGGCCCCGGCTGGCCCACGCCGGGCTCGACCGCGGCTGGCTGGCCGACCTCGTCCCCGCCGACGGCTACCTCGCGGACTTCCTCAACCCCACCCCCGCCACCCCGTTCCCCGTCCTCGGCGCCGAACTGGACGCGATCCGGCGCAGCGCGCCCGCGCGGGTGCGGACCGAACTGGAGATGCTCGGCGTCGAGCGCGGCACCGGCCCGTCCGCCCGGCTCAGGCTTCTGCACGAGGCCCCCGAGGTGGCGCTGGAGAAGATCACCGCGGAGATCGAGGCGTACTGGGAGCTCGCCCTCGCGCCCTACTGGGCCAGGATCCGGCGGCTCCTCGAAGCGGACGTGTTCCACCGGGCCCGGCAGGTCGCCGAGCACGGCTCCGCCCACGTCCTCAACGAGCTGCACGAGACCGTGCGGTGGGACGACGGCACGCTGCGACTGGTCCGCCGCCACTGCGCGCTGACCCGGGACCAGGCCGGCTCCGGCCTGCTCCTGGTGCCCTCGGCGTTCGCCTGGCCGCGGGTACTGACCCGCTCGGTGCCGCCGGATCCGCCCCAACTGGCGTATCCGGCTCGGGGAATCGGGAACCTGTGGGAGCGCCGGGCGACCGCCTCGCCGGATGCGGTCGCCGCCGTCCTGGGCCGCTCCCGCGCGCTGCTGCTGACCGAACTGGACACGCCGTCCTCGACCACCCGGCTGGCCGAGCACTCCGGCCTGTCCGCGGCCGGGGTCTCCCAGCACCTGACGGCCCTGCGGAACGCCGGCCTGGTCACGGCCCACCGCACCGGGCGGTTCGTCCTCTACGCCCGCACGGCCCTTGCCGACGCCCTCCTGGCCCCCGCGGGGGACTGACCGCGCGGGCGCGTGAAGGACGGACGGCGGCACCGCCCGGGGCGGCGCCCCGCCGGGCCCGGCCCAGTCACCGCTCCGTGGCCCGGCCGGCTGCCAAGGCCCGGCCGGGCGGCGAGGTCCGGCCGGGCGTTGGCGTTGGCGTCGGCCGGGCGTCGGCGTCGGCCGGGTGTCAGACCACGGCGTCGATCCAGTCCATCAGGCGGGCCCCCTCGCGCGTCATGATCTCCGGGTCGCGCAGCGCGTTGGAGAGCAGGGACATGCCCTGGTAGCCGGCGACGAGGGTGACGGCGAGGCCCTCCGGGCCGGCTGCGCCCAGCTGCCGGAACTGCTCCTCGACCCACCGCAGCAGCAGGCGGATGACCTGGCCCACCGCGGTGTCGAGGCCGCCGTCGTCGCGCTTGTCGAGTTCGACGGCGAGGGTGCCGGTGGGGCAGCCGTAGCGGGCGGCGGTGTCGCGCCGGCCGACCCATGCGGTCACCAGGCCCTTGAGGCGTTCGCGCGGGTCGGGCAGCCGGTCGAGCTCGGCGGTGAGGGTCTCCAGGTGGCCGGTGTGCTCGGAGAGGGCGGCTCTGACCAGCTCGTCCTTGGTCTTGAAGTAGTAGTACACGTTGCCGGTCGGCACGTCGGCGGCGTGGGCGATGTCGGCGATGGTGGTGCGCTCGACGCCCTGCTCGTGCAGGACCCGCGCCGCGGCGGCCGTCAGCCGCTGCCGCTTGCCGGCGTTCCTCGGGGCGGCGGCCTTTCCGACGGCGGTCTTCCGGGTGGCGGCGCCGGGGGTCTTCCTGTCCCCGGCCGTCTCGCCGTCGGCCTTCGCGTGGGGAGCCTCCGCCGAGGCGTGGCGGGAATCCATTGAGTCAGTCACCCGACTAACTGTAGACCGACGCCCGTCGGGGCTGCTACGGTTTCGGCTCGACGGAGTTAGTCAGGCAACTAACTCACTTATCGATCGGGGAGATCGACATGATCGTGGTGACAGGTGCGACCGGGAACGTGGGGCGGGCACTGGTACGGCTGCTGACCGAGGCGGAGGTGCCGGTGACCGCCGTCGCCCGGAACATCACCGACGCCGACGTGCCGCCGGGCGTGCGGGCGGTGGTCGGCGACCTCGCCGACCCGGCCGGCCTGCGGGCCGCGTTCGACGGGGCGGAGGCGCTGTTCCTGCTGGTGGCGGGGGAGGACCCGGACGGCATCGTGGACCTCGCGAAGAACGCCGGGATCCGCAGGGTGGTACTGCTCTCCTCGCAGGGAGCGGGGACCCGCCCGGAGGTGTACCGGCACCCGGTCCGGTTCGAGGCCGCCGTCCGTGAGTCCGGGCTCGGCTGGACGATCCTGCGGTCGGGCGGGATGGCCACCAACGCCTTCGCCTGGGCCGAGTCGGTCCGCACCCGGCGGGCGGTCGAGGCGCCGTTCGGCGACGTCGGCCTGCCGTTCGTCGATCCCGAGGACGTGGCCGCCGTGGCCGCCGCCGCGCTGCGTGTGAACGCGCACCTGGGCGCCACCTACACCCTGACCGGCCCGGCACCGACCACCCCGCGCGAGCGGGCCGCGGCGATCGCGGCCGCGCTGGGCGAACCGGTGCACTTCACCGAGCAGACCCGCGAGCAGGCCCACGCACTCATGGCGCGGTTCATGCCGCTGCCCGTCGTCGCCGGCACCCTGGCCATCCTCGGCGAACCGACCGAGGAGGAGCAGCGGGTCGGCCCCGACGTCGAACGCGTGCTGGGCCGCCCGGCCGCGACCTTCGCCGCCTGGGCCGCCCGCAACGCCGCCGCCTTCCGCTGAGCGCGCCCGCGCCCGCGCCTGTGCCTGTGCCTGTGCCCTTACCCGCCATCACTTTCGTCGAAGGACAGCGCCATGCCCGTTCAGCACATCCTCGGCTCGACCATGCACCACCGGGAGTCCGGCACCGGGACCCCGATCGTCTTCCTGCACGGCAACCCGACCTCGTCCCACCTGTGGCGGCACGTCATGCCCGCGGTGGGGAGCGGCCGGCTGCTGGCCCCCGACCTGATCGGCATGGGCGAGTCCGGCAAGCCCGCCATCGACTACACCTTCGCCGACCACGCCCGGTACCTGGATGCCTGGTTCGACGCGCTCGGCCTCGATGACGTGATCCTGGTCGGCCACGACTGGGGCGGCGCCCTGGCCTTCGACTGGGCCGCCCGCCACCCCGGCCGGGCGCGCGGCATCGCGTTCACCGAGACCATCGTCAAGCCGATGACCTGGGAGGAGTTCCCCGAAGGCGGCCGGGAACTCTTCCGGGCGATCAAGACGGACGGCATCGGCGAGGCCATGGTCCTCGACGACAACGTCTTCCTCGAAGAGGGCCTGCCCGGCACCGTCGCCACCGCCCTCGCCCCGGGCGACCTCGACGTCTACCTCAAGCCCTACCCCACGCGCGAGAGCCGCCTCCCGCTCCTGCAGTGGCCGCGCTCCATGCCGCTGGGCGGCGAGCCCACCGAGGTCGTCGCCCGGATCGAGGCGTACGACCGGTGGCTCGGAGCCAGTCCCGGCGTGCCCAAGCTCCTGATCACCTTCGTCCCCGGGCCGGGGACGATGGTGCACGAGGACACCATCGCGTGGTGCGAGGCCAACATCGCCGGCCTGACGGTCCGGCACTTCGACGCCGTCGCCGGGCACCACACGCCGGAGGACCATCCGCTGCTGATCGCCGGCGCCGTCGCGGCCTGGGCGGACGGACACGGCCTTCGCGGCCGGTAGGCGCCGGGCCGCGGGAGACGCGGCGCCGGCGCCGGGCCCGGGCCCGGTCGCGGGAGATGCGGCGCCGGCCCGGCCCGGCCGCACCCCGGTGCTTCGCAGACCGCGAATCCGGGGAGATGTGGATCGGCGGTTGACAGTCGATGGCGGGAAGGTGACGTAGCACATGGCGCAGGGCAGGAGCCGGTCACGGTGGGACGGAGCGGACGCGTTACGGGGCGGGCGGGAGGTGCTGGTCGTCGGCGCCTACTTCGCCGATCTGGTCTTCCGGGGGCTGGCCGGGCCGGTCAGGCCCGGGACGGAGGTCTTCGCCGAGGCGGTCGACCTGCTGCCCGGCGGGGCGTTCACCCCGGCGATGGCGATGCACCGGCTGGGCCATGACGTGGTCTGGGCAACCGACTTCGGAACCGACCTGTTCAGCGCGCAGGTGCTGGCCGCCGTCCGCGCCGAGGGGCTGGACGAGACCGGCTTCCGCCACCACCCGGGCCCACTGCGCAGTGTCACGGTGGCCCTGTCGCCCCCCGGCGACCGTGCCATGGTCAGCTATCAGGACCAGGTCGACGCCCGGCCGCTCGCCGCGCTGCTGCGCGAGCACCGCCCCGCGGTGCTGATCCTGCCGCAACTCCAGTACGGCGAAGAGGTGTTGGCCGCACTGCGAGTCGCCCGTCAGCTCGGGACGGAGGTGTTCATGGACTGCCAGGACATGCCCGGCACTCTCGAAACACCCCTCGTGCGCGAGGTGCTCGCCGAAGTGGACGTGTTCGCCCCCAACGCCGACGAGGCGCTGCGCCTGACCGGCACCGGCACGGTCGACGACGCCCTGAGCATGCTCTCCGGGCTGGTCCGCACCGTGGTCGTCAAGCGCGGGGGCGAAGGGGCGTGCGCCGTCCGCGACGGGAAGCGGTACGACGTCGTCGCCGTCCCGGTCGACGTCGTGGACACCACCGGGGCGGGCGACTGCTTCGACGCCGGCTTCGTGCACGCCCACCTCGAGGGCCGGGAACTCCCCGACTGCCTGGTCGCCGCCGTGGCCTGCGGCGCCGCGGCGACCACCGGCCCGGGCTCCAGCCGTGCCCCCGACACCGCCGGTCTGCGGGAGTGGCTCGCCCGCGTTCCTCGGCACTGACCCGTCGTCACCACTGACCCGTCGTCACCACCGACCCGCCCCCATCTGCGACTTGCGCCGCCGCCGGCCGCGCCGCCGCCGTACGCCCTGGCGCGCAGCTCGCCCGACAACGCACCACCGGCTCGTGATCAGGCGTGTCGCCCACCGTGTCATGCCCGATTCACTCGGTGACGGGTTCGTGTTAGCGTCCGATGATCCTGATCTGAGCAGCGCCCCGGCCCACCGGCCGGGGTGCAGCTCCACGTGGCGATCGGCGAGGGGGACCACCATGGCAGCACCGGAGGCGGCCGAGCACGGGGGCGCGCATACGACCGGGCACACGGACGGGCGGGTGACCGCCACACTGCGCCAAGTCAGGCACCCTGCAAGGATCCTGGTCACCGACCTGGACGGCACCCTGCTCGGCGGCGACCGGGCCGACCGCCGCCGCCTGCACGCCGCGCTGGCCCGGCACCCGGAGGTGACCGTGGTCTTCGCGACCGGTCGGGGGATCTCCTCGGTGCGCGAGGCTCTACGGGATCCGCTGGTGCCCAGACCGCGCTGGATCATCGCCGACGTGGGGGCGAGCGTCATCGACGGCACCGACCAGACCCCGGTCACGGACCTGCAACGTCGCCTGCGCGGCGGCTGGCCCGGGGCCGCACGCGTGCGCACCGCGTTACGCCGCTTCCCGGGGCTGGTCTACCAGCACGGGGTGGTCCAGGACGGCCGCTGTTCGTTCCATCTGCGCCCCGAGCATCTGACGCAAGAACTCATCGACGCCGTCCGGGCGTTGGGCTGCACCTGGCTGTACTCGGCGGACCGCTACTTCGACGTGCTCCCACCCGGTGCGAGCAAGGGCGGCGCCCTGGCGGCGCTGGCCGCCGACCAGCGCTGGCCGATGGACTCCGTCCTCGTGGCCGGTGACTCGCTCAACGACCTGTCGCTGTACGGGCTCGGCGCGCACGGCGTGATCGTCGGCAACGCCGAACCCGCCCTGCGCGCGGCCGTCCCCGAGGGCGGCGCCGTCCACCGGCCCGAGCGGCCGGGCGCCGCCGGCATCCTGGCGGCCCTCCAGGAACTCGGCTGGGTGGAACGCGACTACCCGCTCGTGGTCGGCTACCACCGCCCGCCGGTCCACCCGACCCCCGGTGGCTGGCGGCCGCCCGCCAGCCCCAACGGCATCCTGCCCACCCTGTGCCGCCTGTTCGAGGCCAACCCGCAGGCCGTCTGGGCCACCGCCGCCGTTCTCGGTCCGCATGCCCGCCCCGGCCGGCTGGATGGGCACGACACCGGGCTGCCGCTCTCCTTCGTGCCGCTGAGCGCCGACGACTGGGCTGCCTACTTCCACCGGGCCTGCAAGGAGACGCTCTGGCCGGTCCTGATGTCGCAGCCCCGGCGGCTGCGGTTCGACCCGGACGCCTGGGCCCGTTACCGCGCGGTGAACGCGCGCTTCGCCGACCACATCGCCGCACGCGCCGCGCCGGGCGGCACCGTCTGGCTGCACGACTACAACCTCTGGCTCGTCCCCGGCCGGCTCCGCCCGCTCCGCCCCGACCTGCGGATCGGCCTCTTCCACCACACCCCCTTTCCGGCACCGGAGGTCTTCGCGGCCCTGCCCACCGCCGCCGAGATCCGTACCTCGCTGAGCTGCCTGGACTGGGCCGGGTTCCACACCGAGACCTTCGCCGAGCAGTTCCGCCGGGCCCTCGCCGGAGCGCCGGGTACGCCCCGGGTCGGCGTGCATCCGCTCGGCATCGACCGCGAGGCCATCGCCTCGGCGGCCCGGTCCCGTCTCGGTGGGCGTGCGCGGCCGCCGTGGGGCGGAGCGGGCGGTGGTCCGCTGGTGCTCTCCGTCGAACGCCTCGACTACGCCAAGGCCCCCGTGGAGAAGGTCGAGGCGGTGGCGGCCGTGCTCGCGCGTCGCCCCGAGTTGCGCGGACGGTTGCGGTTCCGGCTGGTCTGTCCGCCCCCGGAGCCCGGCATCACCTCCTACGACGTGACCCGGCGGACGTTGGAGCGCCGGATCGCCGAGGTCAACGACAGGTGGGGCACGGTCGGTTGGCAGCCCGTCGAGTACCTGCCGCAGAGCCTGCCCTTCACCGAGGTGATCGACCACTACCTGGAGGCGGACGTGTTCTGGGTGACCTCCCTCCAGGACGGGATGAACCTCACCGCGAAGGAGTTCATCGCCGCGCAGCGGGCCGTCGGCCGGTCCGGCGTCCTGGTGCTCTCCCGCCACGCCGGCGCCGCCGCCCAGCTCGGCAGCGCGGCCCTGCTCACCGACCCCCGCTCACCCGCCGACCTGGTCGACACCCTCCACCGGGCCCTGACCCTCGGGCCCGAGGAGCGCCGCCTCCGGGCGGAACGCCTCGCCGACCTGCTCGGCGACCACCACCCCGCCGACTGGGCCGCCGAGATCACCGCGGCCATCCGCGGCGACGGCTCCCCGGGCGCGTCCGCGGGGGCGTCCCCGGACACGTCCCCGGGCGCCTCCCGGGACGGCTCCGGGACCACGGCCGTCGGTGCCCGGTGACGGCCGACGCGGTGACGGCCGGCGGTGACGGCGCCCGGCGAGGGCCGGCGGTGACGGCGCCCGGCGAGGGCCGGCGGTGACGGCGCCCGGCGAGGGCGGGCCGTGCTCAACGCCGGCCGGGAGCGGCGGCCGCCAGCGCCGCGGTGACGATCTCCGCGATCCGCCTCGGCTCCTCGTTGGGGAGGAAGAAGCTGGTGCCGGGGATCGTGACCACGGTGGCGTGCGGGCAGGCCTCCAGCGTGCGCCGCTCGTCGGCGGTGAGCCCGCCGTCGCCCTTCTCGGCGTGCACGACCCACACCGGTACCCCCGCACCGCAGAGGCGCGCGGCCGGATCCCCGTGCGCGCCGAGATGGTCGAGGTAGCCGCGGAGGATCCCGCGCATCACGTGCGGATCGTTGCGGCGAAGGTCGGCGAGCAGCTCGGCGCGGCGCTCGGGCGGCACGCGCATGCCCCTGGAGGCCGGGCCCATGAGCTTCAGCAGCGCAGCGGAGGGGAGCGGGCCGAGGACGCCGCCGAGGCGGCAGACGGCCCGGAAGAACAGGGGCTCGTCCCGGGGCGACAGGCTGATGCCGAGCAGCACCGCGGGGCCGGTGAACGCGCCGGTCGCCAGCATCTCCAGCGCGACGCTCGCCCCCATGCTGAACCCCACGACCACGTCGCAGGCCTGCTCCTCGGCCAGCCGGCCGGCGAGCCGGGCCAGGGTACCGATGCCGAAGTCCTCGGGAGGCGCCGTCCCGCTGTGCCCCGGCATGGTCACGGCGACCAGCCGGGTCCGGGCGAGCGCGGGTTCGGCCATCAGTTCGGCGTACGACCGGGCGGTGTTCAGCCCGCCGGGGAGGAGCAGTGCGGTCTGCGCCGCGTCGGCCGGGCCCGAGACGAGCTGGTCCCACGCCATGTCCATCGTCCTTCCTCCGCGTGCCGGGCCTCCGCGTGCCGGGCGGCCGTCCGGCACGCGACCGGGACCCGGACCGGGACCCGGAAGGGCGGGCCGCCGACGCTACCGGAACGGCGGCGTCCCCTTCATCCTGGCCGCCGGGACGCGCCCGGGCCACCCGGTCACCCGGCGTCCTCGTCGCCGTGCCCCACCGGGTCCGCCACCGCGTCCAGCAGCGCCGCCCCGTTGTTGCGGACGCTGTTGACCGCGGTGGAGACCGCCCGCACCGCGAGTTCGTCGCCGGCCGGGGTGTGCAGCAGCTGCCGCAGCCCGGCCGGGTCGGTGTGCTCCGGGTCGAGCCAGGCGTCCAGGTCGGCCGGCGCGATGGTGAGCGGCATCCGGTCGTGGACGCGGCCCGCGGCGTCGGTGGCGTCGGTGGTGATGATGGTCGCGGTGGTGAGCCAGGCCGCCGGGTCGCCCTCGGGGCGCTCGCGGTCGCGCCAGAACTCGTAGAGCCCCGCCATCACCAGCGGCCCGCCCTCGCGGGGGTGGAGGAAGTACGGCTGCTTGAACGCCTTGCGGCCGCCCCCGGCGGGCACCGGGACCCACTCGTAGTAGCCGTCGGCCGGGAGCACGCAGCGGCGCTTGGCGAACGCGGACCGGAACGCCGGCTTCTCGTGCACCGTCTCGGCCCTGGCGTTGATCATCCGCGCCCCGCCGCCCGGGTCCTTCGCCCAGGAGGGGACGAGCCCCCAGCGTAGCGGGCGGAGCCCGCGGGCGAGTTCACCCGTCTCGCGGTCCACCCGCTCCAGCACCGTCCACACCGTGTCCGTGGGCGCCACGTTCCAACTCGGCGCCAGGGATTCGACCGGTGTCCATCGGGTGACCCCGAACAGTTCGACGAGGTCCTGGGGGGTCGAGGTGGAGACGAATCGGCCGCACATACCCGCAACTCTGCCACCGTCCGGCCGCCGTGGCGGGCCATTTCGGCCGGGACACCGTGTCGCGGCCGGTGCGGACCCCGGGCTTCCCGCCGTCCCGGGCAGCGCGGGACGGGGCGAACAGGGGCGTCGGGGTGGCCGGATGCGTTCCCTCCCCGGCCGCCGGGAGTCGGAGTAGCGTGTGCGGTCATGGACGCCGGATTGCTCTGGACGGCCGGGGGAACGCTCGCCGGATGCGTCGCGTTGGGGCTCACCACTTGGCAGTTGCGACTCCAGATCCGCCAGCACCAGCCGGACCGGACATCGGAGGAGCACGGCCGTCCGGCCCTCTCCGGGCCGGCGGCCATGCCCGTACTGGCACCGGTGCGGAGCCTGCCGGCGGAGATCCGTGGCCGGCAGGAGCACCTCCGGGAACTCCTCGCCCTGGCCGGGAAGCCGACCGGCCGGGTCGTCGTCCTCGCGGGCCTCGGCGGGATCGGCAAGTCCACGATCGCGGCGGCCCTGGCCGAGCGGGTCCAGGCGGGGATCCGCCGCCATGTGTGGTGGGTGTCCGCGGCCGAGCCGGGGAGCCTGCTCGCCGGGATGCTGGCCGTCGCCAGGATCCTGGGCGCCTCGGTGACCGAGCAGGAGGCCATCGCCTCCGGCACACCCCAGGCGCCGGACGCCCTGTGGGCCGTCCTGGAGCGGGAGAAGCACCGCTGGCTGCTCGTCATCGACAACGCCGACGCTCCGCAGGCGCTCGCCGTGCCGGGTGCTCCGGCCGGCTCGACGAGCGTCGCCGACGGAACGGGCTGGCTGCGGGTGCCGCGCTCCGGCCTGGTCGTCGTGACCACGCGTCAGGCGGACGCCGCGACCTGGGGCAGGGACGTCCTGTTCCGCACGGTCGGACGGCTCGGCCCCGCCGACTCGGGGCGGATCCTGCGCGACCTCGCCCCGCAGGGCGGGACGGAGGAGGACGCGGGGAGGCTGGGCGAACGGCTCGGCGGACTTCCGCTCGCCCTGCACCTCGCCGGCAGTTACCTCGGCTCCGACTTCGCCCTGACCAGGCGGTTCGCCGACTACCAGCGGGCGCTGGACAGTTCGCCGCAGTCCATGGACCTGCTCACGCCGGACCCGGACCTCAGCGGTGATGCCAGATCCACCGTCATGTACACCTGGGAGACGTCCCTCGACGCCCTCGGCCGCTACGGCGTGCCCCAGGCCCGCACGCTTCTCCGGCTGCTCTCCTGTTTCGGGGCGGCGACACCGATCCCCGACGACCTGCTGCAGGTGGGGCTCCTCGCCCGGCTGATCCCGGAGGAGGCGGCAACGCCGACCGAGCAGGTCGTCTGGCTGGAGCAGGGAATGCGCGGGCTCATCCGCCTCGGCCTGGTGAGCCGCCTGCCCGCGTCGCCGGAGGACGGCGACGACCGCGCCCTGATCCTGCACCCCGTGGTCGCCGACGTCAGCCGCGCGCACCTGGCGGCCGACCACCGGGCCGGCCGCCAGGTGGCCGGGATGATCGGCTCCACCGCCGCCGGCCTGATCACCGAGGGGCTGGCGAAGCTGGAGCCGGACCGGCCGTCGGACTGGCCGGCCTTCCGCCTGCTCGCGCCGCACTTCCGGGCACTGCTGAACACCACGGCGGCCGGCCTCGACCCGCGCGACCTCACCAGGATCGCCCGGTCCGCGAGCACCCTGGCCGACTACTACGAATGGACCGGACCGGCCGCCCTGGGCGAAGAGGTCAGCGTCGCCGCCCTCGCCGCCCTGAGCCGGCTCCCGGCCGGCGACCGCGAGGTTCTCGGGGTCCGCTACTGGCTGGGCCGGAGCCTCGCCCTCCAAGGCCGCTGGCGGGAGGCCGACACCGGACTGCGCCTGCTGCACGCCGCCCAGGTGGAGCACCTCGGCGCCGAGGCACGGGAAACGCTGCGGACCGAGGGCGAAGTCGCCCGCATCGTGGCCGAGCTGGGGCGCTACGAGGAGGCCGAGGCCGCCCTGCGCTCCGTCCTGGCCGCCCAGGAGAGCGCCCTCGGAGCCCGGCACCCGGACACGCTGGACACCTACCACGCCCTCGGCCGGGTGGCCGCGCGCGAGAAGCGCTGGGACGAGGCCGAGTCGATGTTCCGCACCGCCTGCGACGGACGGGCCGGCGTGTTCGGCATCGACCACCCGGCCACCCTGGCTAGCCGCAACCGCCTGGCCTGGACGGTCGGGCAACTGGGCCGGGTCGACGAGGCGGAGACCGAACTGCGGAGGGTCCTCGGCATCCGTCGCGGCCTGTTCGGGGACGAGCACCACGACACCCTCGCCACGCGTGAACGGCTGGGCTGGGTCGTCGCCCTGTGCGGGCGGCTGGCGGAGGCCGAGGAGGAGCTCGGCGCCGTCGTCAGCGCCAGGACGCGGCTCCTCGGCCCGGACTACCTCGGGACCTTGAACGCCACCGTCCTGCTCGCCCAGGTCATCGCCCGGCGCGGCCGCCCCGGGGAGGCCGGGGCCATGCTCGACAGCGTCTACCGCCGGCAGGTGCGCCTCTTCGGAGCGGACCACCCGCACACCCGGGAGACGCACGAGCTCATCGGCGGCCTGGGCTGAGGGGGCCGGTCCGTGCGGCATCCCGCGAGTTCCCAGAACCTCCGCGGAGTACTTGACCCTGCGGCCAGGGGGTTCTTCCTTCGTCGGGGGCCCGACGCCCACTGACGTAACTTCGGGATTCCCGAATGTCTCTCGCCCTGTCCGACCGATCTGTGCTCTGGATGAATGCGAGGGGAGATGCACCTCGGTGTAGTGGCTGGGGGATGATCTCCTGTGTGACGAAGGAAGCGGATGCGGGTGTGGGGGTTGATGAAGCCCATGCATGGGACGCGCGGTTGGGCTGGGCGTTCGGGCTCGTAGCCGACGATCCGGCCGAGCGGGCTGCGGCGCTGGTCCGTCTTGCTGATGCTCAGGGGAACGTGCGGGATGCCCTTGGTCGGTTCAACGACTTGTGGCGCTCGACACTGCCGTTTGGCGGACAGGAGCAGTGGCAGGATCCGGCCTTCCTGCAGGCACACGAGATGTACGTCGAAGCCGGGAGGTCCTCGCTGCCCAACGCGTTGTGGAACCGCCCGGCCGGGGACATCAGGACCTGGCAGGGCCTGCCCTATGCGCTCCTCTTCCTGGAGTGGGAGGCAAGGTATCCGCACGAGTGGACCCGGCATGCCAAGAAGTGGGGCACGAAACAGAGCCTCATACGGGACGTGTCGGTCGCTGACCACGGCGAGACGGCCAGGGCGAAGCTCACCGACCTGGTCGAGATCGTCGTTCAGAGGGCCTACCGCTGCAAGGACCGCGAGTACCTACGCGTTGCTCGAGCCGTCGACAGTGAGGATCTGCGCGGCAGGCTGGAAGCTGCCGCTCGGTCTGACACTCCATGGGCACGACGACATGCCGGCTACGTTCTCTGGCTCCTCGATCGTCCCGAGGTGCCCAACACGATCCACGTCTGGCAGAACTGGATTGCGGCCGAAGCCGGAGGCTGAGGCCTCCGTCCGTCCCCTCCTCCGCGTGGCGGTCGCCGACTCGGTCTTCCTCTCGCTCTCGGGCGGCCGGAGCGCACGCTACCTCCTCGTTCAGAGCGCCAGCGTGCGCCAGCCCTGGGTGATCTGGTTGCGGAGGGCTGCCGCCGCGTCCGTCGGGGTGTGGTTCGGGCCATGGTGGGCCGTCAGTAGCTCTATCAACTCCGTACCGTCCGTCGGGCGGCCCGTTGGGTCGACGGTCAGCGCACGGGCGACGGCGGCCGCGAGAGCTGGGTCGAGTGCCTGTACCGCCGCCAGCGCAGCCGGTTCGGGTCCGGCGTCGACGATCCGACGGATCACGGCGCCCGCGCTGGTCGCTGTGAACGGGCTGGTGCCGTGCGCCGCGCACACCACACAGCACGCCCACGCCCAGACGTCGGCGGCCGCGCTGACGCGCTCGTCGCCGAACTGCTCCGGCGCCATGTACGTCAGGGTCCCCGGTCCGCCGCCGGTGCGGGTGAGCCTGGTGCCGTCCACGATCGACGCGATGCCGAAATCGAGCAGGCGCGGCCCGGCGGTGGTCAGCATGATGTTGGCCGGCTTGAGGTCCCTGTGGACCAGGCCGAGCCGATGCACCCCGGAGAGGGCCACGGCCAGTGCCAGCGCCAGAGCCCGCAGCGCCTCGGGGGAACGGATCGGCCCCTGCTCCCGCAGATGGACGTCGAGGGGCCGCCCGTCCAGCAACTCCATGACCAGGTAGGGGCGTCCGGCGTCCACTCCGGAGTCGAGAACCCGGGCGGTGTAGGCACCGGACACCATGGCCAGCACCTCCGCCTCGCGCGCGAAACGGCGCAACAGCTCGTCATGGTCCAGCAGTTCGGGTTTTATGGTCTTCAGCGCCACCTGCGTCGCTGCCCCCTCCCTCCGGGCGAGGTACACCGTCCCCATCCCGCCGGATCCGATGCGCCCGAGCAGGTGGTACCCGCCGATCGTCCGCGGCTCGTGCGGCCGAAGCTCCTGGTACGCGACCTGCGGCGCTGCACCGGCGCTGGCCCCCCGATCGGCCTGCGTCGGCATATACGGGGCCAGCTGCGCGGGCTGGGGCGCGGGTGGCAGTGGTCGTGCGGCGGAACTGTCGCCGGACCGGGCCCTGCGGCTCGTCACGAAGGCGACGGCCTGGAACAGTAGTGCGGCCAGGATCAGACCGGCAGGAGCAAACAGGCCGAGCACGGCGCGGAGGGCGAACAGGGCGGCCAGCCGACGGCCCTCCGACGGGGTGGTCCAAGCCCCCGCAGGCTCCCCCGAGGCCATTAGGTTGCGCTGCGTGCAGAGCCACAGCAGCAGCCAGGCCACCAGCATCGCGAACACCTCGGCGAAGAACCAGACCCCGTCGGCCTGGGCGCGCCCGTCCGGGCCGTCCAGCAGAATGATCAAGGACCCAATGGGCGCCACTCTGAGGCCGAAGCCGGGGATGAGCTGGGAAGCCATCAGGAACGACACCAGGGCGGCGGCGCCCACGAGTCCTACCGCCAGCTCCCCGATGAGCGCCGCGGGTATCCCCTGTGGCGGCGTGGTCCCGCCCCGGGCAGCTGACCCCCGCTGACGCACCCGTTCCTGAACGCGCAACAGCAGCGGCAGTGACGACAACCGCACCACCAGCACCGGCCCAGCCACGGCTAGGACGCTCGGCTCCAGCAAATTCCCCACAGATTCCGCCATGCGTCCCCCTGTGCCTCCCCGTGCGGGCTGAGCAGAGGGAGTATAGATCCGCTGCCAAACTTGATCCGAACGAAACGGCCCAGCCGCACCACCACGTCAACCCCCGAAGTACTTCCAGAGCCGACCACTAGGCCTTGATTGATGCGGCAGCCCTGGCGGCCTGCTCGATCTTCGCGCAGTAGGCTGCACGGGCTTCCTCGTCGATCTGCTTCTCGAGTTCGGCGCGCAACCCGGTCCGGCCGTCGAGGCCCTCGCGCAGAATATCGGCGTGCCCGGCATGCCGGATGGACTCGCCGAGGACATGGACCATGATGGCGAACAGGTTCGTGTCGGCGTGAGGCTCCGGCCACCACGGCACGTGGCCGGGGGCGTCGAGGGGGAGCTCGTTGATCGTCGCGTCCGAGTGTTCCCACGTGCGCCGGTAGAACCCGATGATCTGATCGCGGGTCTCGTCCTCGGTCGCCCACAGATCGCTGCCGTTGGAGTCCTGCCACCGGGGCAGCGGTTCCGGGGAAGGGCGGTCGAAGACCTCGCCGAAGTACCTGGCCTCGACGCTGGCCACGTGTTTGACCAGGCCGAGGAGGTTGGTCCCGGTCGCTGTCAAAGGTCGGCGGGCGTCGCATTCGGACAAGCCGTCGAGTTTCCAGAGCAGCGCCTTGCGGTCGCGCCGCAGTCTCCCGTGCAGGTTGTCTTTCGCGAATTCATCGATCATGCGGCATGAGCCTGCCACGGGCTGCTCGTGGTCTCAAGATCCCGTACATGGTCCGCAACGACTGGCAGAGCCGAGGCCTGGCCATTGGCCGCCGTTGTTCACGCTCACGGACGGCACTGCCTCGGGGCGAAGAGCGGGCGCCGTCGCCCACGAGCTCAACCATCGCCCGCGCAAGATCCATGGCTATCGGCACCACCGGCTCCTCACCCTCTGCCGGCCGCTCGACGGCAGCCAGGGCGCCCCGGCGGTCCCGGCTCAGCGCGAGGCCCGCCGCGAGTACGAGAACCGCGTCACCACGCTCGTACCGGCCGGACCATGATCAATCTCACCGATGACCGCTGTACCCGATGTTCCCCGGGGCCGGTCACCCGCCGTCCTGGTGGTGGTCCACCTCCGACCGCGACCTGCGGGACGGTGCCCGGCGGCGCGTTTCGGTGAGGAGTTCGGGAAGGGAGCCGTCGAAGTCGGCCAGGCGATCGGCCAGTTCGCGCCAGAATCCCGGGCCCGCTCCGGTGGCGGCCTGCTCCAGAAGCGCGGTGCAGAGCGCCACCCAGGGGTCGTTGGCTTGTGGGGCCGAGTGGCGTCTGCGGTAGCCGTAGTGCAGGGCCTCCCGGGCGGGCCGGACAGCGTCGAGTGCCGCCCGGTCGTCGAGCACGCGCAGCCTGCGGACGGTGTCGATCCGGTCGAGCGCGAGCGAGGTGCCCGCCAGGCTCGCCAGTGCCGCCCGGGCGGTTGCCGGTCCGTGGGCGATCAGGTCGAACAGCCGGCCGGGCGGCAGCGCGTGGGCCAGGGGGTCGGGGAAGCCGGCGCGGGTCGCGAGCACGCACAGGACCGGCTCGGGCAGGGGCGCCGCCTCGTGGGCGCGGACCAGTTCGGTCCACTGCGGGCTGCCGGTGGGGCCGCACGTGCTGTCCACCACCGCCTGTGCCTCGACGGGCCCGTCGCACCGCCGCAGCTCGGTCACCAGGTCCGCGGCGGGCGGCCGCGGCGGCCGGCGGTCCGCCAGCAGACGCCGTAGTTCGAGGTCGGTCAGGGCCACGCCGTCGAGGTACCGGTCGAGCAGCCCGTCCAGCCCGTGCAGCCAGGCCTGCGTCCCGCGGGCGCGCCCGCGGGCGCCGTAGGCCCAGCGGGCGAACAGCGCCCGCGGTGGGACGCCCGCCTCCCGGAGCCGGTCGACGACGGTGCGGGCGAAGTGCTCCCGGGCCCGGAGCCGCCGCAGCGGGTATTCGGCCGCCCGGGCCAGCTCGGCGTCGGAGAGCTCCGCGACCAGCGCGGCCAGGGTATCCGGCGGGGCCAGCACCAGCACCCGCAGGTCGGGGAGTCCGGAGTCGTCGGCCCGTGCCTGCCGGCTGGCGAGGCTCGCGAGCAGGCCGCGCAGGCTGCCGCGGTAGCCGGGCAGGCGGGTCGCGGCGGTGCGCCAGACCTGCGGGTCGGCGCCGATCCCGGCCCGCAGCGCGGTGCCGACGGCGTCCCAGAAGCCGTGCACCTGCCGGTGGTGGTTGTGGTCGTAGCCGTCGACGACCCGGACCAGCAGGTCGAGGCGCGGGGTGCCGTGGAGCAGTTCGGCCGCGGTGGTCCCGGTCAGTACGTGGCGCAGCAGGGACGGCCGCAGTTCGCCGATCCGGGCCAGCCCGGGCCGCCAGGCCCAGTCGGGCAGCTCTTGCTGACGGGCCACCAGCCGGTTGGCCACCCGTGAGTCCCAGGGGGTGAGCAGGGCTGCGGTGAACCGGTCGGGGCAGTCCGGACGCGCGATCAGCGCCCGCCGCTGGTCGCGTCCGAACGGCCGGCGGTCGTGCGCGGCGGCCAGGGCGGGCCAGTCGGGCGGTGCGGCGGCGAGCACCGCGTCGCAGGCGAGCACCGTGCGGGCCGCGCGCAGCCGGTCGACGGGATCGCCGGCGTCGGCGGCGGGCGGCCCGGCCGACCGACGGGCCGGGCGGGCGTACGGGCCCGCCAGCTCCTCGGCCGCGGCGGCGATGCGCTCGGCGCCACCGAGCTCCGCGAGCGCGGGGCCGCGCAGGTGGGGCGGCATCAGGGACGCCATCCATCCGAGCAGCGTCACCGCCTGTGCGGCACGCCAGCTCGCGGCCCCGTCGTTCGACCACCAGACCGCCATGTCCGCCCCCGTGATGCCGCCTCGGACCGCCCCTGGCCCGGCGCGCCCGTTCTGCCACGAGCCGCCCCGCCCCGGGCCGGACCTACTCTGCCACGGCCTGGCGGACGGGGTTGCAGCCGGACGGCCACCGGCACCCCGCCCTCCCGGGACGGTTGCCGCGGCACCGGGGGGCGGAGGAGCCACGCGGCCCGGGGGTGCGTCAGCGCGTGACGTCCCAGGAGAGCGCGTCGGTGAGCGAGCGCCGCAGCTGCGGGTCGGCGACGGCTGAGGTCGGGTCCGTCGCGACGGCGGTGAGCCGGTGGTGCAGGCGCTTGGGGCCGGTGAGGCGGAGGTCCGAGACGTCGATCGCCGCGCGGTCGCGCAAGGCCGTGACCTCGCGGCCGTCGAGGTACCAGCGCAGGCGGGTGCCGGGGGCGGGGAGGTCGACGGTGAGCCGGTCGGCCGGGGTGAGGACGGTGGTGGCCGGGGTGGGGCTGGAGAGGGTCGTGGCGTAGCGGTAGAAGCCGGCGATCATGGCTTCGCGGCCGGGGAGGTTGAACTCGCGGCCGAGCGATCGCATGATCGAGTTCTCGGTGGGCCGGTAGAGGCCGGCGGGGTAGTAGCCGCCGCCCTCGTACGCGCCGACGGTGCCGCCGTCGGGCGAGGCCTGGCCGAGCCAGCGGTACCACTTGGCGCGGTCGCGGCGCAGCTGATCGGCGGTCAGCGTGGTGATGTTGGACTCGGCGGGCTCCTCGCCCTGGTAGGTGCCCTGGCCGTCGTAGGAGTACTCGTCGGCCAGCTTGCCCAGGGAGTGGCCGGTCTCGTGCACGGCGACCTGCCCGGAGCGTTCGTTTCCGCCGGCGACGGTGGCGATGCCGGAGTAGCCGAGCGGGGAGACGACGTCGTTGTAGCCGGCGCCGCCGTACTTGGCACTGTTGGCGACGACGAGGACGAGGTCCGCCTGCGGGGCCTTGGCGGCGTAGCGGTCGACGGCATCGGTGTCGACGCAGAGCAGCCGCTCGACGCCGTCGCACCAGAAGTAGGAGCCGAGGGCCGTCTGCCGGACGGTGGCGCGGTCCGGGTCGCCGGTGACGCCCGATTCGGCGGAGACCGCCTGCACGGCCCAGACGTTGAAGAGCGCGCGGTAGGTCGTGTAGGGCTCGACGGCGGTGATCTCCCGCCACTTCTCGGCGGCGTCCGCGAGGAACTTCTCCTGTTCGGCGGCCGTGTAGCCGTCGCCGACCACCACCACGTCGAGCTTGGTGTCGGTGTCTCCGTTGCGGACGATCTGGCTGACGGTGCCGTCGCCCGCGGCCGGTCCGGCGAGTGACTGCGGGGCGGTGTACGGGGAGGCGGCCGGTACCTGGGCGCGGCTGATGCGGCCGTCCTCGGCGAAGACCTCGACCTGGTGGCCGGCGCCCGGGTGTGCCGTGCCGGCGGCGACGGGGCGGGTGGGGGACGCCTCGTCGGCCGTTGCGGCCAGGGCGGGGAGGGACCAGCAGCAGACGGCTGCCAGGGTCATGACACTGGCGAGGGCGGTGCTGGTGAGTCTGCCGGGACGCACGGGGGGACCTCCAGGGGTGATGGGGCGTAAGGTGCGGGCAGGGAACGTAAGTCGATGGTTAATCAGACTTAATTGATGAGTTAATCTAGGACACCCTCGCGTCCACCACAATGGGCCGGGCGGGAACAGCGGGCATCCGACGGAAGGGAGCGGCCATGACCGCGGGGAGCGAACCGGACGGACTCGGGCCGCGCATCCAACGGCTGCGTCGCGAACGGCGGCTGACCCAGCGCGCGCTCGCCGAGCCGGCCTACACCGCCGCCTACGTCTCCACCGTCGAAGCCGGCCGGGTCCAGCCCTCCGAGGCGGCCCTGCGCCACCTCGCCGAACGCCTCGGCGTCACCTTCGACGAGCTCGCCACCGGCCGGCCCGCCCGCCTGGTGCCCGAACTGAAACTCGCGCTCACGGAAGCCCAGAGCACTCTGGCGGACGGCGACACCACCGAGGCGGCCCGGCGCTTCACCGCCGTCCTGGACCGCGCCGCCCGGCACGACATCGGCGCCGTCCGGCCCGCCGCCCTGCTCGGCCTCGGCGACTGCGCGCTGGAGACCGGACGCCTCGACGAGGCCCGGGACCACTTCGAGGAGGCGGAGCGCCTCCTGGCCGGCGAACCGCTGCCCCGCCGCGCCGCCGCGATCCGCGGCCGGGCCGTGGCCCACCTGCTGGCCGGCGAACTGCGGTACGCCTGCTACCTGCTGGAGACGGCCATCGACCAGCTCAACCGGAGCGGACTGCACGACCCCGACGCGCTGCTCCTGCTGTACTCCGCCGCCATCGGGCCGTACATGGACATGGGCGCGCACGCCCGCGCCGCCCAGGCCGCCGAACTCGCCCTCGCCCTCGCCCCCGGCGCCACCGACCCCGCACTGGTCGCCGGGCTGCACCGCAACGTGGCCCGCACCCTGATCGCCGACGGCCGCGCCGCCGAGGCCGAAGCCTCCCTCGCCAAGGCCCAGGAGCTCTACCAGCGGCTGCGCCTCACCTCCGACCTCGCCAAGTGCCACTGGATGCGCGGCTACGTCCACGCCCAGGCCGGCGACCTCCCGGCGGCGGAACGCGAACTGCGCGCCGCCCGCACCATGCTGGCCGCCCGCCACGCGGAGCTGTTCATCCACCAGGTGGACGTCGAACTCGCGGACGTCCTGCGCCGTAGCGGCCGGCACGAGCAGGCCGGGGAACTGCTCCGCAGCCTCCTCGACCGGATCGGCCCGGAACGCGGGGCCGTCCACACCGCCGGCGCGCACCGCCTGCTCGGACTCATCGCCGAGGACCGGGACGAACCGGATGCCGCGGAGGAGCACTACGTCACCGCCCTCGCCGTCCTCGAACGCGCCGGAGCGGCGGGCGACCTCGCGGACCTCTGCCGCCTCCTCGGCGACCTGCTGCGCCGCACCGGCCGGATCGAACAGGCCCTGGACGTCTACCGGACCGGCCTCGGCCACCGTGCGGCCCCGGGCACCACCACCCTGGGCCCGGCCCCCGCCGGCCCACCGATCCCGGCACCCGCCCGCCTCGCGCCGGAGCGGTAGTTCACGCTGTGCCGGACGGCGCCTGGGCGGCTGCGACGACGCGGTGGGCGAGTGCCACCAGGTCCGCGACGGCCGGGTGTCCCGGTCCCTCGCGCCAGGCGAGGACGACGGGAACGGCCGGTGCGTCCGCGAGCGGGCGGTAGACCAGCGACGGGTGTGTGTGGCTGCCCGGGGTGGCCGAGGTGGAGACCCCCACGGCGCGGGCCGCGGCGATGGCGATGAGCCACTCGTCGGTGTTGGCCACCTCGATGGTCGCGACGGGCCGGGCCGTCGGCGGCCAGAGGTCCGTCGTCGTGGTGCCGGAGACGGTGTTGAGGGCGACGGGGTGGGCCGCGAGGTCCGCCAGGGTGATCCGGGGGAGAGCGGCCAGCGGGCTGTCGGCCGGCATGACCACCACGCGCTCCTCCGTCAGCAGCAGTTCGGTGCGGAGCCCGGCCGAGGTGACGGCCCCGCGCAGCAGGGCCGCGTCGACCCTGCCCTGGGTGAGGCCGGCCGTGCGGTCGTCGATGCGGAGCAGCTCCAGCGGTACGGCGGGGTGCGTCTCGTCCCAGCGACGCAGCAACGGGACGGTGTGGACGCCGAGCGCCGCCCAGGTGTGGCCCAGGCGCAGCGGCCAACTCCTCAGGCCGCCGGGGTCGAGGGCGGTCTCGACGGCGGCGACGGCGGCACGGGCCTTGTCGCGGAAGGTGTGGCCCTCGGCGGTCAGCCCCAGGTGGTGGGTGGAGCGGTCGACGAGGCGGGCGCCCAGGTGCTCCTCGAGCTGGCGCAGCGTGCGGGAGAGTGCGGGCTGGCTCAGGTGGAGGCGGGCGGCGGCGCGGGTGACGTTGCCCTCCTCGGCGATGGCCAGGAAGGCGCGCAGGTGCCGCAGCTCGATGGTCATGCGTCAGGAGCATAACCGCGGCGGATTCGGCATTTCACACGGCGTGGCGGGATTCCTAGCGTGAAGGGCATGACCTCCTCCACACTGCGGACCTCCTCCACCCTGCGATCCTCCCCCGCGCCGCGGACCTCCCCCATACCGCAATCCTCCCCCGCGTCGACGGCCGCGCCCGTTGCCGTCCTTCGGCACGCCGCAGGGCGCGGCAGTCTCGGCGGCGTCGGTCTGATGCTGGCCGGGGCGGTGTCCGTCCAGTTCGGGTCGGCCTTCGCCGCGCTGCTGTTCCCCCGGGCCGGGGCGCTGGGCGCGGTCGCGCTGCGGGTGACCTTCGCCGCCCTGCTGCTGCTGGTCGTCGCCCGGCCCCGGCTGCGCGGCCATGCGCGCGCCGACTGGGCGGTGGCGGGCGGGTTCGGCCTGGCGCTCGGCGGCATGAACATCCTCTTCTACCAGGCGATCGACCGGATCCCGCTGGGCGCGGCGGTCAGCTTCGAGGTGCTCGGCCCGCTGCTGCTCTCGGTGGCCGTCTCGCGCAGCGCCGCCGGCCTGCTCTGGGCCGGCCTCGCGTTGGCCGGGGTCTGCCTGCTGGGCCGCGGCGGCTTCGGCGGGCTGGACCTCGCGGGCCCGGCCTTCGCCCTGGGCGCCGGGGCGATGTGGGCCGCGTACATCGTGCTCAACGCCCGTGCGGGTGCCCGCTTCCCGCGGCTGGACGGGCTGGCGATCGCGATGGCCGTCGCCGCGCTGGTCAGCCTGCCGCTCGGGATCGGGGCAGCGGGCCGCACGCTGCTGGAGCCGCAGCTGCTCGGCCTCGGCCTGGTGATCGCGGTGATGAGCTCGGGCGTGCCCTACACCCTGGAGCTGCTCGCCCTGCGACGGCTGCCGGCGGCAACGTTCGCCGTGCTGACCAGCCTGTCGCCGGCCCTGGCCGCGCTGTCCGGCTACCTGGTGCTGGACCAGGGGATGTCGTTGCCGCAGTGCGCCGCGATCGCCCTGGTGGTCACGGCGAGCGCGGGAGCGATCCGCACGGGACGGCGCTGAGCCGATGTCCCGCGGCGGACCTTGCCACCGTTGCTGCCGGACCGGCCGCCTTTGCCGCCGGGCCGGGCCGACCTACCATCAGATCTCGCGCGTCGGGGAGGAAGCCATGCGTCGCATCGCCGTTGTGGGAGCGGGCCAGGCGGGTCTGCAGCTCGGGCTCGGACTGCTCGCCGCCGGGTACCGGGTGACGCTGGTGGCCGAGCGGACGCCGGACCAGCTGCGCGGCGGCCCGGTGCTGTCGACGCAGGCGATGTTCGGCCCGGCGCTGCGGATCGAACGGTCGGCCGGGCTGGACCACTGGGCCGGGGAGGCGCCGGCGGTCAGGTCGGTCGCCTCGGTGCTCGCGGTGCCGCCCGGAGTCCGGGCCCTCGACTTCACGATGACGCTGGACGAGCCGGCCCAGTCGGTGGACCAGCGGCTGAAGCTGGCGCACTGGCTGGAACTGTTCACGGAGCGCGGCGGCCGGGTGGAATACCGCTCGCTGGACGTCGCCGGCCTGCAACAACTCGCCGAGCGGCACGAGTTGACGGTGGTGGCGGCCGGGCGGGGCCCGCTCGCCGCCCTCTTCGAGCGGGACGCCGCCCGCTCGCGCCACGACGCACCGCAGCGGTCGCTGTCCTGCCTGTACGTGCACGGTGTCGGCTCGCCCGACCCGGCGGCCGAACCGCGGGCGCGGATGCACGCACTCCCCGGCGCGGGCGAGCTGTACCTGCAGCCGGCGCTGACCCTCTCGGGCCGGTGCGAGATCCTGCTCTGGGAGGCGCTGCCCGGCGGCCCGCTGGACGGCTTCACCGATCGCCCCGGCCCCGCCGAGCAACTGGAGCGCATCCGCGGCCTCCTGCGCGCCCACCTCCCGTGGGAGGCGGAGCTGTGGACCGGCGCCGAGCCGACCGACGCGGGTGCCGGGCTCTTCGGCGCGGTGACACCGACCGTCCGCCGGCCCGTTGCCCGGCTCGGCGGCGACGCCGAGGAGGTCCACGTCCTCGGCATCGGCGACGCGCTGGTGGTGAACGACCCGATCACCGGCCAGGGCGCGAACAGCGCCGCCCGGGCCGCCGACGCCTACCTGCGGGCGATCACGGTACACGGCGAGGCCCCGTTCACACCCGCCTGGATGAGTGACACCTTCGAGCGGTTCTGGCAGCAACACGCCCGCCACACCGTCGACTTCACCACCACGATGCTCGCCGTGCCGGATCACCTGCAGACCGTCTTCGCCGCCGCCGCCCAGCACGAGACCGTCGCCCGCCGCCTCGCCAACACCTACGCCGAGCCGAGCGACTACGCCGCCTGGCTCGCCACCCCCGAGCTGACCTCGGCCTACCTCGGCACGGTCGGCTGAGCGGGTCGGCCGAGCGGGTCGCTGCGCAGGGGTGGCCACGCCACGCCCGGCAAGCCGCCCATCGGCACACGATGGCGATCATCCTCAACTTCAACGGCAAGTCCAGCACCGGGCCCGGCGGCATCGCCCGGCACCTCGTCGTCGCCAAGGCCCCCACGTCCGGGGGTGGGTCCTTCGAACTCGCCATCTGGCGCCAGGACAGCACGCCCCCGGACGAGACGGCCCTGTTCCGGATCGCCGAGCAGGTCCTGCCGACCCTGCCGACCTGGGTCGCGGGACCGTAGGCCCCCGCGCTCCTCGGTGCCGAGCGGGAAGATCCGGAGTCGGCGCGGCCGTTCGTGCCCCGGGCCGGCGTTGGTGCCCCGGCGCATGAGGAAGCCCCCGGGACCCGGTCCCGGGGGCGCGTGGGCGCTCGCGTCAGCGGGCGAGCGGGCCGGGCAGCAGGGGCCCGGTGACGTGCTTGGTGTCGTCGTCGTCGGAGGTGAACGTCGTGGTGATCGAGCCGGCGCCCCAGGAGAGCACCCCGAGCACGATGAACGCGATCAGCAGCCCTCGCCCGCCGCCGCCCAGCACCAGAGGGCGGGTCGCCGAGACCGGGCCGCCGGGCACCGAGCCCGGCTCGTCGCCGAACAGGTACTTCGGGTAGGCGGACGTGAGCATCAGAAGGTATGCCATGTACCGCATCCGGTAGCGCAGGATCGCCGCCGTCGCCTCGAACAGAGCCTGGGGCATCCGGCCGAGGACCAGCACCACCACCCAGCTGATGAGCGCGACCGTCCACCACCCGGCATAGATCACGCTCTGGATGATCATCGCGGGGATGGCCAGCACGATCCGGAAGAACACCGCGAGCCGGTTGAGCTCACCGGGCCGCAACTCGACCTGGACGGGGTGGTCGGGGGTGCGGAACGCGAACGGCGGATAGCGGTCGTGGGTCAGCAGCAGGTAGGCGTTGACCCGTGTCTCGTACGGCACGTAGCCGGACAGGTAGTCGGCGGCGAAGACCGGCAGCCGGCCCAGCACAAGCGCGCCGAACCAGCCGATCACCGCGACGAAGAACGCCACCACCGACAGCACCCAGACCACCACGAACTGGGGGATCAGCAGGATGAGGCGCACCAGCACGGTGAGCCGGTTCTGAGGCCCCGGCGCGGGCATGTCCAGCACCGGCAGCCACTCGTTCGTGGACGGTGCGGGGGCGGGGGGAGCCTGCCACATCCGGGCCTCCAGGTCTCGACGCCAGGCGGACGACGGTGAACCCGCCGTGTGCTCCGAAGATCGCAGCCGACCGCGGTCCCCGCGCGTTGCGCTGCGCCGACCGGGGGAGCGGAGGACGCGACCGAGGCGGGCAGGTCCGGCCTCCGGAGTGATCACACAAGGTCATCGGACGCTCGGAGAGCGCCCAGGGGAGAGCAGTTTCGGGCATTGCCGCTTCCGGCGGGACCCCGGGAGGCAGGATCACCCGGAGGTGGCCGACCGTGCCGCCGATGTGTCATGCCTCGGCCATACAGCGCTCACGTGCGGGGGTGCCCGGTTGCCAGCGAACGACCACGACGACCACCACGACAACGACCACCACGACGACGGCCCTGACCACGACGGCCGCAGCCACGACGGCCGCCGTCATGGCGGCCGCAACAACCACGACGACGTGTACGACGCCCACCAGGACCACCTCGACGGTGACTGCGCCGGCTACGAGGCGGACCACGACGACCTCGCCGACTTCGCAGCCTTCCTGCGGATCTCCGCCGAGCTGACCGGCTTCGACGAGACCGAGCTGCGCGCCACCGGCATGGCCCACGAACATCACCGCACCGTGCTGGCCCGCCGCGCCCGGGACGAACACGGGCTCATCCACCTCTGGTACGTGGGAGCCTGGCCCGGCGAACCGCCCTCCTCGGCCCGCGCCCACGACCAGGGGCTGATGTGGCGCACCTTCCACGGCACCCCGCCGGGCGCCACCGCGCCCGGCTACGGCAGCTGAGCCGAGGCCCCGCAGCTCGGCGGCGACCGGTGAGCCCGCGCCGGGACGCCGTCGTCGTCTCGCCGCCGTCGATGTCTTCCTCGCCGACCGGACCGATGAGATCCGGGCCGAGGAGAACCGGGCCGCGTTCCTGGCCGTTCCGGTGTTGCAGCGGTGCTACGCACCGGCCGGCCCGGAAGCCAACGAGTTCTTCATCCTGCGCACCCGGCCTCCAGCCCCTCGGAGCAGCAGCTCCCCCGGCGCCGAGTCGCTCCGCTGTCCGGGTGAGGCCGGGGGCGGTGGAGCGTCGGGCCCGGGCGCGCGCCACCGCACGGTCCCGCGCGCCGCACTTCGGCGGGCGAGGCGCGTCGGGCAGCCGGGTGGCCCCGACTCCATGAGGCCGAAGGCCTGTGGTCATACCGTGCAGGATCCGGGAACCCCGGCAGAATCGAATGTGGACCGCTTCGTCCGCGCCTCCGTCGCCCCGGTACCGCCGGTCCTCCTGCTTGCATCCGTACCGCCCAGTTCAGAGGAGCACCCCATGCCCGACTTCCACCCGGAGCACGATCGTCTGGTCGTCAGGCCGATCGGGGAACCCGCCGCGGACGCCGACACCCGTCAGGGCGAGGTGGTGGCGGTGGGACCCGGCCGGCCCCTGGAGAGCGGCAAGCCGCACCCGGTGGACGTCAAGGTCGGCGACCGGATCGTCTTCGCCACGTTCTCCGGCTCGGAGATCGAGGTCGAGGGGGAGACGTACCTGGAGGTCCCCGAGGACGAGGTCCTCTCGCTGTCCGCCGAGTAGGAGAGCCTCATGACCGAGCAGCCGAAGGCCCGGATCGGCGTCACCGGACTGGCCGTGATGGGCCGCAACCTGGCCAGGAACTTCGCCCGCCACGGCTACCGCGTCGCCGTGCACAACCGCACGCAGGCCAGGACCGACGCCCTGCTGGAGGAGTTCGGCCACGAAGGCGAGTTCGTCCCGGCCGCGTCGCCGGAGGCCTTCGTCGCGGCGATCGAACGCCCACGCATGATCGTCATCATGGTCAAAGCGGGTGATCCGACCGACGCCGTCATCGACGAGCTCGTCCCGCTGCTCGACGAGGGCGACGTGCTGGTGGACGGTGGGAACGCCCATTTCCTCGACACCCGGCGGCGGGAGTCCGCCCTGCGCGAGCGCGGGCTGCACTTCGTCGGCAGCGGCATCTCCGGCGGTGAGCAGGGCGCGCTGGAGGGGCCCAGCATCATGCCGGGCGGCACGGCGGAGGCGTACCGGTTGCTGGGGCCGCTGTTGGAGAACATCGCGGCCCAGGTCGACGGCAGGCCCTGCTGCACGCACGTCGGACCGGACGGTGCCGGCCACTTCGTCAAGATGGTCCACAACGGCATCGAGTACGCGGACATGCAGCTGATCGCCGAGGCGTACGACCTGCTGCGCCACGCCGCGGGCATGCAGCCGGCCCAGATCGCCGAGGTGTTCCGCACCTGGAACGGCGGGCGGCTGGAGTCCTACCTGATCGAGATCACCGCGGACATCCTCGCCCACAGCGACCCGGAGACCGGGCGGCCCTTCGTCGACGCCGTGCTGGACCGGGCCGAGCAGAAGGGCACCGGACGCTGGACGGTCCAGACCGCGCTGGAGCTCGGTGTCCCCGTCGGCGGCATCGCGGAGGCGGTCTTCGCCCGCTCGCTGTCCGGCAGCGTGCCCCTGCGCGAGGCGGGCCGCGGCCTGCCGGGACCGACCGAGACCTGGCTCGACAGCGCGGCCTCCGACCGCTTCGCCGAGGACGTCGAGCAGGCCCTGTACGCCTCCAAGATGGTCGCGTACGCCCAGGGCTTCAACCAGATCCAGGCGGGCAGCGCCGAGTACTCCTGGCAGATCGACCCCGGCGCGATGGCCGCCATCTGGCGCGGCGGGTGCATCATCAGGGCCCGGTTCCTCAACCGGATCAAGGCCGCGTACGACGAGGACCGGGAGCTGCCCACCCTGCTCACCGACGCCCACTTCAGGGAAGCGCTCGGGTCCGCGCAGTCGGCCTGGCGGCGGGTGGTCTCGACGGCGGCGCAGCTGGGAGTGCCGGCACCGGGCTTCGCGACCGCGCTCGCGTACTACGACAGCCTGCGGGCGGAGCGGCTGCCGGCCGCCCTGATCCAGGGGCAGCGGGACTTCTTCGGCGCGCACACCTACCGGCGGGTCGACCGCGACGGGGTCTTCCACACCCGCTGGGAGGAGGCGGACCGCCCGGAGGAGAAGCGCTGACCGGGCCTCCTGCCGCGTGCCACGGCCCCACCGGGCGAACCCGGTGGGGCCGTGGCACGCGGGTGCGCGGGTCAGCCGGTGGTGACGACCATCCGGAAGCGGGCGGCGCCGGCGAGCATCCGGTCGTAGGCCGCGGTGATCCCGTCGAGCGGTACCGTCTCGACCATCGGGCGGATGCCGTGGAGCAGGCTGAACTCCATGGTGTCCTGCACGTCCTGCGCGGTTCCCGAGGGGTGGCCGCGGATGATCTTCCCGCTCATGAGCAGCTGGTTCGGGCTGATGCCCAGTGGTGCGGCGTCCGCGCCGATCACCACCAGCTCGCCCCGGGTGGCCAGACCGTCCACGGTCGCCGTGATGGCCTCGGAATTCGCCGCCGTTCCCAGGACCACCTGTGCTCCGCCGAGCGACTGCAGCGCCTCCCCGACGCCGGCGCCCGCCGTGCTGTCGACGTAGTGGTGCGCGCCGAGCTCCTTGGCGAAGTCCGCCTTGGCGGCCCCGCGGGCGATGGCCACGGTCTCGAAGCCCATGGCGACCGCGTACTGCACCGCCAGGTGGCCGAGACCGCCGATGCCCAGCACCGCGACCAGATCGCCCGGCTTGGCGGAGCTGCGCCGCAGTCCGTTGAACGTCGTGACGCCCGCGCAGCCCAGCGGGGCCGCCTCGGCCGGCGACAGCCCGTCGGGAATCCGGGCCAGGGCGTCCACCGGTGCGATCACCGCGTCGGCGTACCCCCCGTCGTAGGCCCAGCCGGGCACCTTCAGGGCCTCGCAGACGATGAAGTCGCCCTGTCGACAGCGCCGGCAGTGGCCGCAGCTGCCGCCGTACCAGCCGACCGCGACCCGGTCGCCCACCTGCCAACCGGAGTGGACGCTCTCGCCCACCGCCTCGATGCGCCCCGCGATCTCGTGGCCCGGCACCAGCGGGAACCGAACGCCCGGCAGGAGGGCGTCCACGAAGGCGGTGTCGCTGTGGCAGATCCCGCACGCCTCCACCGCCACCCGCACGTGGCCCGGGCCCGGCCGGGGTACGTCACGCTCGACGATCTCGAAGCGACCGCCGGCGGCCGGGACTTGTGCGACTCGATAGGTACTCATCCGGATCTCTCCCAAGCACTGGCACGACCAGGTACTGCTACCGCATCCCCCGCAGAAGGCATTCCCGCGCCCAGCACATCAGCTTCGGCTCGATCGCGCACGGCGGGCAGCGGGCTGTGGACGCACCGGTTCGGCCGTTCACGGCTGCGCGCATGTGCCGAAAGCTCCACAGGACCTTGCCATGCGGGCTATGCGCCGACGCATCGTGCTGGCACGCCGGGAGCGCTACGGCATCTCCCATGCCTGTGTTCGGGAGCGCGGCACGGCAGCCTTCGCTCCGATCATCGAGCTGCTGGCCGGCCGCCGAGATTTCCAGGAGCGATCGGCACGGCGGCAGTCAGTGGTGATCAAGCGACCGACTGACGGCCCTGCTCGAAGAAGGCCAGCACGCCGTCCATGCCGCCGAGCTCGCGGACCGTGGCCACCGCGCCGAACGGCGCGTTCCAGTACTTCCCCTGCTGCCGGGTGTGCGGGCCGACGTAGGCGTACGGCTCAGCCTGGAGGCCATCGCCCGGGGAGACCCCGTAGTCGACCGCGGCCACGGTCACGCCGATGTCGAACTGCTCGGGCCAGATCACCGGATCCGCCCCGGGAAACATCCGGCGAAGTGCGGCATCGCCGACCGCGAAACCATGCGCGATCCAGTGCGCCGGCTGCGGATCGGCTTCGATCACGTCCTCGGGGCCGACACCGGATCCGCCCTGGTAGAGCCCCGCGGGCGCACCGACCGTGACCCCGATCGCAGCCGCCAGCGCGGCGCAAGTGGTCCGCTCCAGGAAGAGGCGCTGCCCGGACGCCACCAGATCCGCGCCGACGACCTGCACGTTCGGCTCGGCCCGGGTGGCGAAGCCTCCGAGGGAGGCGCGCAGCCTGATCGTGCCACTGGTTCGGAACTGTGGTCCGGCGAGGACCAGCTCCGCGACCGCGTGCAAGGCGCGGCGGGTGCGTACAAGCGATTCGATGTCCATGACGGCATGCTCTCCCACAGTGGCGCCCGGCTCCCGTACCCGGCGCGTTCCCCACCGCTCACACGCCGAATCACACGCCGAACGCCTTCGGTGCGACCCCGGAGCGGCAGACCCCGATCTCCACGGTGCGGCTTGCGTGCCTGCAGGGTTGTCGGGGCCGTTGCCGCGTGCGTCACTGAAACCACGAAGGGCAACAGATGGCCACCGGGTCGACACCCGAGGAGCCGGTCCGTGTGAGCCGTCAGCGCTGTCGGGCCGGTGCTGCATCCGCAACGTGATTGCGGATAGGCGATCGAGGCGATCGCCACCTGGGCGCAGCGTTCGTATTCCTCACGCCGAGTGTCCGACCGGACCCGGCGCCGAGTGGACCTCGGCGATGAGCAGGGCCACGTCGTCGTCATCGTCATCTGCCCGCCGCAGGGCGGTCAGCAGACGGTCGCAGGTTGCTTCCAGCGGGAGCCTGGGCCCGCGGAGCAGGCTCATGAGGGCATCAAGGCGGGTGTCGATGGCCTGGTCACGGGTCTCCACCAGGCCATCGGTGTACAGGAGCAGCCGGTCACCGGGCGCCAGCTCCACGCAGGCGGACTCGAAAGGGACGCCTCCGACGCCCAGCGGCGCGCCCGGGGGCAGCTCCAGCAGCACCGGGGCCCGACCGGGGCGGTCCAGTACGGGGGGCGGATGGCCGGCCAGCGCGATGCGGCACCGCCTGCCGTGCGGGTCGTAGACGACATAGACGCAGGTGGCGATGGTCTCGTCGAGTTCGGCGGTGATGCGGTCGAGGTGGTGCAGCACCTGAGCGGGGTCGAGGTCGAGATCGGCCAGGGTGCGGGTGGCGGTGCGCAGCTGGCCCATCCTGGCGGCGGCGTTGATGTCATGGCCCATGACGTCGCCGACGACCAGAGCGGTCTTGTCGCCGGCCAGCGTGATGGCGTCGAACCAGTCACCGCCGGCCAGCGCGGCGCGTCCCGCGGGCTGGTACCGGGAGGCGACCTGGAGACCGACGGGCCGCATGGGCACGTGCGGCAGCAGGTGGCGCTGCAGGGTCAGGGCCGCATTGCGTTGACTCTGGTACCAGCGGGCGTTGTCGATGCACACGGCGGCGCGGGCGGCAAGCTCCTCGGCCAGCACGATGTCGTCCTCGCCGAACGGCAGCGGATCGCGTACGCGCTTGAGGTCCAAGGCGCCGAGCACCTCGCCGCGGGCGATCAGCGGCACCGCCAAGTAGGAGCGCAGGCCTGCTCGGGCCAGCACGGTTGCGGCCTCGCCGTCTCGGGCAATGCCAGGCAGGTCCTCGCCCGTCACGTGGGCCACGAGCACCGGACGGCCGGTGGTCACGCACCGGGTGACCAGGCGGTCGGCGTCGTACTTGGCGATCTCCCCG
The DNA here is from genome assembly GCF_055579305.1 of Kitasatospora sp. NPDC032757. Lineage (NCBI taxonomy): Bacteria > Bacillati > Actinomycetota > Actinomycetes > Kitasatosporales > Streptomycetaceae > Kitasatospora > Kitasatospora sp. NPDC032757. The sequence continues at coordinate 101,774 of NZ_JBVINN010000022.1, read as the reverse complement.
ACCGGGTCGGCGGCGCGCAAGGCGTCGGCGGGGTAGGCCGCCGCCACGGCCAGGGCCCGCAGGGTCACCGGCCCCGCGACCGGCCCGTGTGTGGGCGGGCGTCCGCTCAGGACCGAGTCGAGAACGTCGACCGCGGCGACGTCGGCGAGGTCGGGGACGACGAAGTCGGCCAGTTCCTGGGCGGTCCGGCCGAGGTCGAGGGTGGTGCCGATCCTCATGGACGCCTGGGCGACCAGTGCCAGTCTCTGTCGGGCGCGGGCGGCCTCGGCGGCCGCGCGGTGCTGCTCGGTGACGTCCACCACCGAGATGGCCAGGCCGAGCACCCGCCCGGCTGAGTCCTCCAGCCGGAAGTACGACGCTCGCCAGGCGTGGTCGCTGTCCGGATCGGCGCGCGTGCGGCCGACCGTGAACTGATCCACCAGCGGCTTGCCGCTCGCCAGCACCTGGCGCATGGCGGACTCGACGACCCCGGTGTCGAGGAACGGCAGTGCGTCGCGGACATCGCGACCGAGGTGCTGCTCGGCCGGCAGGCCGTTGATGCGCTCCAGCGTCGGGTTGACCAGGACGTACCTCAGGTCGGTGTCCAGCACCGCCAGCCCGATCGGGGACTGGGCCACCATCCGCGCCGACAGGGCCAGATCGCGCTCGACGCCACGTAGCGTGGCCTCGTCGGTGGCGATCCCCAAGGCATAGAGGCGGCCGCGCTCGTCCTGCAACCGCATGTTGCGGAACTCCACCAGCCGGGTGCTGCCGTCCTTGTGCCGCACCGGGAACACTCCCGCCCAGTGCCCGCCGCCACCCATCACCTCGGCGAACAGCTCGAGGATCAGACCCCGGTTCTCCTCGGCGACCAGCAGCTCGGCCGCGTACCGGCCAAGCGCCTCCTCGGCGCTCCAGCCGAAGAGATCCTGAGCCTGCGGGCTCCACAGGGCAACCCGCCCATCCGCGTCCAACACCGCTGCGGCCACACCCAACAGGTCCAGCAGGCCACCGGGCTCGGACGCGGCAGCCCGCACCCTGCCCGCCAGGGGCCGGCCCGCATCGGAGGCGCTCATTCCAGGCCTTCCTTCCGCCCGCCACCGATACCGGCGGCCTCGTCCGATCCAGCCCCGCCGCTCGACCTCGCCTTCCGTCTCGCTGCCCTTCATCGTCTCTCCGCGCAGGCCCGCTGGACAGCTCGGGCAAGCCCCCAGGCCCCCGTGGCCCTCGGTCGGCAACAGCCCAGCTTCTGCCCTGCGGCACCGCTTCGCCCTGACAGCCGGGCTTCGCCGTCGCTGCCGGCACGGTGGCCGCAACGCTGGCCGGGCCAGTCGTGGGGGGGTGCCCGCCCCCTTGCTGCCCCTGGCACTTGCGCTGACCCTGCTGGTGGGTGCCGCGGCGTTCGCCGCGAAGCTGCTTGGCCGCTTCGGCCCGGTGGGCGTCGTCCTGGCCACACTCCTGCTCCTCACGGTCGCCAACTCGATGACCAGGGCTGCCATCGGGGCCGACCTGCTCCCGATCGGCCCCACGTGATGTGAGCGATGCCGCGCATGCAAGAGGATGAACGTGGTCACCGTTCGGCTGAACGCACGCGGCCCGTCAAATTGCCCGAGTCGAATCCGCTCCGCACCGTGAGTGCCGCGACGGCGGGCCGCACCGCGTACCAGCGATCAGACTGGAAGGGGTGCTCCCCCTCCGGCCCTGCGACAGTCCTGGGTGGTGAACCATGGCAGAGGCCACCGATGAGGTGCGGACCGTGATTTTGACCGTGGACGACGATCCTGCGGTATCCCGGGCCGTCGCCCGTGACCTGCGCCGCCACTACGGGGAGGATTACCGGGTGGTCCGCGCCGAGTCCGGCGCTTCGGCGCTCGAGGCGCTGCGTGGTCTGAAGCTGCGGGGCGTGCCGGTCGCGGTGATCCTGGCCGATTACCGGATGCCGCAGATGGACGGCATCGAATTCCTCGAAGCGGCGCTCGATCTGTTCCCGGCAGCCCGACGGGTACTGCTCACCGCCTACGCCGACACCAACGCTGCGATCGACGCCATCAACGTCGTCGACCTCGACCACTACCTGCTCAAGCCGTGGGAGCCGCCCGAGGAGAAGCTGTACCCAGTGGTGGACGACCTGCTGGAGACGTGGCGGGCCGGCGACGGTCGCGCCGTGGACGTCACCAAGGTCGTCGGCCACCGCTGGTCGGCCCGTTCCTCCCAGATCCGGGAGTTCCTCGCCCGCAACCAGGTGCCGTACCGCTGGTACTCCAGCGAGGAACCAGAGGGCGGACGTCTGTTGGTCGCCGCAGGGCAGGACGGTCTGCGGCTGCCCTTGGTCGTGACCCCGGACGGCACTGCCCTCGTTGAGCCTGCCGAGCGGGACCTGGCCGCCCACGTAGGGCTGTCGACCACCCCCGCAGCCGACTTCTACGACCTGGTCATCGTCGGCGGCGGCCCCGCCGGCCTCGCCGCGGCCGTCTACGGGGCCTCGGAGGGTCTGCGCACCGTCCTCGTGGAACGCGAGGCAACCGGTGGACAGGCGGGCCAGAGCTCCCGCATCGAGAACTACCTGGGCTTCCCCGACGGCGTCTCCGGAGCGCAGCTCACCGACCGGGCACGCCGCCAAGCCACGAAGTTCGGCGCGGAGCTGCTCACGGCGTGCACGGTCACCGGCCTGGAAGTGAAGGGGGCGGCACGCACGCTGCGTTTCTCCGACGGCTCCGCCGTCTCAGCACACACCGTGATCCTCGCGACCGGTGTGTCCTACCGGCAACTGGACGTGCCGGGGGCGGCCGGACTGACCGGGCGCGGGGTCTACTACGGCTCGGCCCTGACCGAGGCGGCCGCCTGCCAAGGGCAGGAGGTGTACATCGTCGGCGGTGCGAACTCCGCCGGCCAGGCCGCGATGTTCCTCTCCCGCAGCGCCCGGAAGGTCACCCTGCTGGTGCGGGCACCGGAGCTGGCCTCGTCGATGTCCTACTACCTGCTCCAGCGGGTCGAGGACGCCTCCACCATCACGGTGCTCACGGACACGGTCGTCGAGGCGGCCGAGGGCGAGGAACACCTGGAAGGGCTGACCCTGCGCAACCGTGTGACCGGTAAGTCCGAGACCGTTGACGCGCAGTGGATGTACGTCTTCATCGGCGCGGCACCGCTGACCGACTGGCTGGACGGCACGGTACTCAGGGACTCGCGAGGCTTCGTGCTGACCGGCCCCGATCTGACCACCGACGGGCGCGCCCCTGCCGGCTGGCCGCTGGATCGGCCCCCCTACCACCTCGAGACCAACGTGCCAGGGGTCTTCGCAGCCGGAGATGTGCGCGCGGAGTCCGCCAAGCGGGTCGCCTCCGCGGTCGGCGAGGGCGCCATGGCCGTCATGCTCGTGCACCGGTACCTGGAGCAGTCATGACCTCCGCGCAGGAGAAGTGCGACGAGCAGGAGCTTCGGACGCTGTTCCTGTTCGAGAAGCTGGCCCCCGAGCAACTCACCCGGCTGTGCCGGGACGGCCACGTCGAATGGTTCGACCCGGGCCCGGTGTACCGGGAGGGCGATCCCGCGGCGGGCCTGTTCGTGCTGTTCCAGGGGACCGTGGTCCTCTCGCGCAGCGTCGGCGGTCAGGAGGTGGACGTCAGCCGGACATCCGCGCCCGGCGTGTACGCCGGGGCATTCCAGGCCTACCTCGGCGACCAGGTGCCGCAGGTGTACAACAACTCGCTCCGGGCGACCGAGCGGTCCAGGTTCTTCGTGCTGCCCGCGGAAGCTTTCGCGGAGATCATGCGCAGCTGGTTCCCGATGGCCGTCCACCTGCTGGAGGGTCTGTTCTTCGGATTCAAAAGCACCCAGGAGGCGGTCGGCCAGAGGGAGAGGTTGCTCGCCCTCGGGTCGGTGACAGCCGGGCTCACTCACGAGCTCAACAACCCCGCGGCTGCCGCCGTACGCGCCACCTCGGCCCTGCGGGAGCGCATCGCCCGGGTACGCCGCGAATTCGCGGAGCTCGCGGCCGACCCACGCCGAGGCGGGGACCTCGCGCACCTGAGGGAACTGCAGGACATGACGATCGGCCAGATGGGGCAGGCCTCAGCGCTCGACCCGCTGGAGGCCTCGGACCGCGAGGACGAGATCGGCGACTGGCTGGAGGCGCACGGCGTCGCCGACGGTTGGGAGCTGGCGCCGGTCCTCGTCGAGGCGGGTCTGGGCATCGACTGGCTGGACCGGATCGCCGGAGCTCTGCCCGAAGACCTGCTCGGAAGAGCGCTGAGCTGGCTGAGCTGCACGGTGGAGGCCGAGCTCCTGCTCGACGAGATCGAGGACGCCGCGCACCGCGTCTCCGCACTCGTCGGTGCGGCGAAGCAGTACACGCAGCTCGACCGGGCCCCGTACCAGAATGCTGATGTGAACGAGCTGCTGGACAGTACGCTGCTGCTGCTCTCTGCGAAGATCGGCCCGAGCATCACCGTCGTGCGCGACTACGACCGCACGTTGCCCAGCATCCCCGGCTACCCCGCCGAGCTGAACCAGGTCTGGACGAACCTGATCGACAACGCCGCCTGGGCCATCCGCAGCACCGGCGCCGGCGGCACCCTCACCGTTCGCACCGCACAGGACGGGAACCAGGTGCTGGTCGAGGTCCGCGACACCGGTCCCGGTGTGCCCGCCGACGTACGGAGTCGGGTCTTCGACCCGTTCTTCAGCACCAAACCTGCCGGCGAAGGTACCGGTCTCGGCCTGGACATCTCCTGGCGCATCATCGTGAACCGGCACGGCGGCGACCTGAGACTCGAGTCGGCCCCGGGCGACACCCGCTTCCAGGTCCGCCTCCCGATCAACCCCGTAGAGTCCGCCACTCCGCAGGAGTTGCCATGACCACTGTCGCCGAGTCGGAGCTCACGCCCAGGCCGGCCGCTGCCGTACCCGGGTGAGCCGCCTTCGCGTCTGAACTCACGGGTGGGCGGAGCCGACAGCGGCGCGAGCCTGGTCGACGTCGCGTCACGGCGCATCCCTTTCAGTGGTCCTGGTCTTCCCGGCTCGCCGGCCGAGCGCGTTCGGCGATACTTTAACCTTCAAGTCATTGCTTCTGTGCGAGGCTGAGGGCCTTGTGGTCCGCGCCTGTGACGTGTGCCGTCAAGTCACAGGTGTCAGCGTGCGGGCGAGTCGATGCGCTGCAGGATGCGTTCCGTATCCTGTCCGAGCCTGCGCAGGCGCTCGCCGGACAGGTTGTCGACGACGAGGCGACGGACATGGGCCACATGGGCGGGGGCGGCCGCCTCCAGCGTCCCCATGCCGGCCTGCGTGAGGACGGCGTTGGTGAACCGTCCGTCGCTCGGATCCGGCTCCCGCCGCACGTACCCTCGGCTCTCCAGTCGCTTCACCATGTGCGACAGCCGCCGGAGTCGGTTCTCCGGGTCGCCTACGCGGTCTCCTCGGCCGTGAGGCGCTGGAGCAGGTCGAACAGGGTTGCGCGGTCTGTTGCGGGCAGGGCGGCGAAGCAGGTGGCGAGGACCTCGTCGGCGATCCTGTGGCCGGCTGCCAGGACCTGCTCGCCGACGGGGGTGAGGTGGTGCTCGATGCGCCGGCCGTGTCCCGGTCGGCGCTCGACCGTGCCTTGGGTCGTCAGGCGGCCGACGAGCGTTCCGAAGGCCTGCTCGGTCTGGAACGTCGCCGCGGCCAGCTCGCGGGCCGATGCCCCGGGCGAGCGGCTGATCGCACGCAGGGCATCCCACTGGGCCAGCGTGGTGCCCACGGTGGAGAGCGCACTGTCGAGCGCCCGGTGCTGCCGGTACTGGGCCTGCTTGACCGCTCTGCCGAGTTCTTGCAGCTCATCACTCATGGACCGAGTCTACGACATAACCAAGCTAGCTTATATAAAGATGTTTAGTATTTTGGAGGCATGACCGCAGAACACCAAGCAGCGGACCTGTCCCTGACCCTGTCCGAAGCCGGGCGGCCGGTCCTGATCCTGCACGGCGGCGGGGGCCCGGCCACCGTCGCCGGCCTCGCCGGGCACATCTCCCGCACCGCACACGCCATCACGCCCGTGCACCCCGGCTGGGACGGCGCCCACCGCCCCGAATGGCTCACCGGCATCGACGGCCTCGCCCTCGCCTACCTCCACCACCTGCGGGACCGCCGGCTGGACGACGTCCTCGTCATCGGCTCCTCGCTCGGCGGCTGGATCGCCGCCGAGATGGCCGTACGCGACACCGCGGTCGCCCGGGCCTACCTCCGTACCGAGCTCCACCCCCGGGAATCCCGCTTGGCAGGCCGCGCGGGCCACGCTGAGGGCCGGGCCGAGGCCCGCCCCTCTGGTCCGAAGCTCACTGAGGCCGGAGGTGCGTGGTCGACGGGGCCGGGAGTCAGCCGTGCCTGCGTCGTCCACCGGACGAAGGCGTTCGGCTGCACCGAACTACCCGCCGGCATCGACCCCATCATGAACCTGGCCACCAGGTCATGAGCCGCGCTCCTGCTCCGCCGGGGTGGCCACGAACGAGGCCCACAGCGGGTCGGACGTTCGCGCGGGTTGCCCGGACGGGCGGGCGTTCACGCACCGTTCCCGGCGGGGGCTACCTCTCCGACTTCCCCGCCGCCCTGGCCACCGCCGGGACCAGGCCCTTCGAACCGACCACGGTGCCCGACACCCCGGGCGGGCACCTCGACCGGCTCCTGCGCCTCGTTGAGGACCGCGGCTTCTCCGTCTGCCAGCGCGACCACCACGTCACGCCGGACCTCGCGGTGGTCAACGTGCTGGTGCCCGGCCTGGAGCGGTTCATGCTGGTCACCGACGGCCAGGTCGTGGTGCCCGGCGCGCGCGGACTCGCGGTGGCCCGTGGTGAGTGAGCCGGTGTCGCGGCCGCTCGCCTCCTCCGACGCGCCTCGGGCAGCGCAGTTGCTTGCCGCCTGCGAACGGGCCGACCGTACCGGTGGCCGGCGCGGTGAACGCGACCTCGTCGACGGCTGGGCGGCTTCGGGCATCGACCTGGCCGCCGGCACGACGTCGGCCTGGGCCGGAACGGAACCGGTCGCGTACGCGGTCACGCGAACGCGCGAACTCGCCGACCCCGTCCACGAGATGACCGTGGACATCGCGGTGCATCCCGCCCACCGGACGCCGAGCGCCATCGCGCACCTCCTTGCCTGGTGCCGCCGCACCGCTGCCCACCGGCACCGAGAGGGGCTCGGTGACTCCCCGCTGGAACTCCATGCCCGTACGCAGGGCCACCAGCGGTGGCTCGCCGAGGCACTTCAAGCCGCGGGCTACCGGCGGGTGCGCAGTTACCTGGGCATGCGGATCGACTGGCGGAGCACGTACCCGCCACGGCGCCGACGACGCCGCACGGTACCGCGATGGCGCCGTACGACGACCGCTACGACGGGCAATTGCCGACCGCCGACGGCCGGGAGGTCCTCTGCTATCTGCTCTTCTCCGAAGTCGGCGACGCGGTCGGTGAACGCGAGTTGTACCTCGCCAACGCCGGCACCCGTCCGGACCTGCACGGACCTGCACGGACAGGGCCTGTACCGGGCCGTGTTCGCCCATACGCTCGCCCGCGCAAAGGATCAGGGTTACCGGTGGGCCGTCCTGGACGTCGACTCCACCAACCGCATGGCGGCCGGGGGCTTCTACGAACGCGTCGGCGCGCGGACCTTCCGCACCTGGACCGGGCACGTGCTCGACCTCACCGGTGGCGCGGATCACGGCGATCCCGGAGCACGGCCGGGCAGCGGCTGAACCGCGCCGGTGCGTGCCCTGCGGACGGGCCGCTCGGACCTTGCCCAGCTCTCCTTCATGCCGCCGCTCCGCACGCCGGACGCCGATGCCTCCCGGCTCGCAACGCCTCTCACCTCGCTGCTGATACCACCGGGCCGGCCGGACCACGCCCCGGTCCCGTCCTCGGCCACGGGCTGTTGTCGTGCTCGGGCCGGAGGGGCAACCAGCGTTCCTCGCTGCCGGAGCTGTCCCGCGCAGTCCGTCGGTAGCGCCCATCAGGGCACGCAGCGATCTTCACCCCCTCCCGATCGTGGCGCTCGCTGCACCTCCGCCGGGCTGAGCGGGCCTCGGCGCCGACCGTCGAGGGCCGCACCCCGGGCGTCAGTCTGGGAGTCCCCCGGGGAGTCGTCCGGGGCTCGGGACCAGCGGCCGGCCAGGAACGTCCCGGCGACCAGCTGGAGTTGGTGATAGGCCATCAGCGGCAGCACCAGCAGTCCGGCCTCCGACCCGAACAGCACGGTGGCCATCGGCAGGCCGTTCGCGAGGCTCTTCTGCGAGCTGCAGAGGACGGCGGCGATGCCGGACTCACGGTCGAGGCCCAGGAGCCGGGCCCCGAGGTGGGCGGCGGCGAGGGCGGCGGCGAGCAGGCCGAGCAGTACGGCCAGCAGGCCGATCAGTGCGGCGGGCGTCGTCCTGCTCCAGATGCCCTCGGCCACTGCCGCGCTGAAGGCGGTGTAGACGACGAGCAGGATCGAACCCCGGTCCACCGGCGTCAGCAGTCGTCTGTGCCGCGCCAGGAAGCCACCGAGACGCGGCCGCAGCAACTGGCCCGCGAGAAAGGGCGCCAGAAGTTGCAGGCCGATCCGGGCCAGGCCGTCGGGGGAGAGGGCGGTGCGCGCGCCCAGCAGCCAGGCGGCCAGCAGCGGCGTCAGGATCAGGCCGGCCAGACTGGAGTAGGTGCCCGCACAGATCGCGGCCGGCACATTGCCCCGGGCGACGCCGGTGAGCGCCACCGAGGACTGCACCGTCGACGGGACGAAGCAGAGGAACAGCACCCCGGTCCGCAGCTGCTCGGTGAGCGGAGCGGGCGTCAGCGCGGCGGTGGCCAGCCCGAGCAGGGGGAAGAGGACGAAGGTGCAGGCGAGCACCAGGCCGTGCAGCCGGCCGTGGCGCAGCCCGGCCAGCGTCTCGCGGGCGGAGAGCCGGGCGCCGTAGAGGAAGAAGAGCAGCGCGACCGCGAGGTCGCAGGCCTGCTCCGCCACCCGGGCGGCCCGGCCGGTGGCCGGCAGCAGTGCGGCGAACAGGACGCTGCCCGCCAACGCCGCCATGTACGGGTCCAGCCCGCGCGGCCACCGGCATGACCGTGCCCGCTCGGCCTCCACCGGCTGCGCTGCCCCGGACAGAGAGGGCGGGGGAGCCTGGCGCCGAAGCCCACCGCTCATCAGCCGCTCCCCGGGGCCGGGCGGGGCGGCGGGGCCCCCAGTAGATCGCCCACCATCGCGCCGGCGCCGTCGTGGTCGCTGCCCGCGGTGCCCTTGCCGGTCTGGAGGTTGGCCGTCCGGTCGATCTCCACCAGTGAATCCGTCCGGACCAGCGAGTCCCCGTGCGAGTTGTCGACCACCGTGATCAGACTTCCCTCCGCCGCCGCCGCCGCCGGTGAGGCGAGGCCACCGAACACCGCCCACGCCCCGGCCAGCCCGGCGACGGCCACCCACCGCCGGGCCGCCGTGCGCGACGGCCCGGCGTCGCGCACGGCCGGGCCGTGGTGCACCGCACCGCGCCGGGCGGACGTCACGCCCGCACCGTCTCACGTACGCGCGGGTGGGCGATGTTCCGCTCCAGCAGCTCGGTGGACTCGCGGACGCCGATCTGGCGGCTCTCCCCGGCCGGGGCGGGCAGCCGGCCGTCGGCCACCTTGAGCCCTGCCAGCGCCTCGTCCATCGCCCGGTGCGCCGCGAACAGGCAGGGCGTGCTGTAGATCGCGACGTCCACCCCGAGGCCGGCCAGCTCCGAAAGCGACAGCCGCGGCGACTTGCCGCCGGCGATCTGGTTGAAGAGCAGGGGCTTGTCGCCGACGACCTTGCGGATCCGCCGGATCCATTCCTCACTGCGCACCCCGTCGACCAGAACGACGTCCGCCTCGGTCTCGGCGAGCGCCTCGGCGCGCCGCAGGATGTCAGCCTCCTCGGTGGCGTCCGTGCGCGCCACGACCACGAGGTCGGTGCGGTTGGCGAGCACCTGGTTCAGCTTCTCCAGGTACTCCTCCAGCGGCAGCACCTGTTTGCCGTCGGCGTGGCCGCAGCGGCGCGGGCGCTTCTGGTCCTCCAGGATGACGCCGGAGGCGCCGATCCGCTCCAGCCGGCGCACCACGTGGCAGGCCACCTCGGGATCGACGTAGCCGTCGTCGATGTCGACGAGCAGGTGGTGCAGCGGAAAGGCGCCGCGCAGCCGCTCGACGAAGGCCACCATGTCCGGCCAGGCGATGAATCCGATGTCGGGCAGGCCGTAGTAGGAGGCGGCGAATCCGAAGCCCGAGACGAACATGCCGTGGTAGTGCTCGGCCGCGATGGAGGCCGAGTACATGTCGTAGACGCCGATGAGCGGGGTCGCCCCCGGGGTCGCGATCTCCTCGCGGAGCCGCTGTCCGTAGCCCGGTGCCGGGTTTCCGTGAAGCAAGGTCTTCTCCTCACGTGCAAGGGTGTGACTTTGCCTGGACTTGGCCATTTCTAGGGCCAACTGAGGCGCTATCACTATGCGACCTTTAATGTTCCGTGGGCAAATCTTTAAAGGAAGTTCCCTCGTGTGAGTGACGCTCCGTCTATTGATGCGAATGGCATACGAAAAGGCGGTGGTGGGGCGCCGTCCGCCCCGCCGTCGGAGGCACGCCCCGCAGGGCGCGGTTCAGCCGCGTGCCGCCCCGGGGCGGAGCCTGCGTGCGGCGGCCCCGGGCGGCGACGGCGAGCAGTAGGCCGTGCCTGCCGGGGCGAGCACCCGCACGGCTGTGGCGTCCGGGCCGACCGCTCCGCCCGCCGGGGCCGGCAGCGGAACGGCGAGCAGCAGTGCACCGGCCCCCTGTCGGTCCAGGGCCGGTTGCGGCCGCAGATCGCGGTGATTCCTTCCGGTATCACCGTACGGCTGACGGCAGGTACCGCCGGCCGTACTGTCGGGGATCTCCAGAGGTACGCACCGTGGTGACGATCCGTCGGGCCTGCGGTGGCCGCCTCAGAGGGTCAGCCACCCGCCCGCCACATACCAGTGGCCGCCCGTGCGCAGATGGTCGACGAGGACCCGTTGGAGAAGGGTGTCTCGCGGCAGCGAGTCCAGCGGGCGGCCGGCGTCGCCGAACACGTGGCGGAGCGGGTTGTCGTCCTCGGGTTCGCCGGACGGGCACAGCGGCGCGAACCTCCGTTGGAACCGGAGGATGTTGGAGTCGGCGGGCAGGTAGCGGCCGAGCTGAGGGTCCAGCAGCCAGGAGAAGACGCACGCCACCGGGTACGGCTCGGTGGGGAAGTGCCGGGCGAAGAAGCCGCGGGCCCGGGCGAGCGAGCGGTCGCAGGCCCCGGGGGTGAGCGGACCGCAGTGGGCGGGGATGTGCAGTTCGAGGCACCAGGGGCCGAAGCCCTCGGTCGCGGCCGCCGCGGCGGCCGGCCCGGTGAGCCGCTTGCGCTGGAACTGGAGCCGGCCGAGCTGGTACAGCTCGCCCCGGAAGTGCAGCGTCAGCCAGGAGGGGTTGGCCAGGCCGCCGGACCGGCCCCGCCCGCGGTTCAGTGCGAGGTGCCGGCCGAGGTCGGCGAGGGTTGCCCGGGTCACCTCCGGCCCGATCCCGAGAGCCTGGTGGTACGCCCGCGTGTACGGCGCCAGCGCCACGAGCAGGAGCGTCGCGAGGTAGTCGGTGCCGTCGGAGCCCGCCGGCCAGCCGCCCCAGAGCCCGGAGGTCTGCCCGACCGTGCCGATCGCCGCCACCTGGGTGCGCAGGGCGGCGTCGAAGTCGGCGCGCATCCCCTGGTCCCGGGCCAGCCGCCGGCGCGCGGCGAGCAGTCCGTTCACGTCCTCGAACGGCACCGCTAGACCGAGCAGCGCCTCCAGCAGCTGATCCGCGTCCGGCAACGCCGATGGCGCGGACGCCGACGGCTCGACCGACGGCGGCTCGGACGCCGACGGCTCGACCGATGGCGGCTCGAACGACGACGCATCCAACGCCCCTGGCTCCAACGCCTCACCTCCACGCCCGGACCGGCCCCGACGCGGTGCCCCTACCCACGCCCGCTCCCGACCAGAGCGGCCCGAAGGGGCGCACGGCTAAGCGCAACAGTGTGAAGACCAGCGCGCAGACGCCGCCGAGGGCCGTTCCGGCGAGCACCTGCGCCGGCGTGTGGGCCTTCAGCACCAGGCGCGACCAGCCCACCGCCACCGGCAGGGCCGCCGCCACGGGCAGCACGGCCGGGCCGAAGACCAGCGACAGGATCATCGCCGTGCCCCCGGCCACCGCGTTGTGCAGCGAGATCTGCCACCAGACCGTCACCGCCAGCGCCGACACCAGCCCGGCCAGCATCGCGACGACCAGCGCGCCGACGTCCGCCGGGGCGTGCAGGACGTGGAGCAGCGCCAGCCCCGCCACGACCGACAGCAGGTTCGCGGCCATCGGCACCACCCGCTGACGGCGGATCCGGATGTGCTTGTCCGTCAGCGCACCGCGCCGTACCCCGAGGGCGATCAGGCCGATCGGCACCACCCCGCAGAACAGTGCCGCCACCAGACCCCAGCCCGCGCCCGACCAGCCGGCGGTGCTGTGCGCACCGACGAGCAGCAGCAGGCCGATGACCAGATTGGCGGGCGCCAGCACCTCGGTGACCAGCCGCGCCACCCGCTCACGCGGCGAGGCGGAGGCGAAGGCCGGCGGCTCGGGCGGGACGAAGGTGCTCACCCGCGCCCCTGGCCGCGGGCGGGCCGGGCAGGCGGAGTGGAGATCGTTCGGCGCATCGTGCCAGCGTACCGACCCGTCCACGCCCGCATCCGACCCGCCCGCACCCCCACGCCCCGGCCCCGGACCGCACGCCCCGGCCCCGGATCCGGACCGGGCCCGCACCCGAGCCCGGTCCGCGCCCGACGGTCGGGGCGCCCGGCGCACGGGCGGTGCTCAGCCCGCCCCCGGGACCTACCGCCCAGCGCCGACCGCCCCGGGACCTACCGCTCCGTCCGCCGGTTGCGCACCGCCCGCAGTACCTGCCGGGCCGCGCGGGTGGCGACCGGAGGCAGCAGGTCGAGGGCGAGCCGCCGCGGGGCCGAGCGGCGCGCCGGCGACGAGGCCGGCTTCACCGCGTAGTTGAGCCGCACCACCCGCGCGCCCGCGATGGTGTCCTCGTCCACCGTGTAGCCCTCGGCCCGCCAGTCCCGGGCGAGCAGTACCTGCTGCGCGGCCTCGGCGTCCCCCCACGTCCCGTAGAACTTCATCGGGGTGAGCAGGACCGGCCGCAGCCCGCCGGTGAAGACCGCCTGCCAGACCGCCGCCGAGACGCCCGGGGTGTGCTCCGAGCGGTAGTCGTCGAGCGCGACCAGCCCGTCCTCGGCCAGCGCCGCCCGGGCCACCGCGATGTCCCCGGCCACGTGCTCGTAGAGGTGGGAGGCGTCGATGTGGACGAAGCGGCAGCTGCCGTCCGGGATCCGCCCGTCGGCCAGCACCGAGGTCGGTGCCTGCACGATCACCGGCAGTCGGCTGTGGAACGCCAGGTAGTTGGCCTCGAAGGCGGTCCGGGTGAGGGTCTTGCGGTAGGACATCACCATCTCGGCGGCGTTGTCGGCGTCGCCGGCCTCGGAGTCGAACAGGTCGCAGACGGTCAGCTGCTCGCCCGGCCGGAGGTGGTCGCCGAGCAGGACGGCGCTGCGGCCGAGGTAGGTGCCCAGTTCGAGGAGGTCGCCGGTGCGGCCCGCCTCGCTCTGGGCGGTGAGGAAGTGCCTGAAGGCCTCCTGGTCGACCTTGAAGAACCAGCCGGGGATGCCGTCCCGGGTCAGACGCGGCGGGCGGGCGGTTTCGGTGTCGGCAACGGGCACGGCGGCCTCCAGGGGTGCGGGCAGAGCCCGGCGCGTACGGTCCACCCCGCGGCGGTGCGCCGTGGTGTGAGGCGGATCATCATAGCCACGGTGCGCCGCTGTTGCGCCCTGCCCGGAGAGGGAGATTCGCGCTGGTGTACGACCGGCCCGGCGCGGCTCGAAAGGCCATGCCCGGCATGGCTCAGGACGCCCCTTCCGCGGGCGCTCCGGGGCGGCCTGCCCCGGCTCAGGAGGCCGATCCCGCGGACGGTCCGGAGCGGCTTGGCCGGGCTCAGAAGGCCCGGCCGGCCTCCAGTTCCGCGATGGTCCCGGCCAGCCAGGCCCGCTCGGCCGCCCCGGAGGCGCGCGCGACCAGCAGCATGCCGCGCCGGAACGGGCTCGGCTCCTGCTCGGCGGCGACCGGCCGGCCGTCGGCGTCGTAGAAGAAGCTGCTCGGCGCCTCCAGGAACGCCAGCCGGCGCCGCAGCACCGCGGCCTGCCGGGCCGGATCGGTGAGGCGGTCGAGGAAGGCCGCGACGGTGAAGAAGCGGATCTGGTCGGAGATCTCGGCCTCGGCCGGGTCGGCCAGCCGGCGCTCCAGCTCGGCGCGGCCCTCGTCAGTCAGCTCCAGCACCTGGCGCGGTACGGCGCCGCTGCCCGGCTCGGTGCGGCGCACCAGCAGTCCGGCCTTCTCCAGCCGGGTGATGGCGGGGTAGAGCGCGCCGTCGCTGACCGGTCGGACGTGGCCGGTCAGCGCGGTGATCCGGGACTTCAACTCGTAGCCGTGCAGCGGCTCATCGTGCAGGAAGCCGAGGATCGCGAGGGTCAGCACAGTTGATGCCCTTCTGTCGCCGCGCGCTCTGTCCGTGCGCCATGTTACCTCTTGCCGATGCGTATCGATTCGATGTATCTCTATTCGATGCATCGCGCCTCGAATCGAGGCAACGGGCAACAGGCATCAGGCAACGGGCCGTGGGCAGGCCGGGACGACGGGGGACACCATGCGAGGACATCTGCCGAAGCTGATCGCGTTGGCCGGGCCGGTCTACGGCGAACTGCTCTCCGGGGTGATCGCCTCGGTCATCGGCGCCGTCTGGGTGGCCGGCCTCGGCGGAGCCGCCGTCGCCGCCGTCACCCTCGCGGGCACCGTGGAGAACCTCCTGCTCGGCCTCGTCCTGGTGGTCTCCTCGGGCACCACCATCCGTCTCTCGCACGCCCTCGGTGCCGACGACCCGGTGGCCGCCGGCCACACCGCGCGGGCCGCCTGGCGGCTCTGCGCCGCCGGCAGCCTCGCCCTCGCGGTGCCCGGCTTCCTGCTCCGGAAGGAGATCGCGGGCGCCTTCCTGGAGGGTCCGGCCGCCGGGCTCGCCGCGGACTGGTTCGCGGTGGCCTTCCCGGCGTTCGGGCTCTTCTTCGCCCAGCGGGTCGCCGACGAGCTCTTCAAGGGCAGTGGGGACACCCGCACGCCGATGCGGATCGCGCTGCTCTCCAACGCCCTGCTGCTCGTCCTCGACCCGCTGCTGATCCTCGGCCCCGGCCCCTTTCCGGCGCTCGGCGTGACCGGCGGCGCCGTCGCCCTGACCATCTCGCGCGCCGTCGGCCTTGCCGTGACGCTGCTGCTCCGGAGCCGGCGCCGGCTGTCGGCCCCGCACGGCGGGACGGGGCCGAGCGCCCGCCGGATCCTCGCGGCCGGGGCCCCGATCGGGCTCGACTTCACCGCCCGGATGGGCGTCGGCACCGCGCAGCTCGGCCTGGTCGCCTCCTTCGGCGTCCCGGCGGTCGCGGGCTACGGGGTCGGGTACCGCGTTCTGCTGATCGTCACCATGGCCTTCTACGCCGTCCGGCAGGCCGCCGCCATCGAGGCCGCCCGGCTCACCGGCGCGGGCGACACCGCCGCGCTGCGCACCCTCGGCCGGGACACCGCGCGCCTGGCCGGCGGCCTCGGCGCGGGCGCGGCCGTCCTCTGTGCGACGCTCGCCAGCCCGGTCACCACACTGTTCACCGACGACCCGGCGGTGGCCGCCCAGTCCGTCGGATTCCTGCGGATGGCGGGCCTCTACCTGCTCCCGTACGCCCTGGTGGTGGCCCTCGGCGGCGTCCACCAGGCCACCGGTGCCGGGCGCCGCCTGGTCGTCGCCGCCCTGCTCGGCCTCAGCCTCCAGCTCGCCGCCGGCAGCGCCCTCTCCGGCCCGCTCGGCGTGCACGGCCTCTGGGCCGGCATGACGGTGGGCGCCCTCGCACAGCTGGGGCTGATGCGGCTGCTGACCGGCCGGAGGCGGCGGGGCCCGGAGGCGGCGGCGGTGGACGCGGCGCAGCCTTTCGGCCGGGTGGGAGCCCGGTAGGGGTAGACGTCGGTGCGCCGGACCAGGACGGGCGGAATCCGGTGGACCAGCGACCCTAGGCCTCCGCCACCGGTGCTCCCGCCGGCGCCGCCGGGCCCGGCAGCCTGCCGGCCAGCACGACGCCGACCGCCGCGACACCGGCGAGGGCCAGCAGCGCGGGGCCCATGGCCTCCGCCAGCGGCCGGCCCGCCGTCAGGGTGGTTGCGGCGGCCACGCCCAGGGCCGGCCCGATGTTCATCGCGGTCTGCTGGAGGCCTCCCGCCACACCCGCGTCGGCCACCGAGGCGTCGCGGACGACGACGGCCGTCGCGGTGACCATCACCGTCCCGAATCCGGTGCCCAGCAACAGGAAGGCGCCGCCGATCGCGACCGCGCCGGAGGACTCGTCGAAGCGGGAGGCCAGCAGCACGCCGGCCGCGATGAGGACCATGCCCGACGCGACCGTGCGCCGCGCGCCGTGGCGGCGCAGCAGGACGGCGGAGGCGGGGGCGGCGAGCACCATCGTCACGGCGAGCGGCAGCGCCCGGAGCCCGCTCCGGAACGGGTCCAGGGCGAGGACGTCCTGCAGGAAGTACGTCCCGAGGAACAGGGTGCCGAAGATCGCCGCCGATGCCGTCAGCAGCACCCCGAGTGCCGCGCCGGCCGTGGCCGACCCCAGGACGTGCGGCGGCAGCAACGGGCGTGGCGTGCGCCGCTCGTGCCGGACGAAGGCGGCGGCGAGCAGGACGGAGGCGGGCAGGGCGAGTGCCGTGGTCACCGTCCACCCGTGCTCGGGGATGCCGGCCAGGGTGTGCACCAGGCAGACCAGCGCCGCCGCGAGCAGTGCCGCGCCGGGTAGGTCGAGGCCGGTGGCGCGGTCGCCGGCCGGTTGCGGCAGCCGCACGAGCAGGGCCGACAGGCCGGCCGCTGCGGCGGGAGCGACGGTGAGGAAGAAGACGGCGCGCCAGCCGAGTTGGGCGGTGAGGGCGCCGCCGACCAGTGGGCCGGCGGCGGCCGCCAGCCCGATCGCGCTGGTGCGCAGGGCAATCGGCATGGCGAGCCGGTCGGCGGGGTAGGCGGCGCGCAGCATGCCCAGGGTGGCCGGTTGCAGTAGCGCTCCGGCCGCTCCCTGGGCGGCGCGCAGGCCGATGATCCAGCCGATGCCGGGTGCCACGGCGATTCCGGCCGAGGCGGCGGCGAAGCCCAGCACGCCGACGGCGAAGACCCGTTGGTGCCCGTAGCGGTCGCCGAGCCGCCCGGCGAAGACCAGCAGGCTCGCCACGGCGATGAGGTAGGCGGTGCTGGTCCACTGCACCGCGGCGAAAGAGGCGTGCAGGTCGCGCTGCATGCTCGGCTGGGCGACGGTGAGCACCGTGCCGTCGAGGGCGACGATCGCGGCGCCGGTGATGCTCCCGGCGAGGGTCAGGCGTTGCTGTGTGCCGGGGTTCACCGCGGCTCGGGCCCGAGGTGGGCGGCCAGGGCCGTGGTCAGCAGCGGGCCGAGGTCGTCGGAGCCGGTGGCGAGTTGAAGGCTGCCCCAGGCCCGCAGCTGGGCGAGGCCGTGCAGGTTGGCCCAGAGCGCGGCGGCGACGGCCGCGGGCCGGGCGCCGGAGGGCGGCTGCACCTCGGCGACCAGCCGGGTGAAGGTCTCGAACAGCGGCAGTGTGGTCTTCCGCAGGCCTGCTCCGCTGCCCTCCAAGAGGTCGTGACGGAACATCAGGTCGAACATGCCGGGGTTGGAGGCGGCGTAGTCGAGGTAGCCGCGGGAGAGCGCGGCGAGCCGGGCGCGGGGGGCGTCCCCCGCGGCGGCGTCGGCGGTGGCGAGCGCGGAGCCCAGTTCCTCGAACCCGTGCCGGGCGATGGCCGACAGCAGCTCGACGTGGGTCGCGAAGTGGCGGCGGGGCGCGCCGTGCGAGACGCCGGCCTGGCGGGCGATCTCGCGCAGGGTGAGCGCGTGGACGCCCTCCCTGGTGACGAGTTCGACGCCGGCGGCCACCAGCCGGGCGCGCAGGCCCGTGTCCTGATCGTTCATGGACACTGTCTACCAGGCTCGCGTAGACAGTGTCTACTTTCGGCCCCTCCGTCCGGACCCACCAGCTCCCGGGCCCACCAGCTCCCGGCCCGCCCGCCCCGAATCTGCCCGCCCCGGACCTGCCCCCCGTGCTCGCCGGTGCACGGCGACGCGGGGCAGAATCGGCGGTATGGACGAAGGCGGCGAACCGGCCTGCTGGCTGGACCGGGTGTGCGAGGAGTGCGGGCGGCTGCGTGAGCGGCCGGGGCGGGAGCCCTGCGAGAACTGCGGGGCCCCGGCGGAGCCGGCCACGGAGCCCGGGAGGGAGCCCCCCGGGACGGACCGGGCGGGCTGATCAGTCCCGGGCAGGGCTCAGCGACGCAGCCCGTCGAGCGCCCCGTCCTCCAGGTGCGCGGGCGCGAGCGGCGTCAGGCCGGCTGCTGACCGGCCGTCCGGTGGGCGGGCGTCAGGGCGTCCACCAGGGCCGCGGACTCCCGGTCGTCAGCCGGAACGCCTGGGAGCAGGCGTCCGGGTCGTCCGAACGGTAGACGCTGAGACTCCGTGAGCCGTCCCGGTGGGCGATGACCGACAGGTGCCGTTGTTCTCGGGTGGTCAGGTCGTACCGGACGCCGACGCCGGGCGGAGGAGTGGTCCGGACACGGGGGATCGACACGGCGGCTGCCCTCTCGTCAGGGCTTTCCGCGGGCGTGTCAATGGTAATGACTGTGTAGAGTCCCGCTGCTCCGAGGCCTGTCGGGCCCTCCCGTGAAGGCGCCGGAGCGCTCCCGAACGTGCGGTACCCCGGTGCCGTACGCGCGATCGCACGTACGGCACCGGGGTACCGAGGGGGAGCAGTGCCGGCCCTCCGCGGGCTCGCGGGGGGTGGCAGGTCCGGGCCGGCGGGCCTACTGGGGAGGCTGGTCGCGGAACTGGTCCTTGAGCTTCTCCTGCCCCGCGTCGACCTGGCCGCTGTACTTGTCCTGAGTCCGTTCGTCGACGGCGTCGCCCGCCTTGTCGACGGCCTTGTCGGCCTGGTCCTCGTGGCCCTTCAGCATGTGCTTGAGCTTCTCCATCATGGACATACGGTCACACTCCTGGATGAGACGGCCCCACCCCTCCAGCATCACCGCGCCACCGGATGTCCGCATCCGGTCAGCTTGCGCGGCGGGGTTGGCAAGGTGGCCCCGAGCATGTCAAATCGAGAGTCCCACGGACTGTCGGAAGGACCTGCCTTGAACGCTCGGACCCGTCGCCTGACCGCCTCCTCCCTCCCCACGCCCGCCGCCGCCCGGCGGGCGGCCGGCGCCGCACTGGCGGTCGCTGGCCTGGTGACGCCGCTGCTCCTGGTCGGCGCCGGGAGCGCGGCGGCCGACCCGGACCCGGCGCGCAAGGGCGCGAAGCTGGCCGCGAAGCTCGTCGAGGACAGCAGCGCCGACGACGCCTACGACACCCTCCGGGCGCTCCAGCGGATCGCCGACCGCAACGGTGGCAATCGGGTGGCCGGCGCGCGCGGCCACGAGGAGTCGGCCCGCTACGTCTACGACCAGGCCCGCCGGGCCGGGCTGAAGGTGTCGAAGCAGGAGTTCGAGTACACGTTCTTCCAGGCCCTGTCGGAGCGGCTGTCCGTGGTGTCACCGCAGGCCGAGGACGTGCCGGTGAAGGCCATGACGTACTCGGCCGGCGGCCCGGCCGCCGGGCTGACCGCCCAGCTCGCCGTCGTCCCGGTGGACGACACCACCGGCTGCGAGGCGGGTGACTACGCGGCCGGCGCGTACACCGGCAGGATCGCGCTGATCAGGCGCGGCGGCTGCAGCTTCGCCGTCAAGCAGGCGGCGGCGGCCGACGCCGGCGCCGTCGGGGCGATCGTCTACAACAACACCGAGGGCGACCTCAACGGCACCCTCGGCGACCCGGCGGCCGGCAGGGTCCCGACCGGCGGCATCGGCAAGGCCGCCGGCGAGGCCCTGGCCGCCGAGGCCGCCGCCGGACCGGTCACCGTCGGCCTGGACATCCGCACCTTCATGGAGAAGCGGAAGACCTGGAACGTCCTCGCCGAGACCCGCGACGGCGACGAGAACAACACCGTCGTCGTCGGCGCCCACCTCGACTCCGTGGTGGCCGGCCCGGGCATCAACGACAACGGCTCCGGCTCGGCGGGCATCCTGGAGGTCGCGAAGAACCTCGCCGGGCGGCAGGTCAAGAACAAGGTCCGGTTCGCCTGGTGGTCCGCCGAGGAGTTCGGCCTCAAGGGCTCCGAGGCCTACGTGACCGCGCTGCCCGAGGCCGAGAAGAAGAAGATCAGGCTCTACCTGAACTTCGACATGATCGCCTCGCCCAACTCCGCCCAGTTCGTCTACGACGGCGACGACTCCGACCACGTCGGCTCCGGCCCCGGCCCGGACGGCTCGGCGCAGCTGGAGCGGCACATCACCGACTACCTCGACCGGCGCGGACTCCCGCACGAGGGCACCGACTTCACCGGCCGCTCCGACTACGGCCCGTTCATCGACGCCGGGATCCCGGCCGGCGGCACCGACACCGGTGCCGAGGGCATCAAGTCCGCGGCCCAGGCGGCACGGTACGGCGGCACCGCCGGGGTGGCCTTCGACAAGTGCTACCACCAGGCCTGCGACAACCTGGGCAACCTGGACATGACGGCCTTCGACGCCAACATCGACGTGATCGCCGACTCCGTGGGCACCTACGCCTGGGACCTCTCCTCCCTGCACGCCCCGGTGCCGCCGCAGCACACCGACGGCCAGGCCGGCAGCGGCGGCGGCCTCCAGGAGGGCCACGCACACGAGGTCGAAGCCTGACGAACCGGGGTCAAGCGGGCCGGCGGACCCAGGGGCGGGGCCGCCGGTACCCGGCCCGGCGGCGTTCGGCCGGGGTCCGATGGGTGCGCCGGGCGGGGTCCTGACACCATGGCACCGAGATCACGTCACCGTGACACCCTCGGAGGAGTCAGCACCATGAGCAGCACGCACTACGACGTCGTCGTCCTCGGCGCGGGCCCCGGCGGCTACACGGCCGCCGTCCGCGCTTCCCAGCTGGGCCTGCGCACGGCCGTCATCGAGGCCAAGTACTGGGGCGGGGTCTGCCTGAACGTCGGCTGCATCCCGTCGAAGGCGCTGCTGCGCAACGCCGAGCTGGCGCACATCTTCACCAAGGAGGCCAAGACCTTCGGCATCGAGGTCGAGGGCCAGGTCCGTTTCGACTTCGGCGCGGCGTTCAAGCGCAGCCGCACCGTCGCCGACGGCCGGGTCAAGGGCGTCCACTACCTGATGAAGAAGAACGGCATCACCGAGTACGACGGCCGGGGCACCTTCGTCGACGACCGCACCCTCCAGGTCGCGCTGACCGGCGGCGGCTTCGAGCTCGTCACCTTCGACCACTGCATCATCGCCGCCGGTGCCACCACCCGGCTGCTGCCCGGCACCGGCCTCAGCGACCGCGTGGTCACCTACGAGGAGCAGATCCTCACCGAGGACCTGCCCGGGAGCATCATCATCGCGGGCGCCGGCGCGATCGGCGTCGAGTTCGCGTACGTGCTGCACAACTACGGCGTGAAGGTCACCATCGTCGAGTTCCTCGACCGGATGGTGCCGCTGGAGGACGCCGAGGTCTCGGCCGAGCTGGCCAAGCAGTACCGCAAGCTCGGCATCGAGGTGCTCACCTCCACCCGGGTCGACGCCATCGACGACAAGGACCCGGCCGCCAAGGTGCAGGTCACCGTCACCCGCAACGGCCGGCAGGAGGTGCTGGAGGCCGACAAGGTGCTCCAGGCGATCGGCTTCGCGCCGCGCGTCAACGGCTACGGCCTGGAGAACACCGGCGTGAAGCTCACCGAGCGCGGCGCGATCGCGGTCGACGGCCGGGGCCGCACCAACGTCGAGCACATCTTCGCGATCGGCGACGTCACGGCCAAGCTGATGCTGGCCCACGCGGCCGAGTCGATGGGCGTCATCGCCGCCGAGACCATCGGCGGGGCGGAGACCATGGAGCTCGACTTCGCGATGATCCCGCGCGCCACCTACTGCCAGCCGCAGATCGCCAGCTTCGGCTACACCGAGGCGCAGGCCCGTGACCTGGGCTACGACGTCAAGGTCTCCAAGTTCCCGTTCACCGCCAACGGCAAGGCGCACGGCCTCGGCCACCCCATCGGCTTCGTCAAGGTGATCAGCGACGGCAAGTACGGCGAGCTGCTCGGCGCCCACCTGATCGGCCCCGAGGTCACCGAGCTGCTGCCCGAGCTGACCCTGGCCCAGCAGTGGGACCTCACCGTGCACGAGGTCGCCCGCAACGTCCACGCCCACCCGACCCTGGGCGAGGCGGTCAAGGAGGCGATCCACGGCCTGGCCGGGCACATGATCAACATGTGACGCCGTTCCGCTGCTCCACCGTTCCCCTGCTCCGGCCGATGCCGGGGCCCGGCCGCCGAGTCCGGCGGGCGGGCCCCGGCGTCGTGCCGTCCGCCTCGGCGGGGGTCGCTCCCGGGGCCGGCCGTCACGCCTCTTCCGGCGAGCCCCCACCGAACTGCCGCCGGCGCCGCGCTCGCCGCCGGGCCACCCCGCTGGACACGGGCCCGGCGGGCCCGTTCCCGGGCCGCCGCCCAGCGGGCGGTGGCGGCACTGATCTCCGACGGGGCCGTGCCCACCGTGTATGCTCCGCAACCGTCGCGCTGGGCGACAGCGCACCGGGGGACGAATCAGATGATCTGCGTGACCTGTGGCCGGCCTGCGCCTACCCACTCGGCGTTCTGCGGCCACTGCGGGGCCCCACAGCCGGCCGCCGCGGTGCTCCGGTCGGTCTCGGCGCCCGCCCCCTGACACCGCGCAGGGTCAGCGGCCTGGCACGTGGCATATCCGTGGCCATCGTGCTGTCACTCGCCCTCGTCCTCGCGGCGGCGGCGTTTCTGATCTGGAGCCTCTTCGCGGGAGGCCACGGCGGGCTCGGTGCACCCCCCACCGTCGGTGCCCTGATCGCGATCGCCGTCCTGCTGATCGTCCAGCCCGTGTCCGCCATCACCTTCCTGGTCTGGGTGCACCGCGCCCGGGCCAACCTCGACATCCTGCCCGGTGCCGACCCGCAGTGGTCCCACGGCTGGGCGGTCGGGGCCTGATTCATCCCGCTCGGCAGCTACGTCCTCGGCCCGCTGGTGGTCGCCGACATCTCGCGTGCGACGTACACCGGCCGTTCCGGCCGCGCGCCCGCCGGGCTGCTCGTCGCCCTGTGGCTGCTGCTGACCGGCCCGGGTGTGATGGCGCTCGCCACCGGCGCTGCCGTCCCCAACTCCGGTGGCACACCGCTGATCCGCTATCTGGGCCTGCCCGGTCTGGCCGCCACCGTGCTCGGCATGCTCTGCCTCCTCGTCGCGGTCAACTCCGTGACCCGGGCCCAGCACGACCTGCTCGGCGCCTGAACCCGTCGTGCATGCCCGCTCGTCAGCCGGCGCGCGTTGACGGCAGGCCCCGGCCCTGCTCCAGTTCGTCCGCCTGCTTCTCGCGGGAGGTACCCGTCGATCAGGCAGGAGAATGTCCGGATGACCGATGTGACCCTCAACCTCTGGAAGCAGCGCCTCGACGTGGTGCCCGAGACCGTCTGGGGCCGGACCGACCTGACGGTGCTCATCCTCGCCGAGACCGGCCTGACCGAACTGCCGCCCGCCATCGGCCGCCTGCGCCGGCTGCGCACGCTCGACCTGGGGCACAACGCGCTCGCCGCCGTCCCGGACGAGCTCGGCGAACTCACCGGTCTGGCCGACTTCCTGTACCTGCACGACAATGCCCTGACCCGCCTGCCGGGCACGCTCGGCCGGCTCACCGCACTGCGCTATCTCAACGTCGGCGAGAACAGGCTCAGCGAACTCCCCGACGCCCTCGGCGAGATGAGCGGCCTGGTCGAGCTGCGGGCGCAGCAGAACCGGCTGACCGCCCTGCCGGACACGCTCGGCCGGCTGGGTGCACTGCGCGAACTCTGGCTGCGCGGCAACGCGTTGACCGCGCTGCCGGCATCCGTCGCCCGGCTGAGCGGGCTGCGCGAACTCGAACTGCGCGAGAACGCCTTCGCCGAAGTCCCGGCGGTGCTCGCCGGGTTGCCGCAGCTGCGCCGGCTCGACCTGCGCGGCAACCGGCTCACCGCCCTGCCGGAGTGGCTCGCCGAGCCGGCCGCGCTGCCCGCCCTGGAGAAGCTCGACCTGCGCTGGAACGACGTCACGCCGCCGCCCCGGCTGCTCGACGCCCTGGGCGCGCGCGGCTGCGTCGTCCTGTACTGAGAGGTCGGGAACAGCGGCCCGACGAGAGGCCGGGGAGCGTGGTACCGAGAGCCCGGGGACGGCGGCGTACGGAGAGCCCGGGCGCGGAAAATGATCGCCGGGCGTGCCGGCGGCCTGTTACCGTGGGGGACATGAAGCGCGCTGCAGCCGTCCAGACGACGACGCCGGAGAGAGTCCCGGCGCGCTGACCGTTGAGCCAGTACGAAGCCCCGGGGCGAGTGCCCCGGGGCTTCGTCGTACCCGGTCCACTCGCCCGCCGATCCGCGGAACCGCCGTTCCGCTGACGCCCCGAGTGGAGACCGCCACCATGTACGACCACCGCCGACTCGGCCGTGAACTCGACCTGTTCGACACCGACCCGCTGATGGGCGCCGGCCTGCCGTACTGGCTGCCGGACGGCGCCGCCGTCCGGCACACCCTGGAGGAGTTCATCCGGGGGCGCGAACAGCGCGCCGGCTACCGCCACGTGTACTCCCCGGCGCTGGGCAAACGTGAGCTGTACGAGATCTCCGGCCACTGGTCGCACTACCGCGAGGACATGTTCCCGCCGATGGACCTCGGCTCCGAGCAGGTCGTCCTGCGGCCCAGCCTCTGTCCGCACCATGCCCTGATCTACCGCTCCCGTGCCCGCAGCTACCGGGAACTCCCGCTGAGGATGGCCGAGTTGGGTGGCATGTACCGCGCCGAGCTGTCCGGGGTGCTCGGCGGCCTCACCCGGGTGCGGGCGATCCAGCTGAACGACGCGCACATCTTCTGCACCCCCGAGCAGGCCGCCGACGAGGCGGTCGCCGCGCTGGAGCTGATCCGCGAGGCGCACCGCGCACTCGGCATCCACCCGGTCCGCTACCGCCTCTCGCTGCCCGGCGAAGGCGGCAAGTACGTGGCCGACCCTGCGCTCTGGGAGCGGGCCACCGCGCTGCTGAGCGACGTCCTGGAGCGGTCCGGGGTGCCGTTCGAGGCGGCGGAGGGCGAGGCGGCGTTCTACGGGCCGAAGATCGACATCCAGATCGCCGACGGCGCCGGACGCGAGTCCACCCTCTCCACCGTACAGATCGACTTCCACCAGCCGGAGCGGTTCGGCCTGCACTACATCGGCGCGGACGGCGCCAAGCACCGGCCGGTGATGGTCCATCGCAGCGTGATCGGCAGCGTCGAGCGGGTCGTCGCCCACCTGATCGAGCTGTACGGCGGAGCGTTCCCGGCCTGGCTCGCGCCCACCCAGCTCGTCCTGCTGCCGGTCTCCGAGGACGAGCTGCCGCAGGCCGACCGGCTCCGGCAGCGCTGCCTCGACCGGGGCTTGCGGGCGGAGGTCGCCGGGCCCGAGCACGGCAGTCTCGGTGCCAGGATCCGCGAGGCCCGGCTGGTCCCGTACCAGGCGGTGATCGGCGCCAGGGAGGCGGTGGACGAGCGGGTGGCGCTGCGGCTGCGCGACGGGCGCCGGCTCGACCCGATGCCCGCGGGCGAGGCGCTGGCCCGGATCGGCGCCCTGGTGGACGCGTGCAGCGCCGAGCTGTGGGAGGCGGCCGACGCCCGTGCCTGAACGGGCCCGGGCAACCAGGTCGTACACATACGACTAGCGGGGGTGCGCGGTGTGTCGGCCCGCGGGCCGACACACCCGCCGTTCGAATGGGCCCGGCGGCCCGGCCCACGGTCGCCGCGTCCCCACCTCGGACCCCTGCCGGAGGCACCCCCGTGCACGTCACCCCACGCGCTTCACCCGCCGCTTCACCTGCCGAATCGCCCTCCCCGCCTGCCTCGCCCTGGCCGGCGCCGCCGCCGCGGCCCCCGCTGCGCCCGCTGCCCGTCCCGGAGACCCGTTACTGTGCGGCGGTCGTCGGCCACGTCCCCGGTGCCGACGGGCGCTCCCCGCTGCTCGGCCGGGGGTGCTCCGAGGACTCTCCGGGGAGCCCGTGGCCGCTGCCCGGCCAACCCTGCGGGCCTGGGCGTTCACAGGACTAGGGAGTGAGAACGATCTTGCCTTTCACGCGGTTAGTCTCGCTGAGTTCATGCGCTTCGGCCGCGTCTTCCAGCCGCAGGACCCGGTCGACGGCGACTCGGAGGCTGCCGCGTTCCACAAGGTCGGTGATGCTCTCCAGATCGGCGCCGGACGGGGTGAATCCGAACTCGACGAACCGCAGACCGCGTGCCCCGGCCAGCTCCCGGACGGCGACTCGGTCGGGACCGGAGCCGCGCACGTCGATGAGGATCCCGCCCGGCGCGAGCGTGTTCAGCGACCGGGGTCCGTAGTCGCCGCTGATGGGGTCCAGGGCCACGTCGATGTCGCGTGCGACCGCTGCGAAGTCGGTGGTGGTGTAGTCGACGAGTTCGTCGGCGCCCAGGTCGCGCAGGAACGCGTGCTTGCTCTCCCGGGCGGTGCCGATGACGTATGCGCCGTGCGCCTTGGCGATCTGGACGGCGAGATGGCCGATCCCGCCGGCCGCCGCGTGGACGAGTACCCGCTGCCCGGTGCCGACGGCGGCCACCCGCACGAGCGACTGCCAGGCGGTGAGAGCCGCGACCGGAAGTGCCGCAGCGTGCACATGGTCGATACCCGCCGGTACGGCGGCGAGCGCTTCGACCGGTGCGACGACGTACTCGGCATAGGCGCCGTGGGGCGGAAAGGCGCAGCCGTACACCTCGTCGCCGGTCCGGAACCGCGTCACCTGCTCGCCGACTGCCTCCACCACTCCGCACAGGTCGAGTCCCAGAGTGAACGGCGGGGCACCGAACCTGCGCACCGTTCCGGAACGGATCTTCCAGTCGGCCGGATTCACTCCGGCCGCGTGGACGCGCACCAGCGCCTCGCCCGGACCCGGCGTCGGCAGTCCGGTCTCGACGAGCTCCAGAACGTCTGGGCCGCCGTAGCCGCGCTGGCTGACCGCGCGCATACGGGTGGTCATACTGACACTCTCCTGGGGTAGTTGGCCGGCCCGGCCGGCTGCGATCACCATCCTCAACGGCATCGGTATCTCTTGTGAAGAAGGTACCTGATTGATATCTAGGTACCTCATGGAAACCATGACGAGTGAGACCTCCGAGGACTGGGACGCCACCTACCGCCGCGATTGCCCCTCGCGCACCGTTGTCGAGGTGTTGGCCAACAAGTGGGTGCTGTACGTCCTGAGGGCGCTCCGCCGGCACGACGGGCCGATGCGCTTCAGCGAACTGCTGCGCCTCCTGGACGGGATCACACAGAAGATGCTGACCCAGACCCTGCGCGCATTGGAACGGGACGGCCTCGTGACCCGCACGGTCTACCCCACCGTTCCGCCTCGCGTGGAATACGGACTCACCGAGCTGGGGGTCGAGGCCGGACGGCTGACCAGCGCCATCGCCGCATGGTCCGTGGAGCACGCCCGGCAGATCCTGGCAGCCCGCCAGGACTTCGATGGCCAGGCCGCCGTGGCCCCGGAGCCCGTTCGACCGCCGGTCCGGGGGAGCCGAGGACGCGGTCAGTAGGACTGCAGCTCGATCAGGCGGCCTTCGGGGTCGCGGAGGTGGGCGCTGCGCAGGTTGGGTCCCCACGCGGGGCGGTTCGTGGCGACGGCGGCGAGCATGCCGCCGCTGCGCAGGCAGAGGGCGAGCGCCTGGTCCACGTCGTCCACCCGGAGGACCAGCATGGCGGCGTCCTGGACGGACGGCGGCTCGGCGGGGAGCCCGGCGGTGCCGAGCGTGATGGCCATCAGTGCGCGGTCGTACAGGGCCAGTACGGCCTGGTCCGCGACGTCCCAGTTGGCGTACGGGCCCTCCGGCGAGCCCTTGACCAGGGTGGCACCGGTGAGCGGCGGCAGGATCGCGTCGTAGAACGCGAAGCACTCGGCGAAGCGGGAGACGAGCAGGCGGTTGTACAGGGCGTCCACGACGGGCTCCGGGGGTGGTGGGCTCAGCTCACGATGACGGGGGAATTGATGGGTTGGCACCCACTATAGGGCTGCACCTAGACTTCTGCCATGACCTCCGAGAGCGCCGCGAGCACCGAGACCGCCCGGACCGCCCGGACCGCCCGGACCGCCCGGATCGCCGGGACCGCCGGGACCGGGACCGCCGGGCCCACCGACGGGGCCGCGCGGTCCACTGCCGGGACCACCGAGCGGTCCACCCCGCCCACGCTGGTGGACCTCACCACCTACCTGCTCTCCCGGACCGGCAAGACCGCCCGCGGCCGGCTCGCCGAGCGGCTGTCGCAGCGCGGCCTGCGACTCTGGGACATGGCGGTGCTCGCCGCACTGGCCGACTTCGGGCCGCACGCCCAGCGCGACCTGGTCCGCCGGCTCGGCGTGGACGCCAGCGACATGGCCAAGGTTGCCGACCAGCTGGCCGGCGCCGGCTACGTCGAGCGGATCCGCGACACGGCGGACCGCCGGCGGGTCTCGGTCAGCATCACCGAGGCCGGGCGGACCGCCCTGGCCGAACTGGACGCCGAGGCACGCGCCGTGCAGGACGAGATCCTGGCGCCGCTCGAACCGGCGGAGCGTCACGTCCTGCACGACCTGCTGCGTCGCGTCCACGAGGGGCTGCCCGGTACGCCCTGACGGCCGGGCCGGGCCGGGTCCGCAGGGCCGGTGCCTCCGGCGAGCCGGTCGGCTTGGTCGGCCTGGCCGGGTCAGGCCTGCCCGCCGAGTGGGAGTGGGCGGCGGGCGCCCGCGAACTCGCCCGACCAGTGCGGGTCTTCGAACACGCCCGGGAGACGGGCGACGAGGGTGCCGGTGTGCTCGGCGTGGATCATCGCGCCGCCGCCCACGTAGACGCCGACGTGGTGCAGCGGGGCGTCCGGGCGGGAGAAGAAGAGCAGGTCGCCGGGGAGCAGGTCGGTGCGCGCCACCGGGGCGGAGCGGTTGTACTGGGCGGCGGTGTAGTGGGCGAGGTCCACCGCGCCGCCGCTGGCCCGGTACCAGCAGTACAGCGAGAGCCCGCTGCAGTCGAAGCCGACGGTGCTCTCGCCGAGGCACTGGCCGTTCAGGTAGCCGTTCTCCTCGTCGCAGAAGCCGATGCCCGCGCCCAGCCGGTCGCCGCCGCCCCAGGCGTAGGGCACCCCGAGCTGTGCGGCGGCCACCGCGGCGGCCAGCCGGCCCCAGTCCGCGGGCTCGGTGGGGTCGTTGGGCGGCGCGGTATGGCGGGACCGGCTGGTCGGGTCGGTCGGGTCGGTCGGGTTGGTCTGGCCGGGCGTGGCCGTGGCGGGAGCGGCGGCGGCCAGGGCCGGGGCGACGCCCGCGCCCAGCGCCAGCCCCAGCATCCGGCGGCGGCCGACACTTCGGCCCGAGGGTGGGAACACCATGGCAAACCCCCTGGTAGTGGTGGAGTACCAGGATCCCGGCCCGGCGGCGGGGCCCGCCATCACCCGCAACGGTGAACCGGGCGGCCGCCCGTCCAGGAGGTGTACGGCTGGCGCCGGTAAATGGTTTGACGGTCGGTCATCAGCGATCGACGATGAGGCGGAATCCCCCGTTCTACCATCGGAGCGCGTCATGGGCAGTGCCGTCCGGCTGATCCGCAACCACCGGCTGACGCAGGCCGTCGACTACGCCTACGGTGCGGCCGTCGACGCCCCGGTGCGCTCGCTCTGGCTGGCGGGCTCCTGCCCGCTCGACGCCGAGGGGCGGACGGTGGCAGTCGGCGACTACGAGGGCCAGGCCCATCAGGTCATGCGGAATCTGATATCCGTCCTGGAGGGCGAGGGCGCCGCGCTCACCGACCTGGTCCGGACGACGGTGTACGTGGTCTCCTCCAGTCAGAGCGACCTGGTAAAGGTCTGGGAGGTCTACCGCTCGTACCTGGGGAGCCATGACGTCCCGAGCACGTTGCTGGGCGTCTCGGTGCTCGGGTACGACGACCAGCTGGTCGAGGTCGAGGCGGTCGCCGTGCTCTCCTGATCCCTGAGGACGGGCCCGCCCCCGGGGGCGAGCCCGGTCAGCCGGCGGCGTGGAGGTCGTCCTTCATGGCGAGGTCCTTGGGTCCGAGCCACCGCGCGACCAGATCGGGGTCGGTCCGGGCGCGGAAGACGCGCGCGGGCGGGGCGTCCGGTGGAGGAAGACGCTCGCCGGATCGTGCACGGGGCCACGGCCGGGCCGCAGTCGTCCGGTGGCAGGGTGCGGGGCGCGCACCGCGTGGGCTTTCGTGCGGTGTGCGCCCATCGTCGCCCGGTGCGGGCCTGGTCACTCCTGCTTGACGGCGGAGAGGTCGAACTCCAGCACCACCTTGTCGCCGACCAGGACGCCGCCGCCCTCCAGCGCGGCGTTCCAGGTGATCCCGTAGTCCTTGCGGCTGATGGCGACCGAGCCCTCGAGGCCGACCCGGAGGCTGCCCTGCGGGTCCCGGGCGTTGCCCGTGTACTCGAAGTCGATGGTGACCGCGCGGGTGGTCTCCTTGATGGTGAGATCGCCGGTCACCCGGTACTCGGTGTCGCTCAGCCGCTCGACCGCCGTCGAGGTGAAGGTGAGCTTCGGGTGGTTGGGTGCGTCGAGGAAGTCATTGGTGCGCAGGTGGCCGTCCCGTTGCTCGTTGCCGGTGTCGATGCTCGCGGCTTCGATGGAGACCTGGGCGGTGGAGCGGGACGGGTCGGTGCCGTCCAGGTGGGCGGTGCCGTTGAAGGTGTGGAAGGAACCGCGCACCTTCGTCACCATGGCGTGCCGCGCCACGAAGCCGATCCGGGTGTGCGCGGGGTCCAGGACGTAGTCGCCGGTGAGCTCGGCCAGGGGGGTCGTCATGGTTGCGGGGTCTCCTGACGGGTGCGGTGCTGGGGTCCGGCGCCCGTGGCGCGGGTGGGGCCGCCGGGTGCCGTGACGGGCGTCGGTGCGTCTGCGGTGCCGGTGCCCGTCGGCGGAGCTGCCGGTGGTCTGTGCCGCGCGCGGGGCGCCCCGGGTCACGCTAGGCGCCGACGGCCGGTGCCGCACCCGCTGGTTCGCCCGATCGGTCGCCGAGGTGGCGGTGGTCGGTCTTCCGCACCCGGTGCTCGGGAGGAGCGTGGGCGCGGCCGTCGTCCCGGCCGTCCTCCGCTCGTTCCTCGCCGGCCGGCTGGCGGCCCACGAGATCCCCACCCGCATCACCGTCCTGGAGGCACTGCCGCGCAACGAGGGCGGCAAGCCGCTGAAGGGCGCCGTGCGCGAGCTGCTCGCCGCTCCGGCCTGAGCCGCCCGCCGCGCGGCCGGACGCCGCCGGCGTCCCGACCTCCGCCGTCGTCCGCCCGCCCCCGCCTGCCGGGGCGGTCCGCTCGCGTCCCCCACTCCGTGGCACTCCCGACCCCTGAAGCGAGTCGTCGATGCCTGACCGCACCCACCGCACTCTGGAACCGAAGGCGACCGCGGCCGTGGCCGTGGCCGATCGCGCCGACCGCGCCGCATCCGTCGTACCCGCCGTGCCCGCGTCTCCCGCGCAGCAGGGTGTCTGGCTCACCGAGCGCCTCTGCGCCGCCCGCACCGGCTTCCACATGCCGCTGGGCCGTCCGCGTCCGGGTGCGCCACGTCCTGAGGTGGCGCACCCGCGAGGAGCTCGAAGCGGCGGGCCTTGTCCTGTGCGGTGACCCGCTCCAGCGCGGCGGGCAGCGGCACGCCGTCCTGGGCCGTGACCAGCTGGACGGGCAGCGTGCCCGCCCCGCGCAGCACCTGCTCCAGGGCGCCGTCGGGGCCCGAGCGGTAGAGGGTGCGGAGCGACTCGTGCCGCTCCAGCAGCGCCCGCACCGCCGTGCCGAACGCCGCCGGTTCGACCGGGTGGCGCAGCTCCAAAGGCAGCGCGATGTTGAAGTAGTGGTCGTCGGGCGCGTACCAGGTGATCGGCGCCCAGATCGTCCGCTGTCCCCAGGTCGCCGCGGTGATGCCGTGCGCGAGTCCGTCGAAGCGGACCTCCAGTCGCCCGTCCGCCGGCCGTCCACCGTCATCCATCGGGATGTCCCCCCGTCCGCGTCCACTCGAAGTGGTTCAGACCAATATGTGGCGCCGGATCCTAGGCCACCGCCCCGCGTGCGGCCACCGTCCCGCTGGAAGCGTGAATCAATACCGCACAGTTGGTTTTCTGGAGAGGTCGTCATGACGGGCCGGGGCCGAAACAGCGGACGCGGTCCGGGATATCGCCGCAGTTAAGATACGGGCTGTCTGGTTTTGTTCAATCGCTGTGGCGGGTGGGTGGTCGTGTGGTGCGGCAGGAGCGGGCGGTGCGGACGCGTCGGCTGATTCTGGAGGCAGCGGCTTCGGTCTTCGACGAGTTCGGCTACGAGGCGGCGACCATCGGCGAGGTGGTGGCCCGGGCCGGCGTGACCAGGGGAGCGGTCTACTTCCACTTCGCGTCCAAGCGGGAGCTGGCGCAGGGCGTGGTGGAGGAGCAGTTCGTCCAGGATGTCATTCCCGAACGGGCTTGCAAGCTCCAGGAGTTCGTGGATACCGGGATGGTGGTCGCGTACCTGATGCCGCGCGATCCGCTGCTGAGCGCGGGTGCGCGGCTGTCGTTGGGGCAGGACAACCACGGCGACCTGGGCGGGGGAGCGATCCCGGGGTGGATCGATCGGCTGGAACAGGCGCTGATCGCCGCGCGGGAGCGGGGCGAGCTGCTACCGCAGGTGGTCCCGGCCGACACCGCCTGGCTGGTGACGGCGGCCTGGACGGGGGTGCAGATCCAGTCGCAGAAACTCTCCGGCCGGGCGGACCTGGAGCGGCGGGTCGCCGGGCTGTTCCAGCACGTGATGCCGACCGTGGCGGTGCCGGGTGTGCTGGCCGCGTTGGAGATGGATGCCGGTCGGGGTGCACGCGTGGCCGCCGAGGTGTCCGCCGCGCGCGCCGCCGTCGGCGCGCGCGAGGGGTCGGGCGCCGAGGGGTCGGGCGCTGAGTGGGAAGGCGTCGGAGCCGAGCGCTGAGGGGTGGGCGTTGGGGGGCGGGTATCGGGGGCAGGGTGTCCGGGGGCAGCCGGCGAGCCGCAGGACCATGCAGCGCATCCGGTTTTCCACTGGCAAACCGCTCGTCCCGTTTTCTGGGGGAGGGGCGGCTGCTGCCCTCCCCGGTGCCCGGGGCGCGGGCTCCTGCCGCGACCGGCCCCGTCCACCGTCCGACCGGTGCCGATCCCGGGCCCGTCCGGGCCGCGCGGTCCGTCCACCCCCCGGCCGGTGTCCGGGGCTCGCACTCCAGCTCGATTGTCAGTGGCCGGCGCGATGATGGTCGGTATGAAGGACGCAGCCACCATGGCCTCTCCCGCTGCCCTGGCGTCTCCGGACGCCTACGCCGACGCCGTCGCCACCGCCGTGCGCGCCGCCGCCGCGTACTACGCCGACGGCTCCACCCCGCTCGGCGACGACGAGTACGACGCCCTGGTGCGCGCCATCGAGGCGTACGAGGCCGAGCACCCGCAGGAGGTACTGCCGGCGTCGCCGACCGGCAAGGTCGCGGGCGGCGCGGCGGCCGGCGACGTCCCGCACTCGGTGCCGATGCTCTCGCTCGACAACGTCTTCTCCGCCGAGGAGCTGGAGTCCTGGGCGGCCGGGCTGGAGCGGCGGCTGGGCCGGCCGGTCGCGGCCTGGTGCGTGGAGCCCAAGCTGGACGGCCTCGCGGTCGCCGCCCGTTACCGGGCCGGCCGACTGGCCCAGGTGCTGACCCGAGGCGACGGGCTCGCCGGGGAGGACATCACCCACGCCGCCGACTCCGTCCTCGGCCTGCCCGCCCGGCTCGCCGAACCGATCGACCTCGAGCTGCGCGGCGAGGTGCTGCTCACCCAGGAGCAGTTCGAGCACGCCAACGCCGTCCGCACCGAGCACGGCGCCACCCCGTTCGCCCACCCCCGCAGCGGGGCCGCCGGTACCCTGCGCGCCAAGGACCGGCCCTACCGGGTCGAGCTCACCTTCTTCGCGTACGGGGCGGTCGGCCTGCCCGGGCTCGACCACGGCGAGCTGCTGGCCCACCTCGCCGGGCTGGGCGCCAACACCGCGGCGAGCACCGCCGCCGGCCCGCGCCGCTGCACCACACTGGACGAGGTGCGCCAGCGGATCGACGAGATCGCCGCCCTGCGCGCCGCACTGCCGTTCGGCATCGACGGCGTGGTGGTGAAGGCCGACGCGGTCGCCGATCAGGAGGAGGCCGGTTCCGGCTCCCGTGCCCCGCGCTGGGCGGTCGCCCGCAAGCTCCAGGCGCAGCACAAGGTCACCCGGCTGCTCGGTGTCGAGTGGAACGTCGGCCGGACGGGCATCATCGCGCCGCGGGCCGTCCTGGAGCCGGTGGTGATCGACGGTGTCACCGTCACCTACGCCACCCTGCACAACCCGGCCGACATCGAGCGCCGCGGCCTGATGATCGGCGACCAGGTGTTCGTCTACCGCGCGGGCGACGTCATCCCGCGGGTCGAGGCGCCGCTGGTGGACGAGCGGACCGGCGCCGAGCAGCCGATCGCCTTCCCGGCGGCCTGCCCGCGCTGCGGCGACGCCATCGACACCTCCGAGCAGCGGTGGCGCTGCGTGCGCGGCCGCGGCTGCCAGGCCGTCGCCTCGATCATCTACGCCGCCGGGCGGGACCAGCTGGACATCGAGGGGCTCGGCGGCACCCGTGCCGTCCAGCTGGTGGAGGCCGGTCTGGTCGCCGACCTCGCGGACCTGTTCACCCTCACCCGTGAGCAGCTGCTCACCCTGGAGCGGATGGGCGACACCAGCGCCGACAACCTGATCGCCGCCATCGAGACAGCCCGCTCCCAGCCGCTGAACCGGGTCTTCTGCGCCCTCGGGATCCGAGGCACCGGACGGACGATGTCCCGCCGACTCGCGGCGCACTTCGGCAGTATGACGGCCATCCGGGCCGCCGACGCCGAGGCGCTGGCCGGAGTGGACGGCATCGGGGTGGAGAAGGCGGCCGTCATCGTCGCCGAACTGGCCGACGTGGCAGGCCTCTTGGACCGGCTGGCGGCCCAGGGCGTCGGCACCGCCGTCACCGCGCCCGCCGCCGCCGTCATCGCCGTCGGCACTGCCGACGGGTCCGGCGCGGAGGAGGAGACCGGGGCGTCGGCACCGCTGGCCGGCCAGAGCGTCGTCGTCACCGGCACGATGACCGGGCCACTGGCCGAGTTGTCCCGCAACGCGGTGAACGAGCTGATCGAGCGGGCGGGTGGCAAGGCCTCCTCCTCGGTGTCCAAGCGGACCACGCTGCTGGTCGCGGGTGAGAAGGCCGGATCCAAGCGGGCCAAGGCCGAGGAGCTCGGGATCCGGATCGTCACCCCGGAGGAGTTCGCCGAGCTGGTCGCCGACTACCTGGCCTGAGGGCTCCGCCGACGGCTTCGCCCCACAACGGCGTCGGCCCGACGGCCCGGCCGGGCCGGACGACGGGGCGCCGGCCGCGCCACCGCGGCGGCGATGACGGCCGTCCCCACCGGTATGGCCGCCTTTCCCGGACCGTCGCGGAATCCGCCACGATCGTGATGCCGGGGCAGCCGGGGCAGCCGGGGCAGCCGACTCGGCTGCCCCGACCCGAGGCGATTGCGACGGGAGCCGCCCGGCGCTGCGCGGAACAGGGGCGCGGGGTGGTCTCAGCGCGGGTCGGCCTCGGGTGCCAGCCCGAGGAGGGGTGTGAGCGCCCGTCGAAGGTCGGCGGGCTCGCGGTAGAGCAGCCCGGTCATGCCGAGGCGGCGGGCGGCCTCGACGTTCTCCGGCCGGTCGTCGATGAAGAGACAGCGACCGGGGGTCGTCCGGGCCCGGTCCGCGGCGATCCGGTAGATCTGCGGGTCGGGCTTGGCCGCGCCCACGCGGGCGCTGTTGACCACCCCGTCGGCGAGGTCGGCGAGCCCGAGCGCGGCGAGGTCCTCGTCGAGCCACAGCGTGGCGTTGGTGACGAGCAGGACGGTGCAGCGCTCCCGGACCCGGCGGAGCAGGTCGACCACGGCGGAGTCCACTCGGACCGTCGGCCGTGTGAAGGCGGCGGCCAGTTCGGTGGCCGCACCCGCCGGCACGCCGTCTGCGGCAAGCCGCTCGGCGACGGCCTGCGCCCACTGCTCGCGGGTGAACGAACCGCTGACCAACGGCTCCACGACCCCGGGGCCGAAGGCGGCACGCGCGGTGTCGCCCTCGGACAACCCCGCCGAGTGTTCGAGGCGGGCGGTCTCGCGGTGGTCGAAGAAGCGGATCACGCCGTCGATGTCGCACAGAACGGCGTCGAAGGGAGGCTTGCCGGAATCGATGGAGGTCGTCATCACCCCTGGATACCACCCCGGCCGGGCCCGCCGCCGGGAAGTGAGGCTGCCCGGGGGTGCGGTAGGGTTGCCGCGCCGAATGTGACTGCGGACTCGGGGAGGTGAGACCCATTACCGGTGTGTCGGAGCGGGTGCTCCCCGGGAACGGCCGTGACGGCGTGGTGCCGCACCTCTGACGGTGCCGTGCCGGTTCGGTGACAGTCCCTCGGGGAGCCCTGGCGGATGGTTTCTTCTGCCTGGTCTTTGAGGGGTTTCTCCTTTGTCTGTTTTTTCCTCTTCGCTGTTGCGTTCGTCCGTGGCCGCCCGCCTGCGAGCGGCCGGGTGCGTGTTCGCCGAGGACGAGGCGCGCATTATGCTCGACGCCGCGGCGACGCCGGCGGAGCTGGCGGTGATGGTCCGCTCCCGCGCGCAGGGGCGCCCGCTGGAGCACGTGGTCGGCTGGGCGGAGTTCGCCGGTCTGCGAGTGGCGGTGGACCCGGGTGTCTTCGTGCCCCGGCGCCGCAGCGAGTTCCTGGTCCGGACGGCCGCCGGGCTGACGCCCGAGGGCGCGCTCGTGGTCGACCTCTGCTGCGGCAGCGGGGCCCTGGCCGCCGCGCTCGCGGCCGGGGTCGGCACGCCGGTCGAGGTGTACGCGGCGGACGTCGACGAGGCCGCCGTCGGGTGTGCCCGCCGGAACCTGGCCGGCGTCGGCGGTCGGGTGTTCCAGGGCGACCTGTTCGAGCCGCTGCCCACCTCCCTGCACGGCCGGGTGGACGTGCTGCTGGCGAACGTCCCCTACGTACCCACCGCCGACATCGAGCTGCTGCCCGCGGAGGCCCGCGTGCACGAGGCGCGCCCGGCACTGGACGGCGGCGCGGACGGCCTGGACGTGCTGCGCCGGGTGGCCGGGGAGGCGCCGCAGTGGCTGGCACTCGGCGGGTCGCTGCTCTTCGAGACCAGCGAACGCCAGGCCCCCGAGGCGCTCGCCGTCGCCGGTTCGGCAGGGCTGGACGCGGCGCTCTCCTGGTGCGAGGACCTCGACGCGACCGTGGTGACCGCCACCCTCCGCTGAAGCCGCCGAGGCCGCCGTGGCCGCTGGAGCCGCCGACGTTGCCGAAGCTGAGCAGGCCGCTGAAACCGGCCGGAGTCGCTGAGGTCGTCGAGGCTGTACCGGTGACCGGACCCGCCCGCCCGGCCGCCCCGCCCTGCGGCCCGTCGAGGCCCGGGCGGGGCGGCGGGCCCAACCGGGCCGCTACCTGCGGAATTCGCTTGTCCCGAAGGTCCCGGGGGTGGTGAGGTGCACGCATGAATACGGATCATGACAAGCTGCTCGCCCTCCTCGACGCCCGGATGCGTCGCGGCGCCCAGCCCGAGACCCCCGCTGCCCGGATCGAGCGGACCCCGGACGTGGTGCGCCAGACCGGGCCCGACAGCGTCTGGAACGGCATCGTCTGGTCGGACCTCGACGCCGGGAGGGCCGACGCCGCGATCGCCGAGCAGGTGCGCCACTACACCGGGCTCGGCCAGGACTTCGAGTGGACGCTGTATGCCCACGACCGGCCGGGCGACCTCGCCGACCGGCTGTCGGCCGCCGGCTTCACCCCGGAGGAGAGCGAGACCCTGCTGGTCGCCGACATCGCCGACCTCCTCCGCCGCACCGCGGCCATGGACGCGCCGGCCGGGATCGAGCTGCGCGAGGTCACCGACGAGGCCGGTGTGGCGCAGGTGGTCGCCGTCCACGAGCAGGCCTTCGGCACCGACGGCACCCGGCTGGGCCGACGGATCCTGGCCCAGCTCGCGGAGAGTCCGGACACCTTCCGCGTCCACCTCGCCGTCGCCCACCAGGACGGCCGCGAGATCCCGGTGTGCTCGGCCAGGATGGAGCTGCACCCCGGTACCGGATTCGCCGGCCTCTGGGGCGGCGGGACGCTGGCCGACTGGCGGGGGCGCGGCGTCTACCGGGCGCTGGTCGCCCACCGTGCCCGGATCGCCGCCGACCTCGGCTACGAGTACCTCCGCGTCGACGCCTCCGACCAGAGCCGCCCGATCCTCGAACGCCTGGGCTTCGCCGTCCTGACCACCATGACCCCTTACCAGTACCAGGTCTGACCGGGCGGCCGACCGGGGGCGCGTGCTGTCGGGGAACGGCCGGTCGAAGGTCGCTCAGGGCCTGTTCGACGGCGCTCGGCCGGTGCCACCGCGTGTGGGCGGCTCGCCGGAGCGGCGCTGAGCCGGAGCCAGGTTGAGTCGGAGCGGTGCTGAGTCGGAGCGGCGTTGAGCCGGAGCCGCGTAGACGCGTGCGTATGGAGCTGAGCTCGGCGGCTATGGTCCGCCGGCCCGCGGTGGAATTGACTGGTTGCCATGACGGATGACGCGCAGACCAGGCAGACCATGCAGACGACGGAGACCACGCAGGACGCGCAGCAGCGCCCCGCCGCCCGTCCCGGGGGCCCCGCCGGCCCCCTCGTCCTGGTGACGGGCGGGACGGGGAAGACCGGCCGACGGGTGGCCGAGCGTCTGGCCGCCCGCGGGCGGGACGTGCGCATCGGCTCGCGCACGGCCCCTGTCCCGTTCGACTGGAACGACGAGAGCACCTGGTCGCCGGCCCTGGAGAGGGTCCGGGCCGTGTACCTCTCGTACTATCCGGACCTCGCGTTCCCGGGGGCGGTCGAGGCGGTCGGGGCCTTCTCCCGGCTGGCGGCGAAGACCGGCGTGGAGCGGCTCGTCCTGCTGTCGGGCCGCGGCGAGGAGGCGGCCCGCGCCGCCGAGGAGGCGGTCCGCGGGGCCGGCACGGGCTGGACCGTGGTGCGGTGCGCCTGGTTCAACCAGAACTTCGACGAGAGTTTCTTCCTGGAGCCGGTCCTGGCGGGGGAGTTGGCCCTGCCCACTGGAGCCGCGGTCGAGCCGTTCGTGGACGCGGACGACATCGCGGACGTCGCGGTGGCGGCGCTGACCGAGGACGGCCACGACGGCCGGGTGTACGAGCTGACCGGGCCGCGTCTGCTCTCCTTCGCCGACGTCGCGGCCGAGCTGTCGGCTGCCACCGGGCGGGAGATCCGGTTCACCGCCGTCACCGTGGAGGAGTACCGCGCGGTGCTGGCCGTGGCCGGGCTACCGGGCGAGTTCGCTGACCTGTTCACGCTGATCCTCGACGGCCGCAACGCCCATCTGTCGGACGGTGTCCGGCGGGCGCTGGGTCGCGAGCCCAGGGATTTCGCCGAGTTCGCCCGTGCTGCGGCCGCCACCGGCGTCTGGGACGCCTGACCCACCCCCTGCCCCCGGCCCGGGGACCGTACGAGGTCCCCGGCGCCGGCGCCGCACCGCTGCTCACCGATGCCCGGGGCCGCCGTCCCGGGCCGCCGCCCGGGTCGGCCCCGCCCGCCGTCCCGGGCCGCCGCCCGGGTCGGCCCCGCCCGCCGTCCCGCCCGCCTGCCCCACCGCCGTCCGATCGAAGGAACTCCGATGCGCCACGACCAGACCACCGCCCCCGCCTTCTCCGCCGCCACCCCCGCCGCCCCGTCGGCGGCCGACGGCCGTGCCCGGGCCGCCGGACCGCTGCTCGCGACCGCCACGGTGGCGATGGGCCTGATGGCCGGCCTCTTCTTCGCCTTCGACGTGTCCGTCATGCCGGGCCTGGCGAAGGGCGACGACCGGACGTACGTCACGGCGATGCAGAACATCAACAAGGCGATCGAGAACGGCCTCTTCGGCCTGGTCTTCGTCGGTGCGTTCGCGGTCACCGGAGCCGCCGCCTACCTCCAGTACCGCGCCGGGCGCCGCACCGCCGCGATCTGGGCCGGCGCCGCGACCCTGCTCTACCTTGCGGCGCTGATCGTCACGATGGCCGTCAACATCCCGCTCAACAACGAACTGGCGCAGGCCGGGGACCCGTCGCAGATCGCGGACTTCGCCGCGGTGCGCGCCCGGTTCGAGTCCACTTGGGTGGCCACCAACATGCTGCGCACCGCACTCTGCACGGCGGGTCTGGCCGCGCTGATCCGTGCCCTGCTCCTGCACGCCCGCGCCTCGCGCTGAACCGGCGCCCGGGGGCGGGGTTGGGTCGCGCCCCTGCGCGTCGCCGTGCTCCCTCTGCGCCCCCTCGTGCTGTCGCCCAAGTCCGGTGGGGTGCCGGTGACTTGGCCGGGCGGGGTGGGTTCTAGAATCATGGCGGGCACAGCGACGACCCGGCGAAGGGGCGGCAGCCACCGTGAATCCCGCACTGCGACCGTTCCGAGTGGAGGGCAGGGCGATCCCGCTCGCCAAGTACCTTGCGGAGGAGGAGATAGGCGATCTCGTCGGCTGTTCGTGCATCGGCAACGAGGTGACGATCGACCTGTCCGACACGCACTTCCTGATCAGCCTGGTCGACCTGGGCGGGGCGCTGCGGCTCAACTTCCACATGGCGCACGACGGTCCGGCGCACGCTCGCTCCTGGAGCCGCGGGCTGCCCGCGGAGGCGGGGTCGCGCGAGATCGCCCGGCGGATCGCGCTGGACGTGGCCACCCTCGCCCGCGAACTGGCCCCCCTGCGCGACAAGCCCCCGATGCTCCCGAAGCCCCCGAAGCCCCCGAGGCCCCCGAGGCCCCCGAGGCTCCCGAAGTCACCGGTTCCGGCGGTGCTCCCGAAGGGCCCGAAGCCCCCGACGACGCGCTGAGCGCCGCCGGGGGCTTCGGGCCGTTCTTCCGGGTGTTGCGCCGGCTGCGGTCCGGCTGCGGTCGGGTCGCGGGCCGGTCGCGCTCCGGGGTGTGCGGCCGGATCAACGCCCCTGGAGCGACTTGACGTTGTTGCCGAAGGTCCAGTTCTTGGAGCCGTCCCAGTTCAGCGACCAGGTCATCAGGCCCTTGAGCTTGCCGGAGGCCCCGCTGCCGTACGTGTTCCAGGCCTGGGCCACCTGACCGGTCGTCATGTAGCCGCCACCGGCGCCGGGCTGGGCGGGCAGGCCCGGGACCTGCTTGTCGTACGGGACCTTCACGGTGGTGCCCTGGACGGTCAGGCCCTTGTCGAGGCAGTCGGTCTGGGCGGTGAAGCCCTGGACGGTGCCGGCGGAGTACGAGTCGCCGGCGCAGCCGTACATGCTGCCGTTGTAGTACTGCATGTTCAGCCACCAGAGCCGGCCGTTGTCGGCGTACTTCTTGATGACCGGCAGGTAGGCGCCCCAGATGGAGCCGTAGACGATGCTGGCGCCGGTGACGTAGGCGGTCTCGGGGGCCATGGTGAGGCCGAAGCCGGCCGGCATCCGGGCGAGGATGCCGTCGATGATCCGGATCAGGTTGGCCTGGGAGGGGGAGAGGCTGGTGATGCTGCCGCTGCCGACCAGGCCGGTCTCGATGTCGATGTCGATTCCGTCGAAGTTGTTGGCCTTGAGGATCGGCACGATGGTGGCCACGAAGCGGTCGGCGACCGCGCTGGAGCCGAGGTCGATGCCGGCCGCGGCGCCGCCGATGGACATCAGGACGGTGAGCCCGGCGGCCTTGGCCTGGCACACCTCGGCGGGGGTGGGCACCTTGACGGTGCTGTCCATGCCGTCCTGCCAGAGTGCGGTGCCGTCGGAGAGGATCACCGGGAAGGCCGCGGTGACGACGTTGTACCCGTGCGCGGGAATCCGGCTGTCGGTGATCGGGATCCAGCCGAGCGGCGGGTGGACGCCGTTGGCCGAGCCGTCCCAGTTCTCCCAGTAGCCCTGCAGCACCTTGCCGGTGGGGCGGGACTTCACCGCGCAGGTGCTACCCGCGGCGGTGTTGCCGGCGGCGGCGGGCCCGGCGGCCGCTGCGGGGGTGGTGGTGCCGGGGGTGGTGGCGCCGGGTGAGGTGGTGCCGGGTGCGGTGGGTGCGGCGGTGGCGGCGCTCACCGGCGCCGCGAGTGCGAGGGCCAGGGCGGCGCCCAGCAGCCGTACGGTCCGTCGGGTCATGACGTGTGCTCCCTTTCCGGCCATGGCCCGGTGGGCCCGTGCGGGGGCCGGTGCGGGGAGGGCCATGGCGAGTGACTGTGGGGGTGGTCGGCGGGAAGCCCGACCGCGGATGTCACGGCCCTGACAGGCGTGGGGTGCCCGGGGCGCGTACCGCGATCGCAGGGAAGCGTAGGAGCGCCCCTGACACAACGTCAATAGGTCTGGACCAATTCGGCGAGAACTGGCCCGGGCGGGCTCAGCCCGTCGCGTTGCCGTGCAGCACCAGCGCCCAGCACAGGCACCCGAGCGCCGCCGTGCAGAGCAGCGCCCGGGCCACGTTCCACCGCACCCACCGCGCCTCGAAGCGGCCGCGCACCGCCGCCGGGTCCGCGATCCGCCCCGGCTCCCCGGCGGCGGCCAGCGCGTCGTTCAGCGGAATGTTGATCACCCGCGTCACCACCAGCGAGGCCGCATAGAAGACCAGCGCCGCCACCACCGCCGGCAGAATCCGGTGCCCGTCGGCCGGCAGGTGCAGCGCCACCGCCACCGCCGTGGTCACCAGAGCCCCGACGAAGCCCAGCAGGAACCAGCCGTTGAGAATGGCCACGTTGATGCGCTGCATCACGTCGATGAACGTCCGGTCCTCCGTCCCCCGCAGGCCCGGCATCACCGAGCACGCGTAGGCGTAGAACAGCCCCGCGCTCAGTCCGGTGGTGATCGTGGCGGCCACGAGCGCGATCACACGCGACAGTTCCATCGGGCTCATCCCTCTTTCCGGCCGGCGGCGTTGCGGCCGCGGCGTCGCTGCCGGCGGTCCTGCCGCGCACCCGCGTCGTCACCGACGGCAGTTGCTCTGCCGATCATCCACCGGACGGCCGGGCGCTGCCCGCCCGACTTCTCAAGACTCTCTCAAATGACGCGGCGTCAATCCATGTCCACGCGTCTAGGATTACCCCATGGACACGCTCACCGGCCTGCTCGACGGCCCCAAGGCCCGGGGCGCGTTCCTGCTCCGCTCGATCCTCAGCCCGCCGTGGTCCCTGCGGATCGAGGACGGCGCGCCGCTGGCGGTGGTCACCGCGGTCCGCGGGGACGCCTGGATCCTGCCGGAGGGCGGCGCCCCGGTGCTGCTGCGTCCCGGCGACGTGGCGATCGTGCGCGGACCGGAGCCCTACACCGTCGCCGACACCCCGGAGACCCCGGTGCAGGTGGTGATCGGCCCGGGCCAGGCCTGCTCGCGCGACGGCGCGGACGTCTCCGCCTCGATGGCCCTCGGCGTCCGCACCTGGGGAGAGGTCCGGCCCGGCGACGAGAACCACTCCGTCCTGCTCTCCGGCACCTACCAGGCCGAACACGAGATCGGCCGGCGGCTGTTGGACCACCTGCCCACCCTGCTGATCCGCCCGGCCGGGGAGGACGCCGCCTCCACCGAGGACACCCTGGTCCGCCTTCTGACCACCGAACTGACCCGCGACGAGCCCGGCCAGGAGCTGGTCCTGGACCGCCTCCTCGACCTCCTCGTCGTCGGCGTGCTGCGCAGCTGGCTCGCCGCCCCGGACAGCGGCGCACCTGCCTGGTACCGGGCCCAGCACGACCCGGTCGTCGGCTCCGTCCTGCGGCTGATGCACGACGACCCGGCCCGCCCGTGGACGGTGGCCGCGCTGGCCGCCGAGGTCGGCGTCTCCCGTGCCGGACTGGCCCGCCGCTTCACCTCGCTGGTCGGCGAACCACCCATGG
Source organism: Kitasatospora sp. NPDC032757 (assembly GCF_055579305.1). Lineage (NCBI taxonomy): Bacteria > Bacillati > Actinomycetota > Actinomycetes > Kitasatosporales > Streptomycetaceae > Kitasatospora > Kitasatospora sp. NPDC032757. Next base: position 57,720 of record NZ_JBVINN010000022.1, on the reverse strand, counting down.
CCTACCTGGCCACCTGGCGGCTGGCCCTGGCCGCCGACCTGCTCCGCGACCCGGGGCACACCGTCGCCTCGGTGGCCCGCCGGGTCGGCTACAGCAACGCCTTCGCCCTCAGCGCCGCCTTCAAACGGGTCCGCGGCCTCACCCCCCAGGAGCACCGCCGCCTCGCCGAGGAGGCGCCGCCCGCCGCACCGGCCCCCACCACGACCACGGTGGTCCTGGCCGGCTGATCCAACGCGGTTGAGCACGCCGCCGCCCGGGCCGATCTGCCCTGACCCGCCGTGGCCCGAGCACGCCGCCGCCCGGGCCGACGTGCCCTGACCCGCCGTGGCCCGACCGGATCGCCGCCTGGGCGGCCTGGGCCGCCGGTCCAGCCGCGGGCCCGAGCGGGTCGCCGCCTGATCCGACGTGCCGCCAGGCCCGTGAACGGGCCCCGGAGGTACGGCGGTTGCGCCGCCGCGAGAGCCGCGCATTAATCGGTGGGCACCACGGATCCGCTCGGCTATGGTGGCGCAGCGGGCGGCTCCGCGACGTGCTTCCTTCTCCACCACACCCTGACAATGTCAGCGCGTCCCCTTTCCGCCCCTCCTCTTCTTCCATCTCCCAGGGGGACCTTTTCGTATGCCCCGAGTCGCCTCGGCCATCGTCGACGTCGACCTCGACTGCTTCCTCCTCCGCCGGCGCGGCTCGGTCTGCGTACCGCCCGGCGACCAGCTCCCCGCCGCGGATCCGTGGAGCGTCCAGGGTCTGGTGGCCCTGGACGCCGACCTCGCCGGGCGCGGCTACCTGCTGACCGCCCGGCTGCGTTCCGCGCTGGCACGGCTCGCGCCCGTCCGGCTCGCCGAGGTGGGTGACGGGCTGCTCGCCCGGATCGACCACCTGCTCGGTGCGGACCGCCGCCACCTCGCCCTGTTCCGCCGGTTCCCCGACGCGGTGCCCGACCACGCGCACCTCGCCTACTCCCGCCAGATCCGGGCGTTCCTGCTCAACCAGCCCCGCCAGCCGTGCGCGCACTGCGGAAAGGCCGCCGAGGAGGCGGGCATCGGCGCCCTCGCCCCCTGCGCCCACCTGCTCTGCGCCGCCTGCCACGAAGGCCTGGCCGCCGACGGGCGCGGCGGCCAGTGCCCGGTCTGCGGCACGCCGCTGGGCGCCGAGCCCTTCCTCGGCGAGGACAACCGGGCGGGCCGCAAGGCCGCCGAGGACTTCGGCGGCGAGCAGGTCCTGCGCCCGCTGCGACTGATCGAGGACGACGGTCTCACCGCGGCCACGGCCGAGTTCGACCGGCTGCTGGCGCGCCGCACCCCGCTCTCCCCGCAGGACCGCGACGACCTCGCAGCCCTGCTCGCCAACGCTCCCGACGACCTGGCCGAGCGGCTCCCCGCGCAGATTCCGCTGCGCGAGTCCAAGGCCACCGTGCTGGCCGCCCTGCTGCGCCGGGACGGGCAACGCGCCCTGCCCGTCCTCGCCGAGCGGATCGACACCGCGACCGACGTCCTGCGGCTGCTCTGGGCCTGGTCGGGCGCCGAGCCCGACCTCCTGCCGGCCACCGCCCGCCGGCTGCGCCTGCGCAACCTGTCCCGGCCGCTGCGCCGCGAACTGCTGGCGATCCTGGACGCGATGGGCCCGGCCGCGCTGGCCGAGGACCTGCGCCGCCACCGGTCGGCCTGGCTGCGGGCCGGCGAGCTGCTGCACCCGTTCGAACACCGCGGCCGCTTCCCCGCGGTCGCGGCGGCCTTCTTCCTGCTGCGCGAGAACGATCTCCAACACCACCCGTTGGGCGCCGAGTTCACCGACCCACCGGCTCCGCTGCGCGCCGTCGAGGCAGCCGGTCGCACCCGGCTGGCGTTCACCGGCTTCCCCGGGCAGGTCGAGGAACGGCTCGCGGCCGGCGACGTGACCGCCGCCGTGCGGGTACTGGCCCGCAGGCCCGGCGAGCTGGTCCGGCGGCTCCACCACGTCCTGCGGGTGCACGCGGCCACCGCGCCCGGCGCCGCCCTCCCCGAGGAGCTGCTGCGCACCGTCGGGCCGGCGCTCGGCCGGGTCGCTCCGGGCCCGCTGCTCGGCGCGTACGGGCGGCTTCGCGGCCCGCGCACCCAGGGCGAGCGGCGGCTGTACTTCCCCCGTGGGACGGTGTCGCTGGCGCACGCCAAGGAGGACCACGGCACCGTGGTGCCGGCCGGACTGAGCGGCCAGGTCTGCGCGTTGATCGAGGCGGAGCTGCTGCGCCGGGCCGCCGGCGACCGGTACGACGTGGCCCTGCTGGACGAGGGCCTCGACGATCTGGTGGCCCCGTTCGCCGAGCGCGCCGCCGCCCGCACCCTGGTGAGCGTGCCGCGCGGGAGCCGCCAGCGACTGCCCCGGGGCGACCGGCTGCGGCTCTTCCTGCACTGGATGCAGCCCGAGCACCTGCGCGTCGACCTCGACCTGTCGCTCGCGCTGTACGACGCCGACTGGCGCTTCACGGGGCTCTGCGACTACACCCAACTGGTGCACGGCGACCGCGCCGCCGTCCACTCCGGGGACTACGTCAGCGCGCCCCCGCCGCACGGCGCCACCGAGTTCGTCGACCTTGACCTCGCGCGGCTCGCGGCGGACGGCTCCCGCTACGCGGTGATGATCGTGTTCAGCTACAACGACGTGGCGTTCGAGCAACTCACCGACGCCTTCGCCGGGTTCCTCCAACTGGGGGAAGGCTCCGGGAGCGGCACCGGCCACTACGACCCCAAGGCCGTCCGACAGCGGCTCGACCTCGCCGGGGACGCCAAGGTCTGCGTCCCGATGATCATCGACCTGGCGGACCGCCGGTACACCTGGACCGACCTCAACACCGGTGCCGACGGCGGCTTCCACAGCGTCCGCCGCTACCACGAGGAGGTCGGCCGCCTCAGCGAGGACGTACTCACCCACTTCTCGCCGGGCAGCCGCGCCACCCTGTGGGACCTCGCCGGCGCGCTGGCCGCCGGGTCGACGGATGAGGTCGTGGTCCGCGACCGGGACGGCGGTGGCGCGGGAGGCGGCGGTGGCGGTGGGGTCCGAGTCTGGCGCCGCCGCTCGGCCGAGCCGGCGGCGGCGTTCGCGGCGCGCCTGCGCACGCTCCGCGACCCGGACGACGCGTATCCCGCCGCGCCCGCGCACCTCACCCGGCTGCTCGCCGGGCGGCGGGCGTTGGTCGCGCTGGTCGACGGCGACATCCCGGCACCGGAGCAGCTCTCGGGCACCGCGTACCGGCTCTACCCCGGGCCGCTCGACGCCGCCCCCGAGTCGCTGGAGCGCCTCACCGCCGGCGACCTGGTCGCCCGCTTCGCCCCGTCGGACGCCGGCCGCAAGGACCAACCAGGCGTGTCTCAGAAGCAGATCGCGCGTGGTGGTCGGTGAGGCGCGGCGTCTCGTCCGTCCAGCCTCGCATGAGCCGGTCGCGCCGGACCTGGTCGGCGACGTCGATCGGGCATACGGCAATCCCGTCCGGCAACGGGGCTGAGGGGGCGGCCAGGACTTCGCCCAGCGGCGAATTCCCGGACAGCAGCAGGTCCATTCCACGGGTCTGAATACTCCAGCGCGCGGCGGCCCCACAGTCCGGTCATGCGATTTCACCAGTGGGGAGGAATCGGAGGGACCGGAACACCGACTTCGTCGAACTCAAGCACCACGATCCCGTCCAGTCGGTCGGCGACGGCGACGGCGAGCCTGGGATTGCCCGCGCACCCTGGATCCGGTCAGCTTGAGCAACACGGGGCCAGGGGCGGCCGCCGGCCGTGGCCCTCTCGATCGGGTTCTCCGGGCAGCCGCCGTCGTCGGATGTGCCGGGTGGCCGGGAAATGAGTCGCGGCAGCGTTGACGGACCCGTACCGTCACCTCTCATGAAGCTGCTCTCCGTCAATGTCGGCAGGCCCCGGCCCAACCCGTGGAAGGGCCTGAACGCGACGGGAATCGACAAGCAGCCCGTCCACGGCCCGGTCCCCGTCACCGCGCCTGGCCCCAAGGGCAGCGGCGAGGTCGGCCTCCTTGGCGACCGGGTGTACGACGTGAAGCACCACGGCGGCGTCGACCAGGCCGTCTACGCCTACGCGCGCGAGGACCTCGACGCCTGGGAGGCCGAGTTGGGCAGGCCGCTTCGGAACGGCGTCTTCGGGGAGAACCTCACGAGCCTGGGCCTGGACGTCAACGGGGCCCTGATCGGTGAGCGTTGGCGGATCGGGCCGGACGTCGTCCTGGAGGTGTCGTGCGCGCGGATCCCGTGTGCCACCTTCCAGGGCTGGCTGGAGCGCGACGGCTGGATCAAGCGCTTCACGCAGGCGGCACGGCCCGGCGCGTACCTTCGCGTGATCGAACCCGGCGATATCCGCGCGGAGGACCCGGTCGAGATCGTGCACCGTCCCGACCACGACGTGACCGTCGCACTCGTCTTCCGTGCGATGACCCTGGAACCGGACCTACTGCCGCGACTGCTGGTCGCCGAGGCCCTGCCCCTGGAGGGGAAGGAACTGGCCCGCAAGCGCTCCACATGGACACGGGCCAGAGGGATCGCCTCCACGGACGAGGGGACGGAACCCAACGTCGGTGTGTGAGGACAGAGCCGGACTCCCTCGCGACCGCACACCGTGCGCTGACTGCCCATGACCACTGGACACCAGTGGACTCCCCGGAACCGCACATCAGTTGGCGTCGAGCAGCGGGGCCTCGCCTGACCGGCCCTGTGCAGCGCCGGCCGTGTCCTGGCTCGTGGGACGGGTCCGCTCCGCCCACGCGGCCACCGGCGGGCCTGCCGCCCCCAGAGCCGCGAAGAACGCGCCGAGCAGCAGCCAGCCCGCGTGTCCGAGTCCGAGGACTACTGCCGTCAGGATCACCGGGGCCAAGGCCTGTCCGGCGCCGAAGCCGATGCCGAAGAGGCCCTGGTACTGCCCCTGGGCGTGGTCGGGGGCGAGACCGAAGCCGAGCGCGTAGCCGCCCGACGACTCCCATACCTCTCCGAGACTGTGCACGCAGACGGCGAGGACGGCGAGCCCTGGCGCGACCCAGGCCGGAACGTCCGCGGTCAGGGCCATCAAGGGGCAACTGACCAGGAAGAGCAGCCCGGCGAGGCGGAACGCCCGGCCGCCCTGGCGCGGCGTTTCCACCCGGGAGCCGATCCTGCTCTGGAGCAGCACGCACACCCCGCTGTTGACCGCGTAGACCGCCGCCACGGTCCAGCGGGGCGCGTCGGTGTGCGCGGAGAGCCAGATCGGCAGCAGCAGGGAGACGGTCTGGTACTGCAGGCCCATGGCGCCGTAGAGCGCGACGAAGGACACGTACGGCCGGTCGGCCAGGACCGCCCAGCCGTGGTGCTCCCGGGGCCGGGACAGGGGTTGGTAGTTCGGGACGCCGACCAGGGCGATCAGGCCGGCGCAGGCGAAGCTGGCGGCGTTGGCGAGGATGAGCGCGGTGTATGCCGCGCGGGTGTCGACCGAGACGGCGAAGGCGGAGCCGAGGGTGCCCAGGACCACGCCGAGGTTGGCTAACGTGCGGAGTCTCGCCCTGAACGCGGCCGGGCGTTCGCCGCCGGCGCGGGCCATGAGCGCACCGCCCGCGGCGCCGCTCGCCGTTGCTGCCAGCCGGTCCAGGGCGGCGATGAGCGTGAACGTGACCCAGCTGTGGATGAAGACGAAAGCGGTCATCGTCGCGGCTTGCATCGCGAGGGTCGTCAGCCAGACCGTGCGCGGCCCGTACCGGTCGGCCAGATTCCCCGCCGGGATCCCGGCCAGCAGCCCGGTCAGCCCGGCGATCGTGAGGCCGAGACCGACCTGTGCGGCGGGAAGGTGCACGACCAGCGTGAAGTAGAGCACCGCAGCGCTGTTGAACAGCCCGTTGCCCACCCGACTGACGAAGCTCGAGATGATGAGAGCCCGCTGTGGACCGTTTGCCGCCGGCACGCTGGAAATTCGCTGTCTGGGGCCCTTCCCGATCATGCAGAGCAGGCTAGCAGCACCCCTTCCGGGACCCTCCAGGTGGCCTGGGGCGTCTCCTGGTTCGCCGGCTCGTCGTGCCTGACGTCTCACACTCGACGCCCGGGCCCGCTTCGGCCGCCGGTGGGCGTCCGTCGCGATTCATTTCGCCGGCGGCGCGGGAAAGCCATTCCGTGCTGCTGATGGGGCGGGAGTTTCCGCTGCGTCCGGCCGCGGGTCGGTTTCCGGACAATCCCCGGCAGGTGGGGGGAACCCGGAAGGATTACGGCGGTCGGCACGTTGGTTTTCCTGGCCGACGGGGCATTGGGAGCCCGTAGGCCAGGCCCGTTACCTCGGTGGTTGATGGCAGAAATGAGATGCCATGGACAATTTCGACGGTGAACTCCCCCAACGAAACCCGGTGTTCTGCTCCCGCATCGGCGCGGTTCTCGACCTCGACCGTGACGACCTCGGACACCCCGCACATCCCGGCCTGTGGCAGCAGCTGCTCGCCGACCGCAGGCCCGTCGAACAGCGCGGCCTGTACTGCCCGGACTGCCTGGAGAACCGGCCGGACCGGCCCGAATGGATGTACGTCTACGAACGCGGCGGGCTCCGGATCGCCGCCCACCACAATCCGGTCCGCCGCCACCACTGCTTCGAGAGCGACGCGCACCAGGCGTACCGGGAGCGGTACGTGCGGGCCGCGGAGGCCGACGGCCACCGGGTCGAGGTCGCGGCGGCCGGCGGACCGGGCAGGCGCCGGCCCGAGGTGCTGGTCACCGGTGCGGGCGGTCGCCGGTACGGGTTCCGGCCCCAACTCTCCTACCTCGCCGCCGGAACGGCCCGCGAACGCGACGCAGCCGCCCGCGCGGCCGGGATCACCGCCGTCTGGCACACGGTCGACGCCGGTGCCCCGCTGATCGACGCCGTCCACTGGACACGCACCGACAACCTCCCCGCCGCCGCGATCCGCGACAGCCGCGACCTCCTCGTCCGCGGCGGCGTCCGCGCCCTCACACTGGAACGGTGCGACCGTACCTCGGCGTCCTGCCCGCCCCGGGGGAGCGGCAACTGCAGGCACCACCACCCCCGTTGGGACCCGAGGGGCCGCCAGTTCGACGACCTCGTCCGGGACATCGCCCGCGGCGCCTACGTCCCGCTCACCCTCAGGACCGGCCGCGGGCTGCACCGCTTCTGGGCCTCCGCCACCGACCGGGACACCTTCCTCGCCAACGGCGGCGTCCTCGCCGACCACGCTGCCGGCCCTGACGACCCTGACGCCGGACGTGCGACGGGCTCCCACCCGCCGCACGCCGCCCCGCGCGGGCGGCGCGGCGTGCAGTGCGTCCTGGACCGGGCCGAGCGCCGGCACCGCCGGTACGACGCCCGCCCGCCACGCGACACGGGCGAGCCCCTCAGGCCGGCGCCGACCGCCGTGCCGCTCACCGCGGTGCCGCCGACCGCCGTGCCCGCGCCGGTGCGCCCCGAGCGGCCGCCCGTGGCCCCGCTGCGCCCGGGCGTCTGCTCGGCGGGCACGACGCGGTGCGGCGCCGAGGCCCGCCTCTACCCCGGCGGGTGGCTCTGCGAGAGGCACCGCCCGGGCGCCGACTTCGGACGACCGGGGGTGGTAGGGGCCGACGCCGGCCCGGCAGGCTGACGCACACCCCGCCGCATCCGAGGTCGCCGGATCCGCGCCCGGCGCGGTCGCCGCGGCGGTGGCGGCGGCGACCACCCGGATCCGGGCCGGCGTTGGCCCGGGGCCGCGAAGCCGGCCCGTCAGACGCGGCTCGGTGCCGGCTCCGCTTCCGCCTCGGGCTCCGGCCCGGAGACGAGCACCGCCGCGCGGCGGGGGAGCAGCAGGGGGGTCGCAAGGAGGAGTACGCCGGCCAGCCCGATGGCCGTGCGGGGGCCGAGCAGGGCGCCCAGTACGCCCCAGAGGGCCGTCAGGAGCGCGGTCGAGGCCTTGGTCGTCACCGCCCAGGCGGACAGCGTGCGGGTGACCCGGTCGGTGGCGGTGCGCTGGAGGCGGTAGGTGGCGTGGACGGGGTTGAAGACCGCGCAGCAGAAGATGAGCCCGAACTCGACGCCCGTCACCAGCAGCAGTCCTGCGGTGCCCGGCCCCAGGAAGGCCAGGCCGACGGGCCAGAGGGCGCGCACCGCGCCGAACACGACCAGGACCTGGTGCTGCCCGAACCGGGTGGCGAGCGGTCGGGCCAGCCGCGAGCCGAGCAGGCCGCCGATCGAGGGCGCGGCGAAGGCGAGGCCGTACTGCCACGGTGCGAATCCGAGTGGGCCGAGCATCAGGACGGCCAGCAGCGGCTCGGTGGCCATCACCAGGCCGTTGAACAGGGCGGTGTTGAGGAGCAGCGCGCGCAGCGTTGCGTCGGCGAGGATGTACCGCCAACCGTCGAGCAGCTCCCCGGGCCGCATGCGGGCGGCCTCCCGGCGCGCGGGCCGCGGCTCGTGCCCGCCCGTCGCGCGGATGCCCAGGGCGGAGAGCAGGTAGCTGACCGCGTCGGCCGCCACGGTCGCCACCGGGCCGAGGAATCCGATGGCGGCGCCGCCGAGCGGCGGTCCGATGATGGTGGTCGTCCAGGCCGTGGACTCGAACCGGGCGTTTGCGACGAGCAGGTCCTCGGCCGGCAGCAGCGTCTTGAGATATGCCCCGGAGGCGGCACGGAAGGTGATGTCGGCCGCCGCGACGACGACCGAGACCAGGAGGAGCTGGAGGAAGGTGAGGACGCCGAGGGCGAACGCGGCGGGGATCGTCAGCAGCGCCGCGAAGCGCACCAGGTCCGTCGCGATCAGCACCGGCCGCTTGCGGCGGAACTCCACCCACGGGCCGAGCGGCACCGCCACGACCGCGCCCACCGCCGCCCCCACGCAGGAGAGCGCGGCGACCTCGGCCGGCCCGGAGTGCAACACCCGGACGGCGATCAGCGGGAGGGCGCCGAAGGCGAGCCACGTGCCGAGCGCGCTGGTCCCGTAGGCTCCCCAGAGCCACCCGAACTGCCGCCCCAGCCGATGTCCGGGAGCACGTCCCGGCCCGTCCCCGCTCCTCATGCCCGACGCCCCTCGCCACTCACTCGCACAACCGATCCGCGATCGGAAGCATCAAAGCGAGCACCGTGCCCTGGGATCAAACAACCATAGGGCCGACGGTCACAACCCATGGTTGTACCCGTAGGGTGTCGGCATGGACCTCGACACCGTCCGGACCTTCGTCGCCGCCGCCGATGCGGGGCAGTTCCAGGAGGCCGCCGCCGAGCTGGCGGTCACCCAGCAGGCCGTCTCCAAGCGCATCGCCGCGCTGGAGCGCAACCTCGGCGTGCGACTGTTCACCCGCACGGCCCGCGGCGCCGAGCTCACCATCGACGGGCAGGCGTTCCTGCCCCACGCGCGCGAGCTGCTGCGCGTCGCCGAGCGCGCGGCCGCGTCCGTACGCACCGGCCACCGGGCGCTGCGCGTCGACGTGATCACCTCGCGCAGCGCGCAGTCGGGCCTGATGCGCGGTTTCCACCGCGCGTACCCCGACATCGAGCTCGACGTGGTGATGCTGTTCGACATCGAGACGGCCGTCGCCGCCATCCGGTCCGGTGCGATCGACGCCTCCTTCCGCGCCGTCGCCGCACCCGGCCGGCCCCTCCCCGAGGACATCGAGTCCGTCCGGGTGCTCGACGAGCCGCTCCAACTCCTCACCGGCCCCGCCCACGCGCTGGCGGGCGCCCGGTCGGTGACCCTCGCCCAGCTCACCGGGCACCGGATCTGGATGCCCGGCATCGTCCCCGGTACCGAGTGGACCGCCTACTACGACGACCTCGTCGCCGAGTTCGGCCTCACCATCGAGGCGACCGGCCCCAACTTCGGCTCCGACGCACTCCTCGACACCATCGCCGACACCCCGGCCCTGGCCACCTTCATGGGCGAGCACACCCGCCTCATCTGGCCCGCCGACCACGGCCTGCGCCGCATCCCGGTGACCGACCCGACGCCCGTCTACCCCCACTCGCTCCTCTGGCACCGCGACAACCCCCACCCGGCGCTGACCACCCTGCGCACCCACCTCACCGCCACCACGGCCGGCCACGACGCCGCCGGGACCTGGACGCCCGGCTGGGTGGTTCCACGCTGAACAACGCCGCGTCCGCGACCATCCGGGTCGGGTCGGGCCGGGTGACCGGCGCCCGGTGGCACTTGACCGGTGACCGGTGACCGGCGACCGACCGACCTCGGTGCCCGTGACCTGGACCGGTGACCTGGACCGGTGACCTCCGTGTCCGGCCGGAGCGTGGGGCCTGTCAGCCTGCGACCACCCGATGACGCCGCCGAGACCGCCCGGCGACAGGACGCCGGTGTCACATCCTCGGCGGCTGTCCTGTCCTACCTCCAGAGACGTCCGTCCGGAAGCCTGGAGGCCCGACATGACCGCCCGCATCTCACTCACGCCGCCGCGTACGCTGCTGAACCGCATCGGCGCCTGGTACTCCCGGCGGATGTACGGCAAGGTGCTCGACCCCGGGCTCGCGGTCGGCCACAACCGGAAGGTCCTGCTCACGTACGTCAAGACGGAGCGCTCCGTCGCCAAGTGGAACGCGCTGGAACCGGCCCTGAGGCATCTCGCCGTGATGGCCGCCGCGGCCCGGATCAACTGCTCCTGGTGCATGGACTTCGGCCAGTGGGAGGCCGGCGAACTCGGCCTGCCGCTCGACAAGGTCTCCCAGGTGCCGCAGTGGCGCGACCACCGCGAGGCCTTCACCGAGCTGGAACTCCAGGTCATGGAGTACGCCGAGGCGATGACGGAGACCGAGCCCCGCGTCACCGACGGGCTCGCTGAGGCGCTGCTCCAACAGCTGGGCGAGGCCGCCTTCGTGGAACTCACCGCCATGGTCGCCCTGGAGAACTGGCGCTCCCGGATGAACAGCGCCTTCGGCCTGACCAGCCAGGGATTCTCCGAGGCTTGTGCGGTACCGTCGCGTCCGTGATCGAGATCGCCGCCTTCGAACAGCACCGACCGATGCTCTTCGGCATCGCCTACCGGATGCTCGGCAGCGTCGCGGACGCCGAGGACCTGGTCCAGGACACCTGGCTGCGCTGCAGCCAGGTGTCCGGCCCGGTCGCCAACCAGGGCGGCTACCTGGCCCGTACGATCACCAACCTCGCGCTCAACCGGTTGAGTTCGGCTGCCGTCAGGCGCGAGAAGTACGTCGGCCCCTGGCTGCCCGAACCGCTGGTCACCGTGCCGGACGCCACCGGGGACGTGGAGTTGGCCGAGTCGGTCTCGCTCGCCATGCTGGTGGTTCTGGAGAGCCTCTCACCGCTGGAGCGGGCCGTCTTCGTGCTCAAGGAGGTCTTCGGCTTCTCGCATCGGGAGATCGCCGAGGCGCTCGACCGCACCGAGGCCTCGGTGCGCCAGGTCGGCTCCCGAGCCAAGGCGCACGTCCAGGCACGTCGGCCACGCTACGAGACCCCGGCCGAGGTGACGCGCCGGGTCACCGACGAGTTTCTCGCCGCGTGCCTCGGAGGCGACCTGAACCGCATGCTGGAACTGCTCGCCCCCGACGTCACCGCCTGGAACGACGGCGGCGGCAAGGTCAGAGCGGCCCTGCGCCCGCTGCACGGCGCCGAGAACGTGGCCCGCTTCCTCGCGGCCGTGCTCGCGCAGCCGATGGAGGCCCCGCGCTTCGTGGCCGTCGACGTCAACGGCCGGCCGGGCCTGCTGATCACCACGGCCGGACGGCCGGACAGCGTCTCCTGCGTGGAGGTCGAGAACGGCCGGATCACCGAGATCCGGGTCATCCGCAACCCCGACAAGCTCCGCCACCTGTCCTGACCCACCGCCACGGACGCTGTGCGGCGACGACCGAACGGGCACGGGATCCGCGCCGACCGCACCGTCCGGGTCACCCGCCTCCCTGCCCGGCCGGCTGTCGGTGATCGACCCACCTGGCGCCCGGGGGTCGCTCCTGGCGGTGACGCTGGCTGGCGGGCGGGCTGGCGGAAGGGCTGGGGGCTGGGTGTCAGTGGCATCCGGTTGGATGAGCAGGTGACTGTCTATGACGTGGCTCGCCGGCTCCCCTCCATCGCCGACCTGCGGGACCACTGCCGCTCGCTGGCGATGCTCGATGCGATCCTGAGCCCGGACTGGGAAGACCGGTACTACTCCTTCAACGCCGGCTGGGCCGAGGGCGAGGAGATGGCCTCGATGCGTAACGGGTCGGGGGACGAGTCCTCCATCGTGTTCTCGGCGGCCGGGGCCTTTGTCCGCGGCTTCGACCACGAAGCGCCGATGAGCCCGTACGGCAACGGTGACGAGCCCTGGCCGGGAGTGATCGACGATGTCCCGGAGGTCTTCGGGCCCTTCGTCGAGGAGCCGGCGTTCACCGACGAGGATGACGTGCCGGCTGTGACGGCTTGCCTGTGGCGGGGGGCGACGGACGATCGGTGGCAGCACGGCGTGATCGACTTCCCTGTCGGCCACCCCGACCCCGACGGGGCGACGGCCCTGTTCGAGCTCCTGGTCGACCGCTCGCCGGAGGCGTTCCAGCACTGGGCCGAGGACTACTACGAGGTTCCCGTGGACCTGGGAGCGGTACGCGACGTGTACGCCCTGCGGCCGCTGAACGAGAAGCTCGTGTCCTCACTGAACGCGGAGGTCACCCTCGCGGACCTGGCCGAGGACATCGCAGAGATCGGCTACCCGCGGCCGGACCGGGACGCGATCTGAGCTCCGACCCGTCGCTGACGCGTCGGGGGAGTCCGGTTGGACGGAGCCGCAGCCGGCCGCCCGGTCACGTCGAGGCAGCCGCCGGACCGGTCGATGGCCGGGTCGGCGTCGTCCTGGGTGAGTCCACGCTGCGCGGCGACGGCGGGCAGGACGCCCGGACCGGCAGGAGGTGCGCGTGACCTCAGGACATGTGGAGGACACTGTCGCAGGCCGGACAGGCCTGCCCTTGCCACGCGGGTGGGTACCAGGTCGCGCCGGGTCGATCAGCCCGGTACGGGTCCCTCCGCATCCGGCCGGTGGCCAGACCGCAGAACGTGAAGTCCCCGGGCTCCCCGGGCGCGGACGGGTCGGCCGGTGCCGCATGTACGGCGCGCACGCGCTCGACGAATTCCGTGGTGTCACCCATGGTGGAGGCGCGGACGAGCTCGGGTTCGAGTAGGACGACGATGCTCATTGCTCCACCTTCACGCCGGAGGCGGCGGAGCGCACCCGCTGGTGGGCGACTGACGCATCCTCACGCACACACCCGCCCCAGGTCACCGCCTGTCGGACGGTGCACATAGGGTCGGGTCACATGAAGTTCTTCCGTTCCAAGGCCACGCCCCAGCACGACCCGCACCTCCCGGCCCTGACGACCGACCAGGCCGAGTACCTGCGCGACCTCGTCCGCCGGCACCACGCCGGCGATCCGCGGATCACCGTCGCCGGTGACGCCGTGCACGCGCCGCAGGGCACGCGTGCCCTCCACAACCTCGCCGAGCTGTGCCGGCGCGCCGATCCGCGCGAGTGGCCCCGGCTGGTGGAGCACCACTTCCGCGCCCTCGACGGCGCCGAGGCGGCGACCCCGCAGGGCTCCGAGCAGATCCTCCGCTCGGCCTACCTGCGCCTGCTGCCCGAGGACGCCTTCCCGCCGGAGGCTGCGCCCTCGTTCAGCTATGTGCGCCCCGTCGCGCCCGGGTTGCAGGAGGCGCTCGCGCTGGACCTGCCGGAGGCGGTGCGGCTGCTCGACGACCGGTCGGTGGCCGAGGTGGGCCTGGAGGCGCTGCGCGCGGCCGGGCGCGCCAACCTGGTCCGGGAGCCGGTCGAGTACGACGTGGCCCAGGGCCAGGGCGGCGCGGCCCTGCACATCGTGTCCGGCGAGTCGATGTTCGTCGCCAGCAAGGCCCTCGTCCTGGATGACGTGGCCCGTGCGGTGACCGGACGTGACCTGCCCGAGGACGGCGCGCTGTTCACCGTGCCGAGCCGGCACTACCTGGTCTTCCACCCGCTGGCCGGCCGCCAGGCGGTCGATGCGGTCAACGACCTCGCCGCCTTCGGCCTCGGTGCCCACCAGGACAACCCGGGCCCGCTCTCGCCCCGGCTCTACTGGTGGCGCAAGGGCACCGTGACCTCGCTGACCCACATCGACGACGCGACCCGCTCGTTCTCGATCGCCCCGCCGGAGGAGCTGATGGCGATCCTGCGCCGTCTGCACGGCACCGGCGCCTGACGGTCCGTCGCCCCGGGGGCCGGTGGACCGGGGGCCCGGTGGTCCCGGTGGTCCCGGTGGTCCCGGTGGTCCCGGTGGACCCGCCGGGCCCTGGCATGCCGGTGTCCTCGGTGGACGGCACGCTCGTCTCCACGGCAGCACCGGCCGGGGCCGGCGCCGGGGCACCCGGGGCGGACCGGCGGCCGGTCCGCCCGCGGTCTCGCGTCGGCGGACCGGCTGCCTGCCTCACTCGTTCGTATGCAGGCCGGGCCGGCGTGGAACCTCTTCGTCCCCCGGCGCGTGTTGATCATTGTTGCGACCGTTGGAGACAAGGAGACGACGATGGAGACCACCGTGGCACGTCCGTCCCGCCGCTCGGTGCTGGCCGCCGGCGCCGGGGCAGTTCTGGCCGGCGGCCTGCTTTCGGGCGGGCGGGCTCACGCCGCAACGCCGGCGAACGGGGCGATCACCCGCGAGCTGGCCGCGCTGGAGCGTGAACACGCTGCCCGGCTCGGGGTGTTCGCCCGGAACACGGCCACGGGGGCGACGGTGCTGTACCGCGCGGACGAGTTGTTCCCGATGTGCTCGGTGTTCAAGACCCTCGCGGTCGCGGCGGTGCTGCGGGACCTCGACCGGGACGGCGAGTTCCTCGCCAAGCGGATCCGCTACACCGAGCAGGACGTGACGGATTCGGGCTACGGCCCGGAGACGGGAACGGAGGCGAACCTCGCCAACGGCATGACCGTCGAGGAGCTGTGCGCGGCCGCGGTCAGCCTGAGCGACAACGCCGCCGCCAACCTCCTCCTCCGTGAGCTGGGCGGCCCCACGGCCGTCACCCGGTTCTGCCGCTCGGTCGGGGACGGACGGACGCGGCTCGACCGCTGGGAGCCCGGGCTCAACTCGGCGGAGCCGTGGCGCACGACCGACACCACCAGCCCCCGCGCCATCGGGTCGACGTACGCGCGCCTCCTCGTCGGAGACGTGCTCCCGCCCCGGGACCGTGCGCGCCTGACCGGCTGGCTGACGGCCAACACGACCAACACCGCACGGTTCCGGGCCGGTCTGCCGAAGGACTGGACGCTGGCGGACAAGACCGGCACCGCGAGTTCGTACGGTGTGGCGAACGACGTGGGCGTCGTCTGGCCCCCGGCCGGGCCGCCGATCGTGCTGGCGGTGCTGACCACCACCCACGCGGCCGCCGGTCCCAGTGACAACCTGCTCGTCGAGCGGACGGCCCGGCTGCTCGCGCCGGCGCTCACCTGACGGCGGTGCCCGGCTGACGCCCGCGCTCACCTGCGGCCGGCCGGTACAGCGGGGCCGGTGCTCTGGTCGGCCGCCCCCTCCGGGCCGGTGCCCCCGGCCGGCCCGGACCCGGCTTTGACCCGGGCCACCGGGGGTGGACCACAATGGCGGCGTGAACGATGTGGACTACCAGGTGTTGTTGCAGGACGCGATGGAGGCTGCCCGGCAGGCGCCGGAGCGCGGACGGGTCGCCGACTACATCCCGGCGCTCGCGAAGGCCGACCCGACGGCCTTCGGGATGGCGATCGCCACCGTGGACGGCGAGGTGTACGGGGCGGGGGACTGGCAGCACCCGTTCTCGATCCAGTCGGTGTCGAAGCTCTTCACCCTCGCCCTGGCACTGGCGGAGGGCGGCGACGGCCTCTGGGCGGGTGTCGGCCGCGAGCCCTCCGGCAATCCCTTCAACTCGCTGGTGCAGCTGGAGTCCGAGCACGGGATCCCGCGCAACCCGTTCATCAACGCGGGGGCGCTGGTCGTGACGGACCGGCTGCTGAAGCTGACCGGCGACGCGGTGGGTGCGGTCCGCGAGTTCCTGCGCGCGGAGTCCGGCAACCCGGCCGTCGCGGTGGACGACTCGGTGGCCTCCTCCGAGGCCCAGCACGGCCACCGCAACGCCGCCATGGCCCACTTCATGGCCAGCTACGGCAACCTGCGCAACCCGGTGGACAGCGTCCTCGCGCACTACTACGCGCACTGCGCGGTCGAGGCGAGCTGCCGTGACCTCGCCCTGGCCGGGCTCTTCCTCGCCCGCCACGGCATAAGGGCCGACGGCTCCCGGCTGCTGTCGCGCAGCGAGGCCAAGCGGATCAACGCCGTGCTGCTCACCTGCGGGACGTACGACGCGGCCGGGGAGTTCGCCTACCGGGTGGGGCTGCCGGGCAAGAGCGGCGTGGGCGGGGGCGTGCTGGCGGTGCTGCCGGGCCGGGGCACGGTCTGCGTCTGGAGCCCGGGCCTGGACGCCGCTGGGAACTCGGTGCTCGGCGTCGCGGCCCTGGACGCGCTCACCACGGCGACGGGCTGGTCGGTGTTCTGACGCCCGTCATGACTGGTCGGTTCTCTGGCGCCCGTCATGACTGGTCGGTTCTCTGGCGCCCGTCGTGACTGGTCGGTGTTCTGACGCCGCCCGGGCCCGCGGCCTGCCCGAGCAGGGAGGAGGGTCCGGCGTCAGCTCCGGAAGGTCCGCCGGTACGCCCCCGGCGGGACGCCGATCGCAGTGTGGAGGTGTTGCCGGAGGGAGGCGCCGGTGCCGAAGCCGACGCGTTCGGCGATCCGGTCGACCGTCAGGTCGCTGGTCTCCAGAAGGTGCCGGGCCAGGTCGACGCGCTGCTGGGTCAGCCACTGCCCCGGGCTGAGCCCGACCTCGGCCCGGAACCGCCGGGTGAAGGTGCGCCGGCTCATTCCCGCGTGGTCGGCGAGGTCGCCCAGGCGGAGCGGCTCGTGGAGCCGGTCGAGTGCCCAGGCACGGGTGGCGGAGGTCCCGGCGTCGGTGCCGGCCGGCACCGGCCGCTCCACGTACTGCGCCTGGCCGCCCTCGCGCTGCGGCGGGACGACGCAGCGCCGGGCGACCTGGTTGGCGGTGGCGCTGCCGTGGTCGGCCCGGATCAGGTGCAGGATCAGGTCGATGCCGGCGGCCGCGCCGGCCGAGGTCAGGATGCGCCCGGTGTCGACGAAGAGGACGTCGGGGGCGAGGTCGACCTGGGGGTAGTGCCGCCGGAAGTGGTCGGCGTGGTGCCAGTGGGTGGCCGCGGCGCGCCCGTCGAGCAGGCCGGCGGCGGCGAGCAGGAAGGTGGCGATGCAGATGCCCGCGATCCGGGTGTCCGGGCGCAGCAGCGCCAGCGCCTCGGCGGCGCCGCGGGGCAAGGACTGCCGGTCGGTGATTCCGGCGAACTCCTCGGACGCCGGCACGACCACGGTGTCGGCCTCGGCCAGGACGGAGCAGTCGCGCTCGACGGTGATGGAGAAGTCGGCGGCGGTACGGACCGGCCGGCCGTCCAGCGAGCAGGTGACCACCTCGTAGAGGCGCTGCCCGTCGGAGTCCGTGGCGGTCCCGAAGAGCCGGGAGGCGAGGCTCAGCTCGAACGGGATGACCCCGTCGAGGGCCAGGACGACAACGCGATGCATGGCCCAATCCTTGCACATGGTGACCTCCGGGCCGCTATTCGCGCAGTTCGGGCCCGGGACATCCTTGATTCATGACAACGATGAAGGCCATTTCCCAGGACACCCTCGGCGGAACCGACGTACTGCGTGAGGTCGAGATCGCCCGCCCGGTGCCCGGCCCCTCCGAGGTGCTCGTCCGCGTCCACGCGGCGGGCATGAACCCGACCGACTGGAAGCACCGCCGGTTGACCGGCTTCCTCGGCACCTTCCCGCTGGTGCTCGGCTGGGACGTCTCCGGCGTGGTCGAGGCCGCCGGCCCCGGAGTCACGATCCACCGGCCCGGCGACGAGGTCTTCGGGATGCTGCCCTACCCGTACGGTGTCGGCTCGTTCGCCGAGTACGTGGTGGCGCCGGCCCGTGCCATGGTGCGCAAGCCGGCCGGGATCGACCACGTCCAGGCCGGCGCGATTCCGCTGGCCGCCCTCACCGCCTGGCAGGTCCTGGCGGACGCGGCCGACGTCCGGCCCGGCCAGCGGGTCCTGATCCACGCCGCGGCGGGCGGCGTGGGCCACTTCGCCGTGCAGATCGCCAAGGCGCGCGGCGCGTACGTGATCGGCACGGCCAGCGCCCCCAAGCACGCGCTGCTGCGCGAGCTGGGCGCGGACGAGGTGATCGACTACCGGACGGAGGACTTCACCACGATCGACCCGGTCGACCTGGTCTTCGACACCCTCGGCGGCGAGACCGTGAGCCGCTCCCTCGTCACCCTCAAGCCGGGCGGCCAGCTGGTGACGATCGCGATCTCCTCGATGCCCGCCGACCTCGCCGAGCAGGCCGCCGCCCGGGGCGTGCGGGCGTACCCGCTGCTGGTGGAGGCCGACCAGGCCGGCATGCAGGCGATCGCCGACCTGGTCACCGAAGGCCGGCTGCGGGCCGTGGTCGAGGCCGTCTTCCCGCTCGCCCAGGCCGCCAAGGGCCACGAGCTGGGCGACACCGGCCGGGTGACCGGCAAGGTCGTGCTGACCGTCGCCGAGTAGGCACGGGTGCGGCCGTCCCGCCCGCCGCGGGCAGGACGGCCGCCGTGCCGCGTCGTCCCCGGGGCTACTGCACGGCGATGGCGAAGTGCGAGGTGTTGTCGGCCGGGGCCGGGTCGCCGGGGAGGTCGGCCTGCACCGTCCCGTCGAGCGTCTCCGGGCCCATCCCGGAGGCGATGCCGAGCCGGACGTCGGCGGTGGCTGTGCCGCCGGCAGTCCACCCGTACGAGGGGCCGCCGAGTGCCGCGTCCCGAGGGCGCCCAACGAGAATGGCGCCGACGAGAATGGGGCCGACGAAAATGGCTCGCGACGAAAATGGCTCGCGACGAGCCGCCAGGGCCGTGCTCCTCGCAGCGCGGCGGGAGCGAGGGAGAGCCGACCGTGGGATCCAGCTTTTACGTCCGCGCCGACCCGCGGGAGGCCGGCGGCGCCTGGTCGTTCACCCGCGTACAGCTGGAGGCGTCACTGACGGCGCGCTGGCCGGACGCCTCGGTGGCCGACTTCGCGGAGGACTGGGCCGAGATCCGGGTCGAGGTGGAGCCGAGCCGGTGGGCGGAGCTCTCCTACCACCTGCGGAGCCGGGTGTTCTCCTTCGAGGACCGCGAGCCCTGGTCGGCCCCGCTCACCGTCCTGCACACCGTGCTGCGCGAACTCGCGCCGGACGTCCCGGCGGTGTGGTGGCCGGACTTCGACGCGGTGCCGCAGCCCTTCGACCTCTCCGCCGACCTGCCGGCGGTGATCGAGGGCTTCGGCGCGTAGCGGCCGTCGGCGGGTGAGGCCCGGAACGACGCCGGTCCGGGCTCGGGTCGACGTCCCGGGCCCGGGCCGGCGTCGCGGGCAAGGGCCGATGTCCCGGGCTTGCGTCGACGTCTCGGGCTTGCGTTGACGTCGGCGTCAATCTCTACGGTCGTCCACACGGAACGCCGCCGCCGCTGTCGGCGGTACTGCTCCGATCCGATCCCGCCGGCACCCCGAGGACACCGCCATGCCGTCACCGCTGCCTTCGCTCCTGCACCTCGACGCGAGCATCCGCCGGACCGGGTCCGCGTCCCGGGAGTTGTCCGCCCACTTCGCCGCGGAGTGGCGCCGGCACCACCCGGAGGGCGGCTACGCCTACCGTGACCTGGCCGCCGAGCCGGTCCCGCACATCACGCACGCCGTCCGCGAGGCCCTGCTCGACCCGAGCGGCGACCACGGCGAGCCCCCGCAGGAGCGGGCTCTGACCGAGGCCTTGACCGCCGAGGTGCGTGAGGCGACCGCACTGGTCATCGGCGTGCCGATGTACAACTACTCGATCCCGTCGACGGTCAAGGCCTGGTTGGACCGGCTCGTCACCCCGGCCCACATGGTGGCCCCCGGTGGCGCCCCCGGGCCGCTGGCCGGGAAGTCGGTGGTGGTGGTCTCGGCCCGCGGCGGCTCGTACGCGCCGGGCACGCCCCGGGAGGGGTGGGACCACCAGGAGCCCTACCTGCGGGCCGTCCTCGGCTCGATCGGCCTCGCGGAGGATCTGAGCTTCGTGCACGCCGAGCTGACCATGGCTGCGGTCGTGCCGCAGATGGCCGCCCTCAGGCCGCTGGCCGAGAAGTCCCTGGCGGCGGCGTACGAGACCCTCGGGGGCCTGGCCCGCTGACCGGGCGGCCCGGCAGGGGTGACCCGCCGGGGCGCCTCAGCCCCGCGGGACGCGTCGAGCACGGGCGGCGCACACGAGCCGAGCGCCGCCGCTGGGGGCTCGGGTGTTTGGGCGGGGCGGCGGCCCGGCACCGGTGTGGTACACGACCCTCTGGTCGGCCTGCGACGAGCAGATCACCCCACCGGAGAGCACCCGCCTGACCGGGGCCGACAACGTCCGGCTCGGCTGCCTCAAGCACAACGACCTCCTGACCGACGCGGCGGTCGCGTCCCGCGTGCGCGAGGCCCTGACGTCCTGACAGGCGCCGGCCGAGCGGTGCCGAACCCGTGGCGGCCCACAGTGATCCACGGCGAACCCGTCCGCCCCCGCGGTTCGCCTCCACGCACGCAGCAGGGGGTGTCCGGCACCGGTGGTGACGACCGCCGATGCCGGACACCCCCTCCTGGCGGCCCGACCTACTCCGCCGGGGCCGCCAGGATGCCCTGGAGGGCGGACACCAGGGCGTCGACGTCCTGCACGGTGTTGTAGAGGGCCAACGAGGCCCGTACTGCGCTCTGCAGGCCGAAGGCGGCCAGTGCCGGCTGCGCGCAGTGGTGCCCGGCGCGCACCGCGATGCCCTGCTGGTCGAGTGCCCCGGCGAGGGCGGTCGGGTCGGTGCCGGGGAGGAGGAAGGTCAGCACGCCGATCTTCCCCGGCGCGTCGCCGATCAGCCGGAGCCCGGGGACGGCCGCCAGCGCACCCATGGCGTACGCGGTGAGCTGCTTCTCGTACGCGGTGGCGGCCGGACGGTCCAGCCCGGCCAGGTACCGCAGGGCCGCCCGCAGTCCGGCGACCCCGGCGATGTGGCCGGTGCCCGCCTCCAGCCGGTGCGGGACGGGGGCGTAGGAGGTCTCCTCGAAGCTCACCGAGTCGATCATGTTGCCGCCGCCCTGCCACGGAGGCATGGCCTCCAGCATTTCGCGCTTGCCGTAGAGCACGCCGATGCCGGTCGGGGCGAAGATCTTGTGCCCCGAGAAGGCGTAGAAGTCGGCGTCCAGCGCGGTGACGTCCACCGGGAAGTGACTCACCGCCTGTGCGCCGTCCACCAGGACGCGGGCGCCGTACCGGTGTGCCAGTGCGGTCATCTCGGCCACCGGTGGGACCGTCCCCAGCACGTTCGAGGCGTGGGTGAGCGCGACGAGCTTCGTCCGCGAGCCGAGCAGGTCCCGGTAGGCGTCCTGGTCCAGCTGGCCGTCGGGGAGCAGCGGGATGGGCCGGATCCGGGCCCGGCGCTCCTTGGCGATCAGCTGCCAGGGCACCAGGTTGGAGTGGTGCTCGGCCGCCGAGACC
This sequence comes from Kitasatospora sp. NPDC032757, assembly GCF_055579305.1. NCBI lineage: Bacteria > Bacillati > Actinomycetota > Actinomycetes > Kitasatosporales > Streptomycetaceae > Kitasatospora > Kitasatospora sp. NPDC032757. The sequence goes on along the minus strand of NZ_JBVINN010000022.1, from coordinate 36,215 downwards.
AGGATCTCGTCACCCACGCCCAGGTTGGCCCGGCCCCAGGACTGCGCCACCAGGTTGACGGCCTCGGTGGTGCCGCGGACGAACACGATCTCGCCGGCGTCCTGCGTGCCGAGCAGCCTGGCGGCCTCCTCGCGGCCCTCCTCGTAGACCTGGGTGGCCTGCTGGGCGAGGGTGTGCGCGCCGCGGTGGACGTTGGAGGTGCCCATCGAGTAGTGCTCGGCGACCGCCTCGGTCACCTGGCGCGGCTTGAGTGTGGTGGCCCCGTTGTCGAGCCAGACCAGCGGGCGGCTGTTCACCTCCCGGTGCAGCTGGGGGAAGTCCCGCCGGACGGCCTCGACGTCGAACCCGCCCGGTGTCACGGCCGGCGGCGCGGGGAGCGCGGTGGCGGGAGCGGTAGCGGCCGCCGGGCCGGGCTGGGGAGGCAGCCAGTACCGGGGACCGCCCGCCGCGTGGGCGAGGGCCGCGGGCAGCGGGACCTGGCCCGGTACCAGGCCGCCCGGTAGCAGGCCGGTCGGGCGGTCGGTGCCGGCCGGAGGCCGGCTCGCCCCGGCGAGCCCGGTGCCGCGGCCGTATCCGTCAGGAGTAGTCATGGTAGTTCGACACCTCGACGTTCTGGAGCACGGCGATGGCGTCGTCCACCAGCGCGGCGGCCGAGAAGTAGCTGGTCACCAGGTACGAGGTGATGGCCCGCCGGTCGACGCCCATCGCCCGCACCGAGAGGCCCGGCTCGACCTCGTCCGGGACCTTCGACGGGCGCAGGCCCACCACGCCCTGGCGGTCCTCGCCGACCCGCATCAGCAGGATGTTGGTGGTGCCGGGCGCCGAGCTGGCCGAGCCCTTCAGGTCGAGCTTGTCGGAGGGCAGCAGCGGCACGCCGCGCCAGGTCAGGAACGGGCTGCCGAAGAGCTCCACGATCTGCGGCGGCACCCCGCGCCGGGTGCACTCACGCCCGAACGCGGCGATCGCCCGCGGGTTGGCGAGGAAGAACGCCGGCTGCTTCCAGACCCGGGCGAGCAGCTCGTCCATGTCGTCCGGGGTCGGCGCGCCCGTGCGGGTGCGCACGCGCTGGTTCGGCACGACGTTGTTGAGCAGCCCGTACTCGGGGTGGTTGAGCATCTCCCACTCCTGGCGCTCGCGGAGCGCCTCGGTGGTGAGCCGCAGCTGCGCCTGGACCTGGTCGATCGTGGAGTTGTAGACGTCCGAGACCCGGGTGTGCACCTTGAGGACGGTCTGCGCGATGCTCAGCTCGTACTCGCGGGGGGCCTCCTCGTAGTCCACGAAGGTCTCCGGCAGGTACGGCTCGCCGGAGTGGCCCGAGGTGAGGTCGATCGGGTGCTCGCGGTCGGCGGGCTCCCGGCCGTCGGCGCTGAAGGCGTCCAGCTGGGCGCGCAACGAGGGCTCGCGGTCGGCGAGTTCGATGAGCATCCGGCGGTCGAGGGAGAGGACGGTGCACGCGCTGACCGCCTTGACCCGGTAGGGCATCGGCGTGCCCTCGGCCCAGGCGGTGGCGTCGAAGAAGTCGCCGTCGCCGAGGACGGTCAGCAGGGCGTCCGAGCCGTACTCCCCGGTGGCGCGCTTCTCGGCGCGCCCGAACGCGATGATGTGCAACTGCTCGCCGGGGGTGCCGGTGTCGACGATCATCTCGCCGGGTGCGACCTCGCGCTCCTCGAACCCGTTGGCGAGGGCGGCGAGCAGGGGGCTGTCCACCTGGCTGAGGAAGGGCAGCTCGCGCAGGTCCTCGGCGATCACCCGGGAGGCGCCGTCGCCGTCGACGTAGGTGCTGATCATCCCGTTGCCGAGGATGAAGCCCCGGCGGCGGTTGACCCGGTAGACGCCCGCCTCCAGGTCCACCCAGGGCATGGCGCGCAGCAGGTAGCGGGGGGTGATCCCGAGCATCTGCGGCGCGGTCTTGGTGGTGGTGGCCAGGTTCCTGGCGGAGGAGGTGCTGAGACTCTGCCGGCTCGGCTGACTCTGCTGAACGGTCTCGGTCGTCATCGCTGTTCCCTGCTCTGGTCGGGAGAACTGAATGGGCATCAGACCCATTGAGGGACACGGCAGATCGGGCATTCGCCGACCGCCGCGACGATTGTTCCGGCCGCGCCGAGGTGGCGTGAGCGTGTTCGATGAGGGCCAGATGGTTCCGGTGCAGAACATCGGCCGTGGGCCGTCGGCAAACTCACTCGAACGAATGAACCTATCTATAAGTCGGTGTGAGATGTTCGAAAGTCGGACTTTGAGGTCGCCGTGTGCAGGGGGAGTGACACGGGAGCCGGTGGCGTCGTCGGGCCCCGGCGACCGCGAGGCGCCCGGGCCGCTCAGGGCGCCATGGTCAGCCCGGCGGAGGCGCCGCCTCGGCTGAGCACGACCGAGCGGATGTGGTCCAGGGCCTGCGCGAAGTCGGGGCGGCCGGGGTTGCGGCGGACCGCCTCGGCGAGGTCGAGCACCCGGTACGGCGGGCCGAGGTCCGTCAGCTGCGGGATGAACTCGGCCTTGCTCACGGTCCACCGCTGTCCCGGCAGGGCCGGCGGGGAGAAGGTGAACCGCGCGATCGAGCTCCAGTTGCCGCGCGGATCCTCCGCCCCGGAGCGGTTGAACATGTGTCCGGCGAGCTGGTCGCCCATGCCGTAGACCGTCCAGGTGCCGTTGATCTTCTCGTACGCCTGCGGGATGTGCGCGTGGGTGCCGAGGACCAGGTCGACCTGAGGGCCGCCGTCACCCTGCTCGGCGGCCAGCTCACGGGCGAGCGTGAGCTGCTGCGCGTCCGGCTCGTCCTGCCACTCGGTGCCCCAGTGGACGCTGACCACGACGATGTCGGCGCCGGCGGCCCGGGCGGCCCGCGCGTCCGCGAGGATCCGGTCCCGGTCGATGAGGTTGACCGCCCACGGACGCCCCTTCGGCAGCGCGATGCCGTTGGTGCCGTACGTGTAGGCGAGCTGGGCCACCGTCGCCCCGCCCGCCGTGAGCAGCGCGGGCCTGCCGGCCTCGTCCTCGCTGCGCGCGGACCCCGTGTGCTTCAGCCCCACGGCGTCCATCGCGTCGAGCGTCCGCCGGATGCCGTCGGGGCCGTCGTCCAGCGTGTGGTTGGAGGCGGTGTCGCAAGACGTGTAGCCGACGTCCTTGAGGGCCCGCGCGACCTGCGGGGGCGACTTGAACGACGGGTAGCCGGTGAAGGGTCCGCCCTCGGCGCCGTACACGGTCTCCATGTGGCAGATGCCCAGGTCCGCCGTACCGACGACGGCCTTGACACCGGCGAGCATCCGGCCGAAGTCGTACCCGTCACCCCCGGCGTCCTCCTCGGCCTGCCGGATGATCTCGGTGTGCGGCAGGACGTCCCCGCTGGCGACCAGCGTGAACGCCCGCGGCCCGGCCGGGGAGCCCGCGTCCACCGGCGATGACGACGGCGGCGCGGTCGGCCGCACGGCCGGACCGCTGCACCCGGCGACGGTCAGGAGCAGCGCAACCGCTGCGGCGAAGGTCTCTCGGCGAGGCAGGCGGCGCATCATCGGCTCGTCTCACGATCGGAGGAGTTGGCAGCACCTCCGACTATGCGAGCGCCCGCCCGGCCGGCCCGGAGCCCACACCCCGACGTCACCCGATGGGGCACCCCGCACGGGCCTCGGCGGGCATTCGGCCCTGCCTGCCACTACAGCTCCCGCAGGAGCGCCGCGGAACTCCAGTGCCCGGCCGCCCCTGGGCGGCTGCTCAGGTAGTCGGCCGCCCGCCCGGGGCCCCAGCCGTGGGCCTCGGCCAGGCCGGCGGCGAGGTTGCGCAGATAGGCGGCGCGCGGAACGTTCAGCTCGGCGTCCGGAAGGCCCCACGGAGCGGTGAACGTCAGGACCGGCACACCGTCCAGGGCGCCGGGACACACCAGCGTCTCGTACCGGCCCGGCCCGAGCCGCTCCCGCCCCGCGCCGAGCACCCCGTCCAGCGCGAGATCCGCCCCCGGCTCCCGGTACATCTCCTGCGCCGCGATGTCACTGAACTGCCCCACGGTGAGCAGATAGGCGCGCGCGGGAATCTCGCCCGCCTGGGCGGAATCGTAGAAGCCCATGCCGCCGCCCCAGACCGCCGACTCCAGCGCGAAGTACAGCGCCCCGGGCAGCATCACCGGCACGGCCCGCTCGGGCGGCCCGCCGTCCCGGCACCCCGGATAGGTGCGGGCCCCACCCGGGGGCCGACCGCCCCGCAGGTAGCAGTCCAGCCGCCCGGCATGCATGTTCGAGCCGTACGCCGCGTACCAGACGTGCCCCGCAGCCCTGCTGACACCCCGTCGGATCTCCTCCACAACCAGCGACGGTATCCAACGGGCCGCCGCCCCGCCCGCAGTCCGTGCCCGGTCCTCGGCCGTCGGTCTCCGCGGCCACGCCGACCGGCACCGGCCCCGCCGGGGCCGGGTACCCCGGCCACGGCCGCACCGCTGCGGGGCGGTCGGCGGCGCTATCGTCTCCTCTCATGACCCATACCGAGACCGAGGTCACCGCCCAGTTGGTCCGGGAGCTGCTGCGCGACCAGCACCCCGACCTGGCCGACCGCCCCCTGAGGTTCGGTGCGCGCGGCTGGGACAGTCAGATGTGGCGGCTCGGCGACGACCTCGCCGTCCGGCTGCCCTGGGCGACGCGGTCCGCGGACGCGCTGCTGCGCAAGGAACACGCCTGGCTGCCCGTCCTCGCCCCGCACCTTCCTCTCCAGGTCCCCGTCCCGCAGCGCCTCGGCGAGCCCTCCGAGCGGTTCCCGCGCCCCTGGATCGTCACGACCTGGGTGCCGGGGGAACCCGCCGACCGCGCCCCCGCCACGCGCGCCGAGGAATCCGCCGACACCCTGGCCGCCTTTCTCACGGCCCTCCACCGCCCGGCCCCCGAAGGGGCGCCCGCGGGCCGTGGCCGCGGAGGGCCGCTGTCCGACTGCGCCGGAGGGTTCGCCGAGCAGCTCACCTCGGCCACCGAGCTGGGGCTGATCCCCGACCCGGACGCCGTCCGCGCGGTCTGGGAGGACGCCGCCGCCGCGCCCGACTGGGCGGGCCCGGCGCTGTGGCTCCACGGCGATCTGCACCCGGCCAACGTCCTCACCGCGGGCGGCACCCTCTGCGGCGTGATCGACTTCGGCGACCTCTGCGCGGGCGATCCGGCCTGCGACCTCGCCGCCCCTTGGACACTGCTGCCGGACGGTGCCGCCGACCGGTTCCACGACGCCTACCGGCCGGTCGCCGACGCCGCCACCCTGCGCCGCGCCCGCGGCTGGGCGGTGCTGCGCGCCCTCGGCGGCATCCTCATCGGAGAGGCCGGCGACCGCGGCCGCCCCGGCGGAAAGCCCACCTGGGGCCCGCCCGCCCACGCCGCGCTGCGACGCCTCGTCGCCACGGCCGGCTGAACGAGCGGGAGCGGCAAGCACCGTGCCCGCCGGGGCCCGGTCACGGGGACGACCGGGTCGAGGCTGCAGGGGAACCGCTCCCAGGCGCGCGCCTCCCCCGGGCGACCGCCGGGCAGGGCGGTTCCGCCGCCCGCCCGGTCGATCGCACCCACGCGGCGAAGGCCTCGACGCCGTCCACCACCGCCTCGTAGCGCAGTGAGTGGAAGCGGTCGAAGGCGTGCTGGGCGCCGGGGAGTTCGGCGTACACCACGGGACCCTCGGAGGCGGCCCGCAGGTCGGCGGTGAAGCGGCGGGCGATGGTGACGGGGACGACGGTGTCGAGGTCGCCGTGCACCAGCAGGAACGGCGGTGCGTCGGCGCGGACGTGAGCGGAGGGGGATGACTCGGGGCCCTGGCCGTAGTAGGGGCCGTAGTAGCCGTTGAGGCCGATGACGGCGGTGACGGAGGTGTCGGCGGTCTCGAAGCCGGGCTGGAGGGCCGGGTCGCCGGGGGTGAGGGCGGCCAGCGCCGCCATGTGCGCGCCCGCCGAGCTGCCCGCGACGAACAGGGTGGCTGGGGCGGCGCCGTACTCGTGGGCGTGGTCGCGGGCCCAGGCGATCACCCGCTTGAGGTCGATCAGGTGCTCGGGGTGCCGGACGTCGGGCCGCAGGCGGTAGTCGGCGCTCACGCAGACCCAGCCGCGGCTCGCGAGACGGTGCAGCAGGGCCATGCTCTGGCTGCTCTTGCGGCCGCCGTGGTAGCCGCCGCCGTGCAGGTGGATCAGGACGGGAGCGCCAGCGGGCCGGGTGCGGTGGTGGTAGACGTCGAGCCGGTGCCGGCGGCCGGCGGGGCCGTACGGCAGGTTCGCGGCCCGGGCGACGCTGCGCGGGCGGCCGGGGAACGGGCGGAGCAGGATGCGCGCGAGCGGCCGGCCGTGGCGCAGGCCGGTGGCGGCGCCGGAGGCGATGTCGGGGGCGATGGCGGCCCGCCAGTCGTCGCCCAGGCCCTCGGTGAGGGCGTGTCCGATGACGGACCGGGCGCGCAGTCCGCGCCTGACGACGACCGCGAGGCCGGCGAGGGTGGCCGCGGCGACCGCCACGGCCGTCCACCCGGCGGGCTCGTGGATGTCGCCCTGGGCGAATGCGGTGGCGGTCCAGAGGATGATCCAGGCGAGGGCGACGATCGGCAACTCGCTGACGACGAGGCCGAGACGGAAGCTCAGGTAGGCGAGCGGCCGGGGCCGCCGCGCCGGCGCGAGGGCGAACAACGTCCCCGCGGCGACGGACGCCACGGTCACCAGGTAGCCGATGGGCACGGGACCACCCTCCGATCGGACCGGTCCACGGTTTCACCCCAGCGGCTCTACCTCACCCGTGGTACCACATCTGTAGTACCACGGGTGGGGTAGTATCGGCAAGGTGAACACGGACCGACGTGACCGGCTGCGGGATGCGGCCATCGAGGTGCTGGCGGCGGCCGGCGGGCGGGGCCTGACCCATCGGGCCGTCGACGCCGCCGCGGGCGTCCCCGCGGGCACCGCCAAGAACTACTTCCCCACCCGGGACGCGTTGCTCGCGGCCGTGGCCGAGCGGTGCGCGGAGCTGTACGGGGAGGTGCCCAGGCCCGCGCCCACGGACCGCGCAGCCCTGGCGGCGATGCTGCGCGCGCTGCTGGAGAACGTCGCCGGCCCGGGCCGCGCCCGCATGCTCGCCTACCTCGAACTACGCGCCGAGGCCGCGCGCCGGCCCGGGCTGACGGCCGTTCTGGACGCGGTGTCCGCCGCCGACTTCACCGCCTTCGAGCACGCCCAGCGTGCCGCCGGCCTGCCGGTCACCCCGCAGCGGGCGGCCGCCGTCACGCTCTCCCTGCACGCGGCCGTCCCCCACCTGCTGGCGGGCGGGCCCGTGACGCTCGCCGCCGCGGGCCTGGACGACCTCGATCGCTTCACCCGGAGCCTGCTGGACACCGTCTACGGGCCGCCGCCCGCCGGTTGACCACGGCGGGCGGCGGCCGGCGTCAGCGGCGGAACACCCGGGTGAGAAGGTCCCACCAACTGCGCCGCTGCCGGGGGACGGTGGCGCCGACGACGGGCGGCGCAGCCGGCGGGGCGACGGGCGCCTCGGGCGGTGTCGTCCGGCGCACGGGTGCGGTGAGCTCCGGGTCCTCCGGGGCGATGGTCCGGGGGCTGAACCTCACCGGCAGCTCGACCAGGTGGCGGGAGATCCACGCCGACGTCCACGTCAGCTCCTCCTCGGGGACGGCGAGTCCGAGGTCCGGCAGCCGGGTGAGGAGGATGTCGATGCTGCTCTCGGCGATGGCCCGGCCGATGTCCTGGCCGGGGCACTCGTGCGGGCCGGCGCCGAACGCGAGATGGGAGCGGTTGCCGTGGAGGGGCGCGGCGAGGTCGGGGCGGACGACCGGGTCGACGTTGCCGGCGGCGAGGCCGAGCAGGAGCATGTCGCCCGTCCTGATCTGCTGGCCGCCGAGTTCGGTGTCGCCGGTGGCCCAGCGGCCCGCGACGAGGGACATCGGCGCGGAGTCCCAGAGGACCTGGTCCAGGGCGTCGGCCAGGGTCATGTGGCCGCCGGACAGGTGGGCGCGGAAGCGGCGGTCGGTGAGGACCATCTTGAGCGTGTCGGCGATCAGGTTGACCGTGGTCTCGTTGGCGGCGAGCAGGACGACCCGCAGGTGTTCCATCACCTCGTCGTCGGTGAGCCCGGCGCTGTGCTGGAGGAGGTAGGACACCAGGTCGGGCCCGGGGGAGAGCCGCTTGCGCTCCATGGTGCGGCGCAGCGTCGCCACGACGTAGTCGTTGCTGGCGATGGCCGTCGCGGTGCCCTTCATCAGGTCGCGGGCGGCGTCGACCAGGCGGGGGCCGTACTCGTCGGGCATGCCGAGCAGTTGGGTCATCACCAGCATCGGGAGGTGCTCGGCGAACTGGGAGATGAGCTCCGCCCGGCCGGTGGGCCCGAACTCGCGGATCAGCCGGTCGGCGGCGCGGGTGACGTGACGGCGGGTGCCGCGCCGGTCGAAGCGGTTGAGGCCGTCGGTGACGGCGCCCCGGAGGCGCTTGTGCTCGGCGCCGTCGGCGAAGACGCAGAGCGGCTGCCAGGCGATGACCGGCATCAGCGGGGAGTCGGGGGCGACGAGGCCCTTCCGGAACGCCGTCCAGCGGCGGGAGTCCCGGGAGAAGCGGGACGGGGTGCGCATGGCGATGAGGTTGGCGGAGTGGCCGAGGACCAGCCAGGCGGGGAGGTCGCCGTGCAGGAGGACGGGGGCCACTTCGCCGTGCTCGGCGCGGAGCTTCTCGTACAGGCCGGCCGGGTCGGCCTCGGCCTCCGGCCCGTAGATCCGCCGGAGTCCGTCGGCGCCGAGGCCGCCGTACTGGTGGGCGGGGCAGCCGGGCAGCGGCGTGGGGGAGGCGTCGTCGGTGAACGGGGAGGTCACGGTTTCTCCGGGGTGAGCGGGAGGCGGTGGTCGGGTGGGTGCCTGGGCGGAGCGGCCTCAGCGCCCGGGCGGGGCCGAGAGGTTGTACAGGTAGCGCATCAGGGCCAGCAGGACGTCCCGGCTGGATTCGCGGGCCCGGGCGTCGCAGTGGACGATCGGCACCTCGGGCGGCAGGTCGAGGGCGGCCCGCAGCTCCTCGGTCGGGTACGTCGGCGACTCCGGGAAGGTGTTGGCGGCGACGACGAACGGCACGCCGCGGTCCTCCAGCCGTCCGATCACGTCGAAGCTGACTTCGAGCCGGCGGGTGTCGACCAGGACGACCGCGCCGAGCGCCCCTTCGAACAGGCCGTTCCAGAGGAACCAGAACCGCTCCTGCCCGGGGGTGCCGAAGACGTACAGCACCAGCTCCTCGTTGATGCTGATACGGCCGAAGTCCATGGCGACGGTGGTGGAGGTCTTGCGTTCGATCCCGGCGGTGTCGTCGACGTCGGCCCCGGCCTGGGTCATCGTCTCTTCCGTGGTCAGCGGGCGGATCTCGCTGACGGAGCCGACCATGGTGGTCTTGCCGACACCGAAACCGCCCACGATCACGATCTTGACGGCCATGGTGGCCGTGTCCGGGAGCAGGTCCGCGCTGGGCGGACCCGTCACGGTGTCAGAGCTTCTGGAGTCCATGCATCACCGCCTCCAAGAGGGCGCGGTCGGGGAGGATCGCCTGCGGGACGCAGGCGCGGGCTTCGATCCGTTCCTCGTTGAGGAGGTCGGAGAGCAGCACGGTGACGGCGCTCATCGGCAGCCCCAGGTAGGCGGAGATCTCGGCGACGGACAGCGGGGAGCCGCAGATCCGCAGGATCGCCGCATGCTCGGGCTGCATGGCGGGCGTCGGCTCCGCACGGGAGACGATGAGGGTGACCAGGTCGAAGGTGGTCTGCTCGGTGACGCCGCTGCGGCCGCGCGTGATCACGTAGAGGCGTTCGGGGTCGTCTTCGTCCCAGCCCTGGCCCTGGTCGGCTGCGCTCATGCGACCTGCTCGCCGTTGCGCGGGGGCGTGGTGAGATGCTCGCCGATCCGGGCGACGAGGTCGCGCATCCGCTGCCCCATCAGCCCCGCGTCGACGCCCTCGTCCGCGAGCACGGCCAGGAAGGCGCGGGCGCCGGCGGCCATCAGGTAGAAGAAGCCGCCGCCCATCTCGATGACGACCAGCCGCATCCGGCCGTCGCCGTACGGGAACTCGTGGCCGACCGCGGCGGCCAGGCTCTGCAGCCCGGCACAGGCGGCGGCGAGGCGGTCGGCGGTGTCGGTGTCGGCGCCGTGCTGGGCGATCCGCAGACCGTCGGCGGAGAGGACGATGACGTGACGGGTGTACGGGACGCTCTCCGCCAGGTCCTTGAGCATCCAGTCCATGTTGCTGCGCTGCTGCATTACTGCTCGCCCTTTTCTGCCGACTCTTCACCGGTGCGGACGGCCGCATCGGTTGACGGTGCTTGTCCGTTGACCCCTTCGGTGAACGCGGCCAGCCACAGACCGGGCTGGACCGGCGCCTGTGCCGGCTCGGGGACGGCGGCCGGCCGGGGGGTGACGGTGCGGGAGGAGGGGGCGGCGTGACGGCGGCGCTGCGGCAGGCCGTTGGCGGTCCGCCCGTTGATCACCGGGATGTCGTCCTCTGCCGGGTACCGCCCCGAGCCGCCCGCCGAGGTGGAGCCGGGCGACGACCCGAGGAAGGACCCGCGGGACGATCCGGGCGGCGCGCCCGTCCCGGAGACGGAGACCGTCCGCGCCCCCCACGGCTGCGGTCCGCCCGCGGCCCGGGAGATCCCGGCCGTACGGGGCGTCGCCGCGGGCCGGGGCGCACCGGCCGCCCGGGACTTGGCGGCGGCGCCGATGCCGTGGGCACGGCCGGTGGCGGGGGCCGTGGTGATGCACTCCTGCGGCACGATCAGCACGGCGCGCACCCCGCCGTAGGCGGAGGGCCGCAGCGAGACCTGGAAGCCGTAGGCCCGCGCGAGGCGGCCGACGACGGCCAGGCCGAGCCGGGGGGTCTCGCCGAGGTCGTTGAGGTCGATGCCGGCCTGCGCCTCCCGGAGCATCCGCTCGGCGCGGGCCCGGCCCTCCTCGCTGAGGCTGAGGCCGCCGTCCTCGATCTCGATCGCGATGCCGGTCTGCACCTCGACGGCGGTCAGGTGCACGCTGGTCTGCGGCGGGGAGTAGCGGGTGGCGTTGTCGAGGAGTTCGGCGACGGCGTGGATGAGCGGTTCGACGGCCGGTCCGACCACGGCGACCTCGGACACCGGGTGCAGCTCGACGCGCCGGTAGTCCAGGATCCGCGAGATGCCGCCGCGCAGCACGCTGTAGAGCGGCACCGCCCGGCCCCACTGGCGGCCGGGGCGGGCACCGCCCAGGACGGCGATGCTGTCGGCGAGACGGCCGATCAGCGCGTTGCCGTGGTCCAGGCGCAGCAGGTCGTCGAAGACGGCCGGGTCGGTGCCGTGGCGGTTCTCCATCTCGCGCAGGTCCTGGGCCTGCCGGTGGACGATGGCCTGGACGCGGCGGGCGATGTTGACGAAGGCGCGCTGGGCGGACTCGCGCAGCGCCTCCTCGTTGTCGACCGCCTCCAGGACGGTGCGCAGCACGGCGTGCCGGGAGGCCTCGAACTGCGGGCCGGCGATGGCGTCGTGGGACTCGTACGCCATCAGCACGTCCGTGACGGAGGTGCCGCCGTGGAGCCGGGCGACCGCCGCGGGCAGGTCCTCCCGGGCCAGGCGCGCCGTCTCGCTCTCCTGTCGGGCCAGCCGGGCGAGCAACTCGCGCTCCTGCCGCGCGCACTGCGCCCGTAGGGCGTCCAGCGCACGCCCCCGGCGCGCGGCCTCGCCGGCCACCACGGCGGCCGCCGCCGTCCCCACCACCCCGCACCAGGCGACCCCCGCCCGGGCACCGGCGGATACCACCACCGTCGCGACGACAGCGGCCGCCGCCGTCACCACCACGGGCAGGAGCCACACCAGCACGGGAGCGGAGCGCCGACCTCTGGGTGACGATCCAGCACCAAGCATCAGCATCCTCAAACGATCGGAAGAGTAGTGAACGACGAGCGGGCACCGGCTCGTGCGGGCAGCGTGCGGCGGGCGGGCCGCCGGCCGGGCCGTGAGGAGGACGGCCGGCTGCCGGCGGTCCTCCGGTCGGGCCTCAACGGCCTTGCTCTGCAGCTGATTTCGGTGCCTCCCCGGTCGGATGTCCCACGCGTCGCGCACACCGCCGGGACGTACCGGGGCAGGGTTCCTGTCCCGTCGTCCGGGTTGTGCGGGAACCAGGTTTACCGCGCCCCGGGCTCGCCGGACCGCAGCCCGCGCCCAGTTCGCCCATGCGAGGGGTGTCACGGGAAAACCGCCCCGCGCCGCAGGGGTCCGTGCTAAGTGCTCCGGTTCCGAACTCGTGGGCGACGGCGGGCGGGTGAGGGCCCGGGTGGAAGGCGGCGAGCGCGGTCTGGCAGCATGGCCGGATGGCAGGAATTCGACAGGCCGTCAGCTCCGGGTCGCCACTGGAACCGCAGATCGGCTTCTCGCGGGCGGTCCGGGTGGGTGATCACGTGGCGGTGGCCGGCACGGCCCCGATCGCGGACGACGGCTCCACGGCGGCGCCCGGTGACGTCTATGCGCAGACCGTGCGGTGCCTGGACATCGCCGAGCGGGCGCTGGAGGCGGCCGGCGCCTCGATGGCGGACGTCATCCGGACGCGCGTCATGCTGGTCGACGTGACCACGTGGAAGGAGGCGGCGCGGGCGCACGGCGAGCGGTTCGCCGACGTCCGGCCCGTGTGCACGTTCGTCGAGGTCTCCCGCTTCATCGACGCCGACTGGCTGGTCGAGGTGGAGATCGACGCGGTTCTGCCGGGCTGAGGGCGTCGCCCTTCCCGGAGCCGGCAGTCGGCAGCGGGAGGCAGGGAAGCGGAAGCAGGCGCCGGGACCGGGACCGGGAGCGGTCCAGGTCGCCGTCGTGCGGGCGTTCACCCCGGGCCGGGGCGCTGTGGCCGATGACGACACCGGGGGAGCCGGCCCGGCGCGTCGTGCGCCGGGCCGGCTCCCCCTTACGTGCTGCGGACCGGGGCCGCAGCGTCAGCCGATCGTCCAGAGCTGCAACGCCGACCCGGTGTCGGCCTGCTGGGTGACCTTGGCCCCGTCGCCGGCCGAGGCGGTGGTGAGCAGCAGACCGCTCTTGCGTGAGGCGATCCGGTAGCCGCCGGGGGCCGGCGTGACCAGCCAGCGCTGGTTGCCGCCTCCGGTGCAGGCCCACTGGACCACCTTGGCGCCGGCGGCCGTCGAGCCGTCGCTGACGTCCAGGCAGAGCTTGGACTCGCCGTTGGCGATCTGGTAGCTGCCGTCGCCCTGTCGGGTGAGGACCCAGTCCTGGTTGGCGCCGCCGTTGGGTGCCCAGGTGACCAGCTGGGTGCCCTGGGCGGTGGAGTGGCCGGGGTCGTCGAGGGCCTTGCCGGAGACGGTCAGGGTGTGGGTGCCGTCCAGCGGCGGGTTGGGCACGGTGCCGGTGGCGGTGAGGGTGAGGGCCTGCTCGGCGGCGGTCCGGGCGCCGCCGACGGGGTTGCCGCTGGTGTCGCTCCAGCTCCGGACGGGGGTGGTCTCGGCGGGCCGGCCGCCGGCCGCGGAGAGGCCGAGGACGAGTCCGCTGTAGCGGTTGACCAGCTTGAAGGAGCCGGTGGCCTCCCCGGCGGAGGAGTTCTGGGGGACGACGAACCACTGCTGGCCGACGCCGGGCCCGCCGGCGCCGGCGGCGGTCGCGGTGGGCAGGGCGCCCCAGGCCCGGCCGGCGACGGCCGTGGAGTCGACGCCGAGCAGCCGGCCGGTGGAGGCGTTGGCGATGCGGTAGGAGCCGTCGCCGTTGGAGGCGAAGCTCCAGGACTCCAGGGCCGATCCGGTCGCTGCGGCCACCGACGTCGTCGCGGAGCCGCCGGAGACCTGGGCGAGCACCCGGCCGTCGGCGTTGGCGATCCGGTAGGTCTTGCCGAGGTCGACCGGGGGAGCGGCCGGCGCGGAGCTGCCGATGGTCACGTTCACGTACTCGCCGGACGCGCCGCCCGAGCAGCCGAAGGCGCAGTACGAGCGGAAGGACTTGCCGACGATCGTGGAGCTCGTCCGGTTCGCGCCGTCGAGGAACCACCGGTACCAGGACGCGGTGTGGTAGCCGCCGGTGTCGCCGATCGGGACCCACTTCTGACTGGCGAGGTCGGCGGTGGCGTAGTACTGCTGGGGTGCCGAGCCGCTCTGGTCGACCGCCTGGGGTTCGCCGATGTAGAGGCCCAGGTAGGCGTTGTAGGTGACGTCCATGACGAACAGGGGCGAGGTCGCGGGCATCGTGCCGGCCGCGACCTGCTGGGCGACGGTGCCGGGGTTCGCCGGGTCGTACTCGCCGGCGGCCGGGGTGTAGCCGGTGGGGTGGGCCTGGTCGGCGGGCACCATGTTGCTCTCCCGGCCGCCCACGCCGGGCTGGGACCAGGCGCCGTCGTACCACTTCTGCCACGAGTCGGGCGCCATCTTCGCGGAGATCGGGGCCCGGGCCACGTGCTCGTGGAAGGCCTTCCAGCCGCCGCCCTTCTCGACGATCCGCGAGCCGTAGAAGACGTAGAAGTAGCCCGAGGCGGTGTCGACGAAGAGGCGCTGGTCGCCGTCGCCGTAGTGGAAGGTCTGGTTGGGGAAGGCCGCGGTGTCGCCCCGCTTGGTGCTGTACGGCGAGGTGATGACGTGGTCCTTGATGGTCCAGGTCCGGCCCTGGTCGGTGGAGACCGCGTAGTCGATGGCGTCGAAGTGCAGTCCGTCTCCGAAGGGCTGCGGGGTGAACTCGTTGTGCACCAGCCCGTACCAGTGGCCGGTGTCCGGGTCGACCCAGACGCCGGACAGGTCGCAGAAGTTCTTCTGGGCGTAGGACGACCCGGCGGGCGCGTAGCTCGCCTCGCGGCCGGTGGGGCTGTTGTTGCAGCGCCAGGTGGTGTCGTTGTTCCGGTCGTTGGCGTTGGCGGGGTCGACCGCGTTGCTGACCGCGCTCGACCGGGTGGCGGAGTCGAAGTCCCGGCCGGTGAAGAAGTCCCAGTAGCGGGGGTCGTTCGCGCCGTAGAGGGCGGCGGACTGCTGGAACCAGAACGTGCCGTCCTTGTCGGTGTACGGGACGGCGGGGGTGTCCGTGGGGTGCTGGTAGGTGACGGGCGTTCCGACGCTCACCGTGTACGTGGCGGCGGCGGTCGTGGCGGGCGCCGGTGGTGCGGCCGAGGCCGGCGCGGCGGTGCCCGCGCCGAACGCCAGGAGGGCGGGGGCGAGGACGGCGGCGAGTGCTCTGCGGGGTGGGGCGGACACGGGGGTCTCCTTCGCGGCGGGGGCGAGGGCGAGCGGCGGGTGGGGCCGGTCGCGGTGTCAGGTCCAGCGGCTGCAGTATCCGATCCGGGAACACACAGATGTCAACACCTTCGATCAGAAATCTGCACCTCTGGTTCCCTAATCTGTTCAAAGATGCTTGAATCAACCCCCAACGCGCCAGGTATCGGCAAGCGGCACCGCGCCGAGGCCCCGTCGGACCCGCCTCGCCCGCCACACCCACCGCACGCACCGACCCCCCCGAGGACCGCATGCTCCAGATCTCCCCGACCGGCTTCACCTTCGACGGACGCCCGCTGCGCCTGCTGTCCGGCGCCCTGCACTACTTCCGCAGCCTGCCCGCGCAGTGGCCCCGCCACCTGCGCATGCTCCGGGCGATGGGCCTGAACACCGTGGAGACGTACGTCCCCTGGAACCTGCACGAGCCGCGGCCCGGCAGCTACGACTTCACCGGGCGGGCCGACCTCGGGGCCTTCCTGCGCGCCGCCGCGGACGCCGGACTGCACGCGATCGTCCGCCCGAGCCCCTACATCTGCGCGGAATGGGAGAACGGCGGCCTGCCCTGGTGGCTCCAGGCCGAGGGGAACCTGCCGCTGCGTACCGGCGACCCGCGCTACCTGGCCCACGTCGACCGCTGGTACGACGCGCTGATCCCGCTCCTCGCCGAGCACCAGAGCACCCGCGGCGGCAACGTCCTGATGGTCCAGATCGAGAACGAGTACGGCTCCTACGGCACCGACCGCGGCTATCTCGCCCACCTCGCCGACGGCCTGCGCGCCCGCGGGATCGACGTCCCGCTCTGCACCTCCGACGGGCCGGAGGACTTCTTCCTCACCGGCGGCACCCTCCCCGGCCACCTGGCCACCGTCAACTTCGGCAGCCGCGCCGGCGAGGCCTTCGCCGAACTGCGCCGCCACCGCCCCCAGGACCCGCCGATGTGCATGGAGTTCTGGAACGGCTGGTTCGACCACTGGGGCGAGCGGCACACCACCCGCGGGGCGGAGGACGCCGCCGGGGCCCTGCGGGAGATCCTGGCGGCCGGGGCCTCCGTCAACCTCTACATGGCCCACGGTGGCACCAACTTCGGCACCTGGGCGGGCGCCAACACCGCCGACCCCCGCACCGGCCGCGGCTACCAGCCGACCGTCACCTCCTACGACTACGACGCCCCGCTGGACGAACGCGGCGCCCCCACCGCGAAGTTCTGGGCCTTCCGCGACGTCCTCTCGGCGTACGCGGACGGCGCCGTGCCGGAGCCCGAGGAGCTCCCGCCCGTGCTGGCACCGTGCCGGGTGGAGCTCGACCGGTCGCTGCCGCTGGCGGACGTCGTGGACCACCTCTCCACCGGGGCGGTTCGGTCGGCCGTCCCGCTCTCGTTCGAGGAACTCGGCCTCCCGCACGGCCTCGTCCGCTACCGGAGCACCATCCCCGGCCCGCGTGCGGACTACCCGCTGACGGTCGAGGGGCTCGCCGACCGGGCCCGGATCCACGTCGACGGCGTCCTCCTCGCCACCCTGGAGCGGGACGTGGAGCACGAACCCCTCAAGGTCGCGGTGCCCGGGGCGGAGGCCCGGCTGGAGGTCCTGGTCGAGTCGATGGGCCGGGTCAACTACGGCGCCGGGATCGGCGACCGCAAGGGCATCACCGGAGCCCTGCACACCCAGCAGTACCTGCACGGCTGGACCATCGACCCGATGCCGCTGGCCGACGGCACGCCCGACCGCCTCCCCTGGGACGCGGCCGCAGCGCCGGCCGGTGGTCCCGGTCCGGTCTTCCACCGCGGCAGCTTCGAGGTGGCGGAGCCCGCCGACGGGTACCTGGCACTGCCCGGCTGGACCAAGGGCTACGTCTGGGTCAACGGCTTCCTGCTCGGCCGGTACTGGGACCGCGGCCCCCAGCGCACGCTCTACCTGCCGTGGCCCGTCCTGCGCAGCGGGCCGAACGAGATCACCGTCCTCGAACTGGACCACTGCGCCGACCCCGCCGTGGACCTCGGGCCCCGGCCGGACCTCGGCTGACCCCACCGTGACCGGCCGTCCGTCCGCCCCTGCCGCGGGCCGCGCGGCCGTGTCGAAACCGAGACCGCTTCGTGCTCCGCACTCTCTAGGCAGATGCTCGATTCTGAACAATACTCCTCGGAAATAAACACCTAAGAGCACAGCTTCGGGCACACCCAATCAAGATCCCCCAGCACCTCCCGTACTCAAAGGACCAGATCCATGGCGAAGACACGAATCCGCACCCGACTGCTGGCCGCCGCCGTGGCGCTTCCGCTGCTCTCCGGCGTCGCGGCCTGCAGCTCCGGCGGTGACGGCGGATCGGGCGACGGCGGCCCGAAGGCCGGCGGAACCACCGAAGTCACCTTCTGGGGCTGGGCGCCGGGCTACGAGGAGGCGGCGGCCCAGTTCAACGCGACGCACCAGGACGTCCGGGTCAAGTTCGAGAAGATCGTCTCGGGCAGCAAGGGCGGCTACGCGAAGATCTTCGCGGCGGTCAAGGCCGGCAACGCCCCCTGCCTCGCCCAGGTCGGCTACGAGTCGCTGCCCAGCTTCGTCGTCGAGGGCGCGGTCCAGGACGTCGCCAAGGAGGCCGCCCAGTACCAGCCGCAGTACGGCGAGGCCGCCTGGAACTCCGTCAAGGTCGGCGGCCAGGTGTACGGCATCCCGGTCGACATGGGCCCGATGGCGCTCTACTACCGCAGCGACCTGTACGCGCAGTACGGCCTGAAGCCGCAGGCCACCTGGGAGGAGTTCGCCGCCGACGCCGACAAGCTGCGCGCCGCGAACCCGAACGGCTACCTCAGCGTCTTCAACCCGGACGACCCCTGGTGGTTCGCCGGCATGTCCGCCCAGGCCGGCGGCAGCTGGTTCGGCACCGACACCAAGGGCTGGAAGGTCTCGCTCGGTAGCGACCCGGGGACCGCGAAGGTGGCGAACTACTGGCAGGGCCTGGTCGACAAGGGACTGGTCAAGTCCGAGCAGAGCGGCACCCCCGACCTCTACAAGGAGTTGCAGGACGGCACGCTCGCCGCGTACCCCGGCCCGGTCTGGTTCTCCTCCATCCTCGAGCAGAACGCGGCGCAGGCGTCCGGCAAGTGGGCGGTGGCCCCGATGCCGCAGTGGCAGGACGGCGCCAAGTCGGTGGGCAACGACGGCGGTTCCTCCACCGCGGTGGTCAAGGGCTGCAAGAACACCGCGGCGGCGCTGCAGTTCGCCAACTGGATGAGCACCGACGCGGCGGCCGTCGCCACGCTCGTCGAGAAGGCCGGCATCTACCCCGCCTCCACCAGCGGCACCTCCGCCCCGGCGCTGGCGAAGCCGAGCGCGTACTTCGGCAACCAGCCGGTCTTCGACGTCTTCAAGCAGGCGTCGGCGCAGGCCGCCCCGTTCAGCTGGGGCCCGACGATGACGCAGACCTCCAGCGACCTCACCGACGCCTTCGGCGCGGCCGTCGCGTCCAAGGGCCGGCTGACCGGGGCCCTGGGCACCGTCCAGGGCAAGACGGTCGACGCGATGAAGTCGAAGGGGCTGACGGTCACCGCCGGTTGACCCCCCCGCCGGTTGACCGACACCGCCGGTCGACCCGCACCGCCGGCGGACCGCGCGCACCTGACGGGCCGCGGCCCGCCGGCCCCGGCACTGATCAACGGACCTTCTGACGGTCCTCCTGACGGACCGAGCAGCGGCCCTACCGACCGACTGACGGACCGACCGCCAGCACGAGAGAGAAACCCCAGATGAGCGCAGCAACCCCGGTGGTGACGGGCCGCACCGGCCCGAAGGCCGCCACCGCACGACGCGGCCCGGCCCGCAACCGCGCGGCCCTCGGCTTCCTGCTCCCCTTCGGCCTGCTCTTCACCGCCCTGTTCCTGCTGCCCATCGGGTACGCGGTCTGGCAGAGCCTCTTCCGGATCGAGCGCTCCGGCCTGGGCTTCGGCCCGGCCAGAACGGTCTTCGCCGGCCTCGACAACTACACCGCCGCCCTCGGCGACGGGTCGTTCGTCGCGGGCATCGGGCGGGTCCTGCTGTTCGGCGCCGTCCAGGTGCCGGTGATGCTCGGCCTGGCCCTCGGCCTCGCCCTGCTGATCGACGCCAAGGGCACCCGGCTGCGGAAGTTCTTCCGGCTCGCCTACTTCCTCCCGTACGCGATCCCCGGCGTGGTGGCCACCATCCTCTGGGCGTTCCTCTACCTGCCCGGGACCAGCCCGCTGGTCTCCGGCCTCAAGGACCTCGGCATCGAGGCCGACTTCCTCTCCTCCGGCACCGTCCTGTGGTCGATGGCCAACATCGTCACCTGGACCTGGACCGGCTACAACATGCTGGTCATCCTCTCCGCCCTGCAGGCCATCCCCAGCGAGCTGTACGAGGCCGCCGACCTCGACGGCGCCGGCCCCTGGCGGATCGCCTGGCACATCAAGATCCCCCTGGTGGCCCCCGCCCTGGTGCTGACCGGCATCTTCTCCATCATCGGCACCCTGCAGCTCTTCACCGAGCCGATGGTCCTGCACTCGCTGGCCTCGACCGTCTCCGCCGACTACACCCCCAACATGGCGGCGTACAACGCGGCCTTCGGCAACAACGACTACGGCAAGGCGGCGGCGATCGCCGTCCTGCTGGCCCTCGCCACCTGCGTCCTGTCCTTCACCTTCCTGCGCCTCTCGGTGCGCCTCACCGGAAACCGGGTGACCGCATGAGCACCGTCGACCTCGACCCGCGCCCCGAGGCCGCCGGCCCGGCCACCGGCCGCACCGCCGGGCCCGCCCGTCCGTCCGCTCCCGGCCGCCGGCCGCGGCCCAACGTCCTCGGCACGGCCGTCCTGTTCGTGCTCTCCGCCTACTTCCTGCTGCCCGCCTGGTGGCTGCTGGTGGCCTCCACCAAGAGCAGCAGCGACCTCTTCGGCAGTGACGGCTTCCGGTTCTCCGCCTTCCACCTCGGCGACAACCTGCACGACCTGGCCACCGCCAACGACGGCCTCTACTTCCGCTGGCTGCTCAACACCGTCCTGTACGCCGGGGTCGGCGCCGCGGCCGCCACGCTGCTCGCGGCGATGGCCGGCTACGCCCTCACCAAGTACCGGTTCCGGGGCCGGGAGGCGGTGTTCAACACGATCCTCGCCGCCGTGCTCGTCCCGGCGCCGCTGCTCGCCCTGCCGGTCTACCTGCTGCTCTCCAAGGCCCACCTGGTCAACACCGTCTGGGCGGTCCTCCTGCCCAGCATGGTCAGCCCGTTCGGTGTCTACCTCTGCCGGATCTACGCCGCCGCGTCCGTCCCGGACGAGATCCTGGAGGCGGCCCGGATGGACGGCGCGGGGGAGTTCCGGATCTTCTTCACGGTGGTCCTGCGGATCTTCTCGCCGGCGCTGGTGACCGTCTTCCTGTTCCAGTTCACTACCATCTGGAACAACTTCTTCCTGCCACTGGTCACGCTCTCCGACCAGAAGCTCTGGCCGGTCAACCTGGGCCTCTACTACTGGAACGGCCTCAAGGACCACACCCCGTACAACCTGGTCGTCACCGGCTCGCTGGTCTCCGTCGTCCCGCTGGTCGTCGCCTTCCTGCTGCTTCAGCGGTTCTGGCGCACCGACCTGACGGCGGGCGGCGTCAAGGCCTGAGACCCCGGCGCCGCCGCGGGCCGGAGCGCGCGGTCGTGCGCAGGCGGGTGCCGCCGGCCCTGGTCAGGCCCGGCGGACCCGCACGCCGCAGTTGGTGAACGCCGTCTGCTGCTCGTCCGAGAGGCCGTCGTCCGTCACCAGGTCGTGGACGTCGGAGAGCGGGCAGATGCGCGCGAACGTGACCTTGCCGGCCTTCGTGCTGTCCGCGAGCACGACCGAGCGCGCGCTGCTGCGCAGGAACGCCCGGTCGGTCTGGGCCTCCATCTCGTCGTGCGTGGTGCAGCCCTCCTCCGCGGTCAGGCCGTCCACCCCGATGAAGGCGATGTCCAGGTGGTACTGCGACAGCATCCGGTCGGCGGCCGGCCCGACCAGCTCGTAGCTGGCCGTGCGGGCGATCCCGCCGATCACCACCAGCCGCACCTCGGGGCGGACGATCAGGTCCGCCGCGATGTTCACCGCATTGGTCACGACGGTGAGGCCGCTGCGCTCGGCGAGCACCCGGGCCAGCTCGCTGGTGGTCGTACCGCCGCTGAGGCCCACCACCGCGCCGTCCGGCACGAGTTCGGCCGCCGCCTGGGCGATCCTGCGCTTCTCCTCCCGCTGCTTCTCGCTCCGGTGGCGCAGCGGCAGTTCGAGGTTGACCGAGCCGGTCACCGCGCCGCCGCGCGTGCGGTGCAGCAGCCCCTGTTCGTGGAGCTCCTGGAGATCGCGGCGCACGGTCGCGGTCGAGACGCCCAGCAACTCCGCGAGGGCGTGCACATCGGCGCTCCCCGCTTCGGTGACGTGCGAGAGGATGCGGGCGGCGCGATCAGCTTTGAGCATGCCCCGAGTCTAGCCCGGTCGGACGTGCGCCGAGCCGGCGGATGAACGAAGATGACCATGACAGGCGCCGAGCAATCAGTTCCGCTCACGGCTCAGGAAGCGGCCGTACGGCGCAACTCCGCTCGGAACCGTTTCCGCGCGCATGAACCCGGCGGGCCGCTGGGAACACTCGCGGGAGACGAGAGATCTATCCACGATCGGGGGCCGGTATGGACGACGGGCTGAAGGCGATCACCAATGCGGTGCGCGAGGTCGAGGAGGCGCTGCGCGAAACCGTCGTCGCGCCGGGCCGGCGCGGCCGGGACCGCGTCGTCCTGGCCGATGAACCACCCCTCCTGGCCGCGGCCGCCCTTCTCCTGGAAGCCGTGAGGGACTTCACCGCCACCTACCCCACCCGCATGACCACCCCCGGCTCCCGCACCGCCTTCGACCGGGCCACCAAGGAACTGGACGGCCTCGTCCGCCAGTTCCGCGACGCCGAACGCGGCGCCGCGAAGGAACGGGGCTGACCCGGACGCGCCTGCCGTGTCCGGCCGGGTGGACCGCCCACCGTTCAGGGGCCGAGGGTCCGCCGGCCCGGGTGGCCGGTGAAGTGGATGGGGCCGGCGGCACCGGTGGCTCCCTCCGACGGGGGCCGGTGGCGGCCCCGGCGGCTCCCCTCCGACAGGCCCGGAAAAAATCTGCCGGGTCGTTGAGTACATCGGCCGCGCCCTCCGTACTGACGGTCAACGGGCGGGGCCGCAGCCGACGAGGCGGGCGAACGCCGTAGCCGACCGGACCTCATACCCTCGGGGGAGAACACCATGTACGCGTTCCGCCGCACCGCCGTCCTCGCCGCAGCCGCCACGGCCGTCGCCCTGCTCGCCACGGCGTGCGGCCCCGACGGGGACCCTGCCCCGGCGGCCCAGGCCCCGACGACGCCGAGCGCGCCGGCCACGTCGGCCGCACCCACCGGGGCCGCGCCCGCCGCGCCGGGCACGTCCGACCCGGGCAACGCGGCGTCGAAGGGCTCGCTGGCCACCGTCACCTCGCCGCAGTTCGGGCCGATCGTCGTCGACGGCCTCAACTACACGCTGTACCGCTTCGACAAGGACACCGCCAAGCCCTCCGCCTCCAACTGCAACGACGCCTGCGCCGCGAAGTGGCCGCCGGTGCCGGTGAGCGAGCAGGCCTCGGTCAAGGGCGTGGACGCCAAGCTGGTCGGCTCGGTGACCCGCGCCGACGGCACCAAGCAGCTCACCCTGAACGGCTGGCCCCTGTACCGCTTCGCCGAAGACAAGGCGCCCGGCGAGACCAAGGGCCAGGGCGTCGGCGGCACCTGGTTCATCAGCACCCCGGACGGCAAGAAGGCCCAGGCGGCCCAGCCCACCGGCGGCTCCTCCTACTGACGCACCCTCGGACCGCGGGCGGCGGCCGGCCCCGCCCCGGCCCCGCCCGGCCCCGCCCGGCCCCGCCCGGCCCCGCCCGGCCTCGACGAGGAGAGACCCATGCGGCACGATACGGCCGTGAGCGACTACCCTCCGGCGGCCACCGGGCAAGCGCCCGGTGCCGGCACCGACACCGACGCGGGAGCGGAGCTGATCCGCGCCCTGCACCGGGAGCACGCCGCCCCGCTGCTGCGCTTCGTCCTCCACCTGGTCGGCGGGGACCGGCAGCGGGCCGACGACGTGGTCGAGGAAACCCTCCTCCGCGCCTGGCGCAACATCCACCGGCTCGACGGCCGCCAGGGCTCGCTGCGCCCCTGGCTGGTCGCCGTCGCCCGGCGGATCGTCCTCCACGGGCCCCGCAGCGGCCTCCCGAAACTCCGCGAAGCCGACGACACCGCCCTGGAGTCGATGCCCGCCGAGGAGGAACTCAACAAGGCGCTGCGGCTGATGGCGATGGCCGACGCCATGGACGCGCTGACCCCCGCCCATCGCGAGGTGCTGGCCGAGACCTGCCTCAAGGGCCGGACCGTGAACGAAGCCGCCGTGGTGCTCGACCTCCCGGCCGACACCGTCCGGGCCAGGGTCGTCTACGCGCTGCGCTCACTCAAGATCGCACTCGAGGAACGAGGAGTGACATCGTGACCACCCCGGAGGGAATGCACCTGGACGTGGGTGCCTACGCCCTCGGGCTGCTCGAACCCGGGGAGACGGCGCGGTTCGCGGAACACCTCGAAGGCTGCGCGCGGTGCGCCGCCGAGCTGGCCGAGCTCTCCGGCCTGGAGCCGCTGCTGGCCGAGTTCGCCGAGGCCACCCGGCCGGCCGGCGCCGGGCAGGGCGCGGCCGCGTTCGACCCGCTGCCGCAGCCGGGCCCGCAGCTGCTCGACCGCCTGGTCGCCCGGACCACCGCCGTCCGCCGCACGGCCCGCACCCGCCGGCTGTTCCTGGTGGCCGCCGTCGTCGCCCTGCTGATCGGCGGCCCCCTGCTCGGCGCGGCCGTACGCGGCGCCGACACCGTCGCATCGGCAGACCACCACCCGACCAGCCCGGCCTCCTGGCTGATGGACACCGGTGAGCTCCACAGCGCCACCGACCCGGGGACGGGCGCGGCGGCGACCGTCTCGCTGGAGGACAAGAAGTGGGGCACCCACGTCGCCCTGCAGCTGGGCAACGTCCAGGGCCCGCTGAACTGCTCCCTGATCGCGGTCTCCCGCTCCGGCAGGGAACAGCCCGTCACCAGCTGGGCCGTCCCACCGGCCGGCTACGGCGTGCCGGGGGCCACCGACCCGCTCGTCACCCACGGCGGGGTCGGTTTCCCGGCCGCCGAGATCGACCACTTCGAGGTGCGCACCGACGACGGCCGCCGGCTCGTCTCGATCCCGCTCCGGGCGTCCTGACGTTCGGCCGGCGGAGGTGGCTCCCGCCTGTGGGCCCCGGGCGCCGCTTCCCTGACGGGTCGTAGCCGGGGCCCGCCCCTGGTCGAACGGCCGTCCCACCGGCCGTCAGCGTGGCCGGAGTCCGTCGAAGACCACCTCGAAGATCCGCTCCCGGGCGGCCGGGTCGGCCCCGAGCTGCTCCATCGACGCGCCGGTGCCGACCAGGAGGGCCATCAGTTCCGGCAGGCCCAGCTGCGCGCGGACCACCCCGGCCCGCTGAGCCCCGGACAGCAGCTCGGCCAGCCGGGCCTGGATCTGCGCGGTCGACTCCCGTAGGGACGCGTGCACGTCCACCCCGGCCGCGGCGAGCGCCTGGGTGAACTCGTTCTTGCCCGCGGACTGTTCGATCACCAGGCGGAAGCAGCCGAAGAAGGCCTCGGCCGGATCGGCCTCGGCCGCCAGCCGCGCGGTCAGGGCCGCCAGCTCCTCCAGTCTGCGCACCATCACCGCCTCCAGCAGCGCCTCCTTGGTGGGGAAGTGGCGGAAGAGCGTGCCGACCCCGACCCCGGCGGCCCGGGCGACCTCCTCGGTGGGCACGCCGACACCGCGGGTGGTGAAGATCTCGGTGGCCGCATCGAGCAGCCTGGCCCGGTTGCGGGCCGCATCGGCCCGCAGCGGGCGATCCTGAGCGTCGCTCATCCCACTCTCCCTCCCGCACCGAAGGCGGTACCACTGTGGACAACCGGAGTCGCCAGTCCGTATCGTTGAAAACGGAGTCGCTAGTCCGATTCTAGCGGCAGAGACTGCTGGGGGTCGATCATGTCCATAGCGCTGTCACCGCGTGAGGTCTTCCAGAAGCTGATCGAGGGCATCGGTGCAGGGCGGTTCTCGGAACTGGCCGAGCTCTACGCCGAAGATGCGGTGGTGGAGACCGTTTTCGAGCCGGTCGGGCCGCGCCGGTTCGAGGGGCGGGCCGTGCTCAGGGAGCGGTTCGCGGAGGTCTCCGCGAGTTCGCCGGTGGAGCTGACCCCGGTGAACGTGGTGGTCCGGGAGACCGACGACCCGGAGGTGGTCGTCGCCGAGTTCGACTACGAGGTGCACCACCGGGTGACCGGACGGACCTTCCGGAGCGCCAACATCCAGGTGCTGCGGGTCCGCGACGGCCTGATCGTCGGCAGCCGGGACTTCCACGACCATCTCGCCCTCATCGTGGCCGGCGGCGCCCTGCCTCAGCTGGTGGAGGCGTTGGAGGGCAGGTAGCGCGTACGGGAGGCGCGCTCGCCGCGGCCGGCGGGCCGGGCTGGTCGGCGGCCTGACCGGGCCTTCGCCCCGGGCTCCTCCCGGTCACCGCCGGGCCGGGTCGTCTGCCCGGGCGCGTCGAGCCGGGGCGTGCACACCCCGGCCGCGACGGCCGCACGGTCGGGCCCGCCGGTGGCGCGTGACGTCGGGCCCGACGCCGAGGTGCGGCGTCGGGCCGGTGGATCAGGCCGGGGTGGCCGCCCCCGCCGGCCGGGCCCACTCCTCGGCGAGCAGGCCGAGGACGACCTCGTCGCTGTAGGTGCCGTACGTCCAGACGGAGCGCCGGAAGGTGCCTTCGAGGACGAAGCCCGCGCCGGTCGCGGCGGCGATCATCGCCGCGTTGTCCGCGAGGGTGTCGACCTGCAGCCGGTGCAGCCCGCGCACGGTGAAGCCGTACAGACAGAGGACGTCGACCACCTCGTTCGCCAGGCCGCGGCCCCGGAAGGCGGGACGCAGCGCGATGCCGAGGTGGGCGCTGCGGTTGTGGGTGTCGATGCCCCAGAGCAGCGCCTCGCCGGCCAGCTCGCCCGACGCGAGCTCGACGACCGAGAAGCAGGCCGCCTCCTCGGACGGAGCCGCCACGGCGTACGGGGACTCGGCGGCGCCCGGTGAGATGGGCTGCCAGGGGCGGGAGTCGGCGCGGGAGCGGGTCGCGACGTCGTCGTACAGCTCCGCCTGCAGAACGGGGACGTCGCTGTCGTGCCGGGCCCGGAGGGCGACCTTCGCGTTCAGTAACATGTCACATGGTTTACAGTCGCGAGGGCGCCGCCGCAAGCGAATTAGGCAGGCCCCGCCGCTATGGCGAGGCCTGCCTGGATCGGACAGGAGCGGTCACGGCGACGGATCCCCTGCCGGCCCGGGCGCTGGTGCCCGGGCCGGTTCCGCGCAGCCGGTCACGACTGCCGGACGCACTCGATCAGGTAGTCGCCGGTCGCCGGGTCGATCGTGACGCCGTGCGTCTCGCTGCGGAACCCGGGGAACTGCCGGTCGAACTCCTCCAACGCTCCCAGGTAGCGCAGCAGCGGACCGCCGACCTCGCCGACGGCCTCGCCCGGCATCAGCACCGGGATCCCCGGCGGCGTGACCGTGACCATCGCGGCGGCCACCCGGCCGGCGGCCCGGGCCAGTGGCAGCCGCTCGGTACCGCCCCGGATCAGCTGCTGGTAGCAGTGCTGGGGCGGCGCCACCGGTTCGGGCAGCTCGCGGAACGCAGTGTCGAGGGCGTCGATGAGCTCGGCCCCGGTCAGGTGCTCGTGCATCTGCCGGCAGAGCTGCTTGAGCGTGAGGCCGGCGTAGCGGAGGGGATACTGCTCGACGAGGCCGGGCAGGACGCGGTCGAGCGGGGTGTCACCGTCGTGCAGCGCCTTGAAGTCCATCAGGGCGTCCATCAGGGTGCCCCACTTCCCCTTGGTGATGCCCATGGAGAAGAGGACGAGGGTGCTGTAACTGTCGGTCTTCTCGACGACGATGCCGCGGGCGGCCAGGTAAGCGGTCAGGATCCTGGCCGGAACGCCCCAGTCGGCCGTCTCTCCGGTGGCAGTGACGCCCGGACAGGTGATGGTCACCTTGATCGGGTCGAGCAGGCAGTACCCCTCGCTGAGATCGGGGAAGCCGTGCCAGTCGGCCCCCGGCTCCAGATGCCAGCACCGAGGCTCACGGCTCAGTAGCGCGGACGGCGCGTCGGCGAAGTCGAAGCGCTCTCCGGTGGCGGGATCGGTGACGGTGGGCGGCTGCCACACCCCGAAGAACCACGAGGGCCGGTCGCCGGCGCCGGTGATCCGCCGCGCCGTCCGCACCACGGCCTGGCGGAACCGGATGGCCTCGGTGACCGCCTCGTCGATCAGCCACTGCCCCTGCGGGCCGTCCATCATGGCCGCGGCGACGTCCAGCGAGGCGATCCCGGGGTAGAACGGCGAGGTGGTGCCGTGCATCATGAAGGCCTCGTTGAACCGCTCGTGCTCGACCGGCGCCCGGGGAGCCGACCGCACGTGGACCATCGCGCTCTGCGAGATGGCGGCGAGGAGCTTGTGCGTCGACTGCGTGGAGAAGACGGTGGGCCGCAGCGGGTCGTCGAAGGTCTCCGGGCCGACCGCCATACCGTAGCGGCCCGCGTACAGCGGGTGGAAGCGGGCGTAGGCGAACCAGGCCTCGTCGAAGTGCAGCCGGGGCGTGCTGGGCGCGAACGCGCGGGCGGTCCGGACGGTGTCGTAACACAAACCGTCGTAGGTCGAGTTGGTGATCACGGCGTACTGCGCGTCCGGAGCGACCGCCCCGGCCGTCAGCGGGTTGGCCGCGATCCGGGCGCGCACCGCCGCGGGATCCGTCCGCGTCGGCGGCAGCGGCCCGGCGAGCCCGTAGCCGTTCCGGGTCGGTACGAGGTAGACGGGGCGGGCGCCGGAGATCACCAGCCCGTGCAGCACCGACTTGTGGCAGTTGCGGTCCACCAGGGCGATCTCGTCGCGAGTGACGCTGTAGTGGCCCACCATACGGTCGGCCGTGGAGTCACCGTGCAGGACGAAGTACGTGCGGTCGGCTCCGAAGACCCTGGCGGCGTTGCGCTCTGCCTCGCCGATCGGGCCGCTGTGTTCGAAGAGGGAGCCGAGCTCGCCGACCGAGATCGACAGGTCCGTGCGGAACAGGCGCTCGCCGTAGTAGTCGAAGAACGCCCGCCCGGCCGGGGACTTGAGGAAGGCGACGCCGCCCGAGTGGGCCGGGGTGTGCCACGAGTACTCGTGCGCGTCGTCGAACCGGCACAGCGCCTTGAAGAACGGCGGCAGGATGTCGCTCTGGTACGTCCGCGCGGCGGCCGCGACCCGGCCGGCGACGAAGGCCGGAGTGTCCTCCAGGGGCCAGATGTAGCCGGTCACCACCTCCGAGACCCAGAGCGGCAGCGCCTCGAACTCCCGCTCCGCGTCGGACAGGACGAGGAACGACGGGAGGCCCTTGAAACGCCGCCCGATCGTCCGCAGCACGGCGGCACCGCCGCCCTCCGCGCCGTCCGGCCCGGCACCGGGCCCGCCACCGGGCGCGAGATCCCAGGCGACGACGGCCGCGGCGAGCCCCGCCTCCGTCTGCAGTACGGCCTGCGCGTCCCGGGCGGTGGCGGCCCACCGGAGTTCGAAGCCCCGGTTCTCCAACTCCTTGCCGACCCGCCGGAGCTGCTCACCGGCGGCGCCCGTCCGCACCGGACCCTCGTGCAATGCCAGCAGGACCGCGCTCTTCCCCATCGGCCACCACACTCTTTCCCTGATCAGGAGGCGTTGATATCGCCTCAGTGTCAGCGTCGGAGGGCACGTGCCAGAGACTTTTGCCACCCCGTTCGCCCGATCGAGTGGCAGCCGGCGTACCGTGCGTGACGCCGGCGGGCCCGTACGCGCGTAACGTTACGAGGTGCCCCCGGCCGTGCGGTTGGTAGCGGTTGGGGTGCGGCAGGCACGCCCGACTGTCACCGGTCCGGTCCGAGGGCTGAAGTCCGGATCAGGAGAGCAGCACGTGAGTACAGCGCAGGCCGGCCCGGGGGACTACAGCCGGGTGCCGAACCCGGAGCAGGCCCTGAAATACGCGATCCAGCACATCGCGGGTGACCGCGTCGAGATCGTCGAGGGAGTCATCACCCTCGTGTCGCCGTCCTGGGCCCATGAGACCGCCGTCGACCTGATCCGCGAACAGATCGGGCCCCGCATGCGCGAACTCGATCTCCGCGCCGGGTCCGGGAACCTCGACCTGCCCGGCACGGAGAACTTCTATGTACCGGATCTGGCGGTGGTACCCGCCGCACTGGCCAGGACCGAAGGCGCGCTGCTGCCGGATCAGACCGTGCTGGTCGTCGAGGTGACGTCCCCGTCGAACGGCGACACCGACCGGACGGCCAAGCGACGCCGCTACTCGCAGTTCGGCGCTCCGGTCTACCTGCTGGTGGACCGCCAGGAACGCACGTGCACACTGTTCTCGCAGCCGGGACAGCTCGGCTACACCCGCGTGGAAGGTCCGCATCCGTTCGGCACCCCGCTGCAACTGCCGGCCCCGCTGGCGTTCGAACTCGACACCACGGGGTTCTGACCGCGGCCCCGCAGTGCAGCCCCGGCCCGCGCGGGTCAGAACTCGTCGGCTCCGTTGCGCAGCTCGGGCGTCCAGTAGCCGGTGGCCCAGGCGGCCGGGTCGACGGCGATGCCTCCGGCGCCGGGTGCCTTGACGGTGGTCTGGCCGTTGCTGCCGCTCAGGGTGACGGAGAACGCGATCACGGGCTCGTTGTTCTCGTGGACGCCGCCGTTGGAGAGCTTCACGAGGGCGTAGGCGGGGGCGCCGGCGGTGAGGACGACGGGGGCGGCGGGCTTGCTCTTGGCGACGGCGGGGACGTTCTCGCGGTGGCTTTCGAGGAACTGGATCTGCGGGTAGTCATTGAGCCTGCAGCTGTGGCCGCTGGTGTTCTTGGCGGTCAGGACGATGTGGGTGTACGGCGGGCCGTCCTGGTGGGCGGCGCTGATGGCCACGTCCTTGACGGCGCACAGGGGTATGGAGCCGGCGGCCGTCGGGGCGGGGGCCTTGGTGGCGGCGGGCTGCGCGGCCCCGGCGCTGCTCCCGGTCCCGGCGCCGCTCCCGCTCCCTGCGCCCTGTGAAGCCCCGGAGCCCTGAGAGGCCCCGGCACCCTGGGCAGGCTGCGTCTGCGAGGCGGCCGGTGCGGCCGGTGCGGCGGCCTTGGCCGCAGCACCGCCTCCGCCTCCGGCAGCGCCGCCGTCGCCGTTGCAGGCGCTGAGGGTCAGCACGAGTGCGGCGGTGCTCACGGTGGCCAGGGCGGTGGTGCGGCTGCGGAAGGTGGTCATCGGAACTCCCCGTTGTCATTCGTACGGTGTGACGCAGCGTCCGGTGCGTCGGGGCACCACCCTGGCCCGGAGGCCGTTCCACTCGCCAGGCCCGGCCGCCGATCCGGGACGCCGGGACGTTCCATACCTGCCGACCTGCGGAAACGCGCGAGCCTGGAACGCCGGTACGGGACGGTGCCACCGTTTTGCCGCCCCGGCGACGGCTGTCCGCACCGGCCGCCGGTGACCGCTCCCGCCGTCTCCCCCGAGGGCATCTTGTGGGAAAGCGGTTGATCGCCTGTCATGCCCGCCGCGTTCCCCCTAGCCTGTGAGGGCTCACGGGAGGGGGAGACGTTGGAGCAACTCGGCGCCGCGGACCCGCAACAGGTCGGGCCGTACACGCTCGTGGGGCGGCTCGGGGCCGGTGGCATGGGCGCGGTGTATCTGGGGCGGTCGGCCGGCGGGCGGACCGTCGCGGTCAAGGTGGTGCGGCCGGAGCTGGCCGAGGACGGGTCCTTCCGAGCGCGCTTCCGGCAGGAGGTCGCGGCGGCCCGCCGGGTCGCCGGAGCGTTCACCGCGCCGGTGGTGGACGCCGACACCGAGGCCGCGACGCCCTGGATGGCGACCGCGTTCGTGGTCGGCGTCTCGCTCCAGCAGGCGGTGGCCCGGCACGGCCCGCTGCCCGAGGAGACCGTGCGGACGCTGGCCGCCGGGCTGGCGGAGGCGCTGGCCGAGGTGCACCGCGCCGGGCTGATCCACCGTGACCTGAAGCCCGGCAACGTGCTGCTGGCGCTGGACGGGCCGCACGTCATCGACTTCGGCATCTCCCGGGCGGCCGACGGCACCGGGCTGACCACGACCGGCGCGGTCATCGGCTCCGCGCCGTACATGTCGCCGGAGCAGGCGCTGGGGGAGCCGCTCACCCCGGCGAGCGACGTGTTCGCGCTCGGCTCGACGGTCGCCTACGCGGCGCTCGGCACCCGGCTGTTCGGCGACGGCGTCGGGGCGGCGGTGCTCTTCCGCGTGGTGAACACCGAACCGGACCTGGGCGGGCTGCCGGACGGGATCCGGCACCTGGTCGCCGCGTGTCTGGCCAAGAATCCGAACCACCGCCCGGCGCCGGGCCAGCTCGTCGAGCTGGTGGAGCGGATCGGCCGCCCGGATCCGGCGGGCGGCTGGCTCCCGCAGGCCGTCGCGGCGGACGTCCTCGGCGTCCGGGGTGTCCTGACGGCGCTGCCCGGGCCGATGCCGGCCCCTCCCGCCGCTCCACCGGACGGCCCGCCACACGCCACGCCGCAGGGCCCGCCCGGGGCCATGCGGCCGTTCCCTGCGGACCTGGTGCCCCCGGACGCGGTGCCCCCGGAGGCGTTACCCGGCCGCCGCCCGAGCCGCCGGGCCGTGCTGTTGGGCATCGGCGGCGGCGTGCTCGCGGCGGCCGGGACCGCCACCACGATCGCCCTGCTGGACGACCGCGGAGGCAGCACCGGTGCCGGCGGCACGGCCACGGCAGGCGGTTCGAGCGGTACGCCGACCGCCCTCGTGCGGCCGTCCGGCCTCGACGTTCCCGAGGCCAGACCGAGCTGGCAGGTGACGCAGCCGAATCCCTGCCCCCAGGTGCTCTCCGCCGAAGGCGTGGTGGTCTGCGTCTCCATCCTGAAGATCTGGGGCGTGGACGATGCCGGGAAGACCAAGTGGACGGTGGACGGCACCACCACTGGCGGCGTCTTCGCGATCGACCCGACCACCCCGCGGCCCGTCGCCGCGCTGGACGGCGGCCGGCTCTACGTCCCCGGCCAGGGGGCACTGGCGCCCGAACTCCTGAGCTTCACCCTGGCCGACGGGAAGCTCGACTGGAGGCTGGCGCAGGACCAGAAGAACCTGACGGGCGTCGTCGCCTTCGCCGGGATCCGCGCCGGCAAGGCCTACCTGCTCGGCACGGGCGACGGCAAGGACCGTGGAGCCGCCCCGAGTGGCACCCACGTCTGGGCGGTGGACCTCGCCGCCCGCCGGAGCCTCTGGGTGTACGGCGAGGACACGATGCTGGTCCAGACGGCGATGCCGCAGGGCGACCGGATCGTGGTCTCCAACTTCGACCAGCTGAAGGCCCTGGACGCGAAGGGCGGGGTCGCCTGGGAGCGCAGGCTCCCGGCGCTCGGCCTCGGCGCCGCCGGGAAGTACGTCCTCGCCCTCGACAAGGACAGCACGCTGACAGCCCTGGACCCGGACGACAAGGGCAGCCCGGCGTGGACGGTGAGCGGCGTCGTCGGCGCCACCCCGCGCGGCGACGGCTTCCCCGGCAGCGAGGACGGCAGCGTCCTGTACTTCCTCCGGAGGGACGCGGACGCCGGGTACTCGGTGGGCACGCTGGACCCGGCGAACGGTCGCACCGGCTGGAGTACGCCGCTGCCGCTCGACTCTCCGGAGGCCGCCCTCCTCGGGGCCCGCCTGCTCTGCGCCGACGGCAACCTCTACCGGATGGGGCCCGACGCCGTGATCTGGGCCCTCGACCCGGCGAACGGGAAGGCCCGCTGGAAGTACTCCGGGCTGAAGGGGAAGGACACCTTGAGTCTGGCCTGGACCGCCGGTGCCGGGCGGCTCTGCGTCTCCGACACGGCCACCCGCACGATCACCTCCCTGCCCGCGAAGGGGTCCTGAACATGCGCCAGCTGGAATCCGACGACCCGTCCAGGATCGGCCCGTACGCCCTGCTCGGCCGGCTGGGGGCCGGCGGCATGGGGGTGGTCTACCTCGGCCGGTCGGCCGGCGGACGGACCGTCGCGGTCAAACTGGTCCGGCCCGAGCTGGCCGGTGACGCGAAGTTCCGCGCGCGGTTCCGGGCCGAGGTCTCGGCGGCCAGGGCTGCCTCCTCGGCGTTCACCGCTCCGGTCGTGGACGCCGACACCGACGCGCCGGTGCCCTGGATGGCGACCGCCTTCGTGCCGGGGGTCGCGCTGGACGAGGCGGTCCGGCTGGTCGGCGCGTTCCCCGAGCACGTGCTGCGCATCCTGGCGGCCGGGATCGCCGAGGAGCTGAGGAACATCCACGCCGTCGGGCTGACCCACCGGGACCTCAAGCCGAGCAATGTGCTGCTGGCGCTGGACGGGCCGCACGTCATCGACTTCGGCATCGCGCGGGCGGCCGACGGCACCGCGTTGACCGCCGAGGGCGCGATCTTCGGCACGCCCGCCTTCATGTCGCCGGAGCAGGCCATGGGGGAGCGGGCGAGCGCGGCGAGCGACGTGTTCTCGCTCGGCTCGACCCTGGCGTTCGCCGCCACCGGCGGGACCGGGCCGTTCGACGGCGGGCATCCGCTGGAGATGCTGCGCAAGGTGGTGAGCGAGGAGCCGGACCTCGCGGCGGTGCCCGGCGGGGTGCGGCTGCTGGTCGCGGCCTGCCTGGCCAAGGCCCCGGGGGACCGGCCGACGCCGCAGCAGCTCGCCGCCTCCCAGGGGGTGGGACCGCTGACACCGGGGACGTGGCTGCACCCGGTGCTGGTCGCGGCGATCGAGGAGGCGGCAGCGGTGATGGCCCCGCTGGCGGCCGCCGCGCCCCCGCCACCCCCGTCGCTCCCGCCGGTCCAGCCGCCGCTGCCTCCCGGGCCGGGCGGACCCGCCGGGCCGCCGCCGGTGGGGCCTGCGGCCGAGGTGCCGACGGGGCAGCCGACGCTGCTGCTCGGCCGGGTCACGCCCGCACCCCCGGCCCGGCCCGGCCGCCGCAAGCTGCTGCTCGGTCTGGCCGGCGGGGCGGTGGCCGCGGCCGGCGGTGGCACCGCGCTGTTCCTCACCCGGACGGGCGACCGCGACAAGCCGCAGTCCGCTGCCGGGCCCGGGACGGGCTCCGGCAGCCCGCCGCCGACCCCGGCCGCGAACCCGACCGACTACTCGCGC
This sequence comes from Kitasatospora sp. NPDC032757, assembly GCF_055579305.1. NCBI lineage: Bacteria > Bacillati > Actinomycetota > Actinomycetes > Kitasatosporales > Streptomycetaceae > Kitasatospora > Kitasatospora sp. NPDC032757. Next base: position 1,835 of record NZ_JBVINN010000022.1, on the reverse strand, counting down.
TCGCTGGACACGGACGTCCTGGCGACCCCGCTGTGGACGGCGCCGGTGGACGAGCCGCTGATCGCGGTGACGGGCGAGGGTGACACCGTCGTCGTCGCGGGAATGAAGGGCGTCTCGGCGTTCGACCGGGCGGGGAAGCCCCGCTGGGGACCGCTGACCAACTACTCCGCGCCGGCCGGGGTCGGCAGCGGCGACTGCCCGGTGGCGGTCGGCGGGGGCATGGCCTACGTGATGGGGTACGGCGGCGAGACCGACCTGACGTACGTCTTCAAAGCCGTCGACCTCGCGACCGGAACCGTCGCCTGGACCTTGAACCGGCCGGACCTGCGGATCGCCCGCTCCGCCTCGGTGGTGGGACTCCTCGACAACCTCGTCTACGTCCACGGGGAGGCGATCGGCACCTTCCGTCTCCCCGACCCGAAGGCCCCGGTCGCCTACACGGGGGGCTTCGTGTGGGCGGTGGATCCGGCGACGCGTCAGCTCCGGTGGCAGCTCGTCCGAGCGCGAGGCGTGACGGAGACCACCAGGCTCTCGATCCCCTCCACCGGGACCCGCCTGCTGTGGGAGACCTACGACCTGGACCTCAACACCTACAAGAAGACGGGGAAGCTGGAGGCCCTCGACGTCAACGACGGCGGCAAGAGCCTCTGGCAGCAGCTGGCTCCGGGCAGCGGCGCCACGGTCAACATGTTGCCCTTCTTCGGCGACGGCCAGCACAGTTCGGCCGGAGGCTACTTCCTCTACCTGGGCGACCGGCTCTACGCGGTCGACCCGGCGGACGGGAAGGTGGCCTGGCAGTCCGCCGGGGAGTGGGCCTTCAAGGGGGCGGTGGCGAGCCCCGACGGCACCACCGTCTACGCCCTGGGAGCGCACTACGCGAAGGCCTGTACGGTCGTCCAGGCGTTCGATGCCAAGACCGGTGCCGTCCGCTGGTCGGGCTCCCTGCCCAGCGGGCTGCTCCACGACATGGCCGCGCACTACGCGGACGAGACCCTCTACATCTGGGTCCACGGCAAGGTCCGGGCGCTGGATCCGGCCACCGGCTCCCCCCGCTGGACCTTCGACTTCCACCCCAGCGGCGGCAGTGCGACCCCTGTGCCGTACTGGGCCGGCGGCGGCCGGCTCTACGGCCCGACCGAGAAGGGCCTGGTGGCGATCGCCGCCGACGGCAAGGCGGCCCACGGCTGAGGCGCACCGCCCGGCGGCCGCATCCTCGGAGGCCGTGACGCCGCCGGGCGGCCGTGTGCCCGAGGACACGGCGGGAGCCCGGTTCGGCGGAACCGGCCGGGGTAGGTGCCGCGTCGAAGCGTTCGAGGGCGCGCCGGCCGGCGGCCGTACGAGGGACGGGGGCCGCGACGGTCATGGGAATCGTGATCCTGCTCGTTGTGCTCGGTGGCGGGGCCGGCCTGGTCCTGTCCGGCGTCAGCAAACTGCACACGGTGGTGCCCACCTGCTACGGCCGGCCGATGGAGCCGGGCGACATCTGCCACCCCAAGGTCACCGGATCGTTCTCCGAGGGGATGCCCGAGCCGCACGACACCACCTACCAGGAGCAGTTGGACAGCCTGACCAGCGGGGGCTGGACGTCGATCGCGCTCGGTGCGGTGCTCGTGGTGCTCGCGCTGGTGATCGGGATCGGCTGGGCGGCCGAGGTGGCCCGCGGCCGGGAGACGTGAGCCGCGCCCCCTTTGTCCGGATGCCGTGCGTGGGGGGGGGGGGAGGGGGGGGGGGGGGGGGGAGGGGGGCCGGGAGGGGGGGGAGGGGGAGGAATCTGGTGCCTAACGCCCCGGGGTAGAGGTTGGTTTTGGGGGGGGGGACCCCCTCCCGGGCAAAAA